>DCTU01000186.1:4465-8252 GCA_002329445.1 bacterium UBP9_UBA1432
CAGCTCGAGATAGCGCGGTCCGGGTTGGGCTTCGAAGTTGCGGAAGTGCTGGTTGAAGAGTTCTTCGAGCCCCGCCTTGTCGGTTCCGTCGAAGTAGACCTTGGATTTCGCGTCGGTCCCGGAGGGGCGCAGGCAGATGTCGCGCACGCACCCGCCGGGGGCGAACCACAACTGCAGGCCATCCGACCAGACATCCACGCGCTCCAGGCGCGCCCAGTCCTCACGCATCCCGGGCATGGCCTCGGTCAGGATCTCGCGGACCTCCTGCAAGGTCAGGGGACGCCCGCTCCGGGTGAGCGACGGGTCGCTCATGGCCCGGGCCAGGGTCCTGAAGTAGTTGTTGAAGCGATCCTTCTCTTCGATGCCCGCAGCCTTGGCCCGGGCCAGCTCCTCGGGGTCGAAGATGGCTTCGTTGTAGTGGACCTTGTCGCCCCGGAATTCCATCGGGTGGGCGATCCGGCTCTCTTGGAAGAGGCGGTCCAGGTTGTGGTGCAGGTAGATCCTCGCCTGACAGCCTGGCTCGCGGGATTCCAGGTAGAGACGAGCCATCAGGGCCACCGCCGAGATGCAGGCCTCGCCGCTGCTCTTCTCGCGCATGGCGATCACGCTCTGCCCCAGCAGGTTGGGGATCGGCTCCCGGGGGCCGCCGATCTTTCCGCCGCTCTCTTCACCGGCGTGATGCACCTTGGGCCGCGCTCCGATTCGGATCCGGTTGCCCAGCTCGTCCTGCACCTCGATCGGTTGTCCCGGAAGCCGCTGCATGGCGGCTTCCACCTGCCGCTNNGGCAGCGATCTCCTTGAAGCCGACGGGCGTTCGGACCACGGGGATTCCGTGGAACTCGGCCCATTCGTCCCAAGACAGGGCCGAGACGTAGGTGTGCACGTCGAAGCTGGAATACTCGCCCCAGGTCCCTTCTCGGACCATCTGGACCCGGTCGTTCTCGGCCAGCATCAGGAAGAACTGGTTGGGGGAGTAGATGGCAAAGAGCCGTTCCGCGCCCAGCGGCAGGCTGGTCACGCCCAGGCGCTCGAGGTTTCCCGCCTCCGAGGCGGGCACCACCTGGCCGACCACGAAGCGGTCCGAATCCGGGTCGACGTTGAAGAGGGTCTGCCCCAAGGGGGCGTCCCTCAGCAGGACTTCATAACCCGCCGATCGCACCACCTGGGGGAGGCTGGCGTCGACGCTGTCGTGGACGACCTCGTAGCCCTGCCCGGTCTTCTTTCGGGCCACCCGGAATCCGATGTTGTGGAAGAACGGGTCCTCCTCGGTGCGCAGGAAGCCCCCCTCAAAGGCCTTGAGGATCCCCAACTCCCTCAGGACCGGCTCGAGGGTCCGGTAACCTGCCCCTCCGAAGAAGTCCAGCTTGAGCCGCATCCCCTGGTCGATGGCTCGGCCGATCAACGCCAGGGCTTCCTCCGAGGCCGGGCCCTTGCGCAGGTAGTCGGCGTACAGGCGCCCCATCCGGGGATAGGTCAACGAACGGTGCAGGTGGGCATCGTCTCGGGCGGCCAGGCGGAGGGTGTAGCCGGTCGTCTCGACCTGGTGCAGGATGTCCCGCATGTGGGTCACGATGCGGGCATACTCCGGGGGCAGGTATTGCGAGCCGTCCGGCCCCAGGATCTTGTCGCTTTGCTTCTGGGGCGCCCCGTGGCTGGAGGTGTAGTAGTCCCCTCCCGACAGTCCCAGCATGTAGGTCAGGAAGCTCCACAGGAAGATCGTCGAGGTGTCCTTGCAGGAGGGGTCCTCGGTCAGGAAGACGTGCAGGCCTTGAGCAGCATAGATCCGGGAGGCCAAATCCACGAAGCGGGGGGTGTTGGAGCGGACCTCCCCCCCGACGATGCGGATCGGGTTCTGGCGGGCGAAGCGCATGGCCTCCGCCAGGTCCATCCCGAAGATCTCCTCGATGGTCTCCACACCGACCGGCCCCAGGCGGGTTGCGACCTCTTCGGGGGAGATCTGCGGCAGGCTGGCGACCCGCTCCTGGTGGAGTTCCTTCACCAGGCGGCTGAGCGACTCGCTCATCAGGGCCAGGATGTACTCGTTGATTCGATAGCGGTGGTCCCAAGGACACAGGACGTTCTGGTTCTCGCGGACCCCTGCCGTGGAGACCTGGGCCTCGGCGGCGAAGGCTTCGACCTGGGCGCGCAGGTCGATCTTCCGGGCCAGCTCCGGAGTCAGGTGGACCTCCAGGGGACCCGGATCCTCCAGGCGGAAGGGAGGGGAGTCCTCAAAGGACCAGTTCCTGGCTTCCCATTCCGTCATGCTGCGGCGGGTCTGCTCGAGGTAGTAGGCTCGCATCTGCTGCGGAGTCATCTCCGGGGTGACCTCGACGGCCACGGGAATCTGGGCCACGGCTCTTCCTCCTTGGGGCTCCACGGATTCAGACCGAGGAGCGGGTCTCCTGGCCCCGCCTGGGAAGGCGGACCGAGTGGGGCTCTTTCGGGGAACAGGAGGCTCCCCCTGCGGGCCTTCCAGCGCCAGGGCCGGGGTGCACGGAACCAGGAGGCACCAGGCCAGCCCGCAGGCCAGGGCCATCCGACCCGCCAGGGGAACGGTCGCAGCGCGCTCGGGCACGGCTCAGCTCTTCGGCGCGGCCTTGCGGGAACGCGTCGGTTTGGTGGCCGAGTCGCCTGGGGCGGGTTCTGAGGTCTTCTTGGCAGCCCTGGCCGAGGTCGACTTCGCCGTCTTGGTGGCGGTCGTCGCCTTGGTGGCCTTGCGCGTGGCCGTCTTGCGCGTCGACGACTTGCCCGCCGAGGTCTTGCTGCCCGCGGTCTTCCGGGTGGTGGTCCGCCCTCGCGAGGGGGCCGCCTCCTTCTCGGACTCCTCCGCGGTCCGGGCGCGCGTGCCGCGACGCCCCGCCGAGGGCGCCCGGGGGGGAAATTCAAAACCGTGCTTGCCCGTGTCCTTGAGCAGCAGATAGGCCTTGAACGGCTTGCCGAAGCGCGAGATGAAGTTCTCCAGCAGAGCGGTCTTCCTCTCGGCCAGATAGGGCTGCGCCTCCTCGCGGGAGATCTCCCGTTGGCAGACCACGCGGGGCAGGGTCAGCCCGGACTTCCTGTCGGTCTTCTCGACGCAGATTCCCAGGCAGCGATAGTGGGTCGGGGTCTCCACCACCTGACACTCCGGATGGAAGGGACACTCGCCCAGCGGCTCGTCGCTGACGGGGAGGGCCGCCGGGGTGTCCGGTGCGTCGTCCGAGCGCTCGGCCTCCAGCTCACACTCGCCGGTCGCGGTCAGGCGCAGACGGGCCCGATAGGCCTGGCCCGAAGAGGTTGCGAATCCTTCCAGGAAATCGGTCTGGCCGACCGAGAGCAACTCTTCGACCGTGCGTCGGTCCAGGTAGCGTCCCGCGCGGTCCTTCCAGAGGATGAACCCGCACTCGCCATCGCCTTTGCCCTGGTTGCCTTCACAGGCGTAGAATCGGGCCTGCTCCCGGACCTTCCGCACCCGGCAGAGGGGGCAGGAACCCAAGGGGGGCTCTTCGGCGAAAAGCCCGGCGTATTCGAAGTTGCGGGCCCGTTCGACGATCTCGATGGTGTAGTCCTGGATTTCGGACATGTAGTCGTCGCGTTTGTGGGCGCCCTCTTCGACCTGGTGCAGGCGGAATTCCATCTCGCCGGTCAGCTCGGGCGAGGCCAGTCGCGAGACCTCGATGCGGCGGAGCATGTCGATCAGCAAGATGCCCTTGGTGGTCGTCTTCAGGGCCCCCTTCACCCGTTCCACGTACTTTCGGGTGATCAGGGCCTCGATGATCTCCGCCCGGGTGGCCGGGGTCCCCAGCCCCTT
>DCTU01000011.1:0-3355 GCA_002329445.1 bacterium UBP9_UBA1432
TTGCTGGCACTGCTGGCCTGGGGGCCACCGGCCGTCGCCGACCAGCCGGTGCCGCCCGCCCAGGGGCAGGTGACCTTGCCTCTGGAGACCTTCCTGGAACTGACCCGCAAGCCCAAGCCCCCGGGGGCCGCGTCGAGCGGGTCGGTCGTGCCGGTACCCTTCCTGTTCTCGCGAGGGCACTACCGGATGCAGGCCCGTCCAGACTGGGTGCAGGTTCAGGGAACGCTGGACCTGCAAATCTACCAGGCCGGCTGGGTGGAGGTCCCCCTCCTGCCCGCCGACGTCGTGCTGGAAGAGGCCCGGCTGGATGGCCGCTCGTTGGCTTTGTACCGCAAGGACGGACAGTTCTTCCTTCCCGTCGAGCGTCCAGGCTCCCACAAGCTTCAAGTCACCTGGAACCTGCCGGTCAACCTTTCGGGCGCCACCCGCAGCGTGATCCTGAAGACTCCAGCCAGTTCGGTCTCGGGATTCCTGCTGGTGATCCCGGACCGGGACCTGGAGATCAAGACCTCCCCCACCCTGCCGCTGACCCGGCAGGACGAAAAGACCCGGACCCTGGCACAAGGAGCCATTCCCGGAGGAGGGGCCGGCGAGGTCCGCTTCTCGTGGACCCCCCGCCGCGCCGATCCCGCCCTGCGAGGCAAGGCAAGCCGCGAGAAGGCCCGCCTCAGCGCCCGGATGTACGACCTGGTGACCGTCTCGGAGACGGAGGTCCACTGCCAGGTCCGGGTGGACATGACGATCCTGCGCAACGAGGTGGACCGCCTCACCCTGCGCCTTCCAGCAGGGGTGGAGGTCGAGGAGGTGGCCTGCGCCAACCTGGCAGGCTGGTCCGAATCGATCCAGGCCGGCCACAAGGACCTCCTGATCCGCCTGGCGGCTCCGGTGAGCGGAAGCCACACGCTGAACCTGGTCCTGGTGCAACCCCTCGAGAAGGCGGACTCGACCTGGAATCTTCCCGCGCTGGAGGTGGTCGGGGCCGAGATGGTCAAAGGCTCCATCGGCCTGGGAGCGACGGGAGGCCTCGAGATCCAGCCGGGCAAGCTGGAAGGGGTCCGGGCGATCGACGTCTCGGAGTTGCCCTCCGAGGTCCGCGACCTGGCCTCGTTTGCGCTGCTGCGGGCCTACGAATTCCACCGGCAGCCCTGGTCGATCCAACTGACCAGTCGCAAGGGTCAGGAGCTGCCCGTGCTCTCGGCCGCCATCGATGAGGCTTCGGGGCTGACCCTGGTGACCCGGGATGGGAAGCTGGTCACCTCCTGGACCTGGCAGGTCCGCAACAACCTCAAACAGAGCCTGAACATCCGGCTGCCCGAGGGCGCCACGCTTCTCACCACCACGCTGGACGGCCAGCCGGCCCGGCCGGTGCAGGGAGCCGAGGGCGAGATCCGCCTTCCCCTGGTGGCCTCGGGCCAGGAGGGCCAGACCACCTTCCCCGTGGAGCTGACCTACGTCCAGGAGCCTGGAGTCTCGGCCCTGCTGGGGCGACACCGCCTGCAGGCGGCCCAGGTGGACATGCCCTGTTCGGTGATGAACTGGACGCTCTTCCTGCCCCTGGACGAGTGGATCTGGCACGTGGGCGGCAACATGCGCCCGGGATTGATCCACGAGACGGTCAGGCGGTCCTCTGGGCCTCCGGGCACCGATGCCACGGTGGAACCAGGCGCCGCTCAGGTTCGGAGCAAGGCCCTGCGCCAGGAGGTCTCCAAGGACGAGCTCCTCAACTCTGGACAGATCTCCGGGATGGTCCAACAGGCCAGCCGGGGCACCCTCCCGGTGAAGTTCAACATCCCCGCCCGAGGGCAGTCCTTCCAGTTCTCGCGCCTGGTGGTCACCGACCAGGAGGTCCCGGAGGTGGTCCTGCACTACGCCTCCCCGCTGCTGAAGACCCTGGGAGCCCTGGTGGCGCTGGGACTGACCTTGGGGCTGGGTTGGCGCCAGACGGGACGTGAGCGGGGCCTGGAGCCCCTTCTCATCGCCGTGGTGGGATTGTGGGTGGTCCGGGGATGGGCCTCGGGAACTCCCCTGGAGCTGGCGCTGGTCTGGGCCAGCCGGGGGCTGTACCTGCTGGTCGCGTCCTGGCTCTACCGGAACCGGTCCTGGCTGGTCTCGCGGCTGCGCGGACAAGGAGGGGAAGCATGAGAACCCGGATCCTGCTGGCCCTGGCCCTGTGCTTGATGGCCTCCTCGACACTGCGCGCCGAGCCCGGGCCCGGAGGCTCGGTCACCCTTCCCCTGGAGGAGTACCTGCGCCTGACCGCCCCGACGCCGACCCAGGCCTCCTCCGCGACGTCTCCACCCCGAACCCACCTCTTCTCGAACGGACGCTACTCGCTGGAGGCGGGTCGCGAGTGGGTGGTGGTCGACGGCCGGGTCGACCTGAGCCTGCAGGCCAGCGGCTGGCAGGAGATACCCCTCCTGCCCTCGGGAGTGGTCCTGGATGAGGTCACCCTGGACGGAAGGGCCGTCCCCGTCTATGAGAAGGAGAGTACCCTCCGCTTCCTGGCCCGAGGCCGGGGAAACCACCAGGTCCGAGTCGTCTACCACGCCCCCTTGAGCGTCGAGGGAGCGGCCCGCCACTTCGAATTCCGCGCCGTGGCCGGAGCCCCGGGAACAGCACGTCTGGTCCTGCCGGGGCGCTCGCTGAAGCTTCAGACCCTCCCCCCCCTCCCCCTGGACACCTCGGCCGAGGGGGACCGAACCGTGGCGCGGATGCCCCTGCCCGGCTCGCAGGGCACAAGGGTGACCTGGTCGCCCCGCTCGGCGGACCCCGGGCTTGCGGGTCAGGCCAACCGCCAGAAGGCCCGCCTGTCGGCGCGAATCTTTCACCTGACCCAGGTCTCGGAGCGGGAAATCCGCAGCCGGGTCCTGCTGGAATGCGCGATTCAGCGCAACCAGATCGACTCGCTGGTGCTGGAGATCCCTCCAGATACCCAGGTGGCCGAGCTGACCTGCCCCGGACTGGCGGGCTGGGAGGTCCTGGAGGGGCCCTCGGGCCGCCGGATCCATGTGGCCTTTTCCAAGCCGGTCACCGGCAGCCTGGCGCTGAACCTGACGCTGGAGACCCCCCTGGCCAACCCCGACTCGACCTGGGAGGTCCCCTGGGTCGGACTCACCGGAGCCGAGAAGTCGAAGTCGTGGCTGGGCCTGGCTGCCAGCGAGGCCCTGGAGCTGACGCCCGCCGACTCTTCCCAGACCTTCCGGCCTACCGACCCCTCGCTGCTGCCCCCCCAGGTCCAGGCCCTGGGGACGCGCCCTCCGCTCCTGGCCTATGAAGGCAACGGGTTTCCCTGGTCCGTGCGGGTGGAGAGCCGCCTGGGCAAGCAGGTTCCCCTGCTGACGGCGGCGGTCGACGA
>DCTU01000011.1:3534-5413 GCA_002329445.1 bacterium UBP9_UBA1432
CCGAGACCGGTCAGGCCTGGCTGGGCTCGGTCCTGCTGGAGGCACCCCAACTGCCGGGCGTCCCTACCTCCCAGTTCTTCTGGACGGTCCTGCTGCCGAAGGACTGGAAGACCCTGGACTTCTCGGGAAGCGTCGAGCCCTCGGACGAGGAGCCTTTCCTGCCCGAGCCCCCGGCCCTGGCCGACGAGGTGAAGTCCGAACGCTTCGAGGGTAATGAGAAGAGAAAGGTCTCCCAGGACCAGCCGCGGCCCGCCCCCCAGGCGGCCCTCCCTGGGATCGCCGCCAGCGCGGCGGACGTCGACGGAGGAGCCCTCTCGGCCAAGGGTCTGGAGAGCGAGCCCCAGGAGCCCCCGCAGAGCGCCATGGCCCAGATGATCCAGACCACCAGCCAGGGCTCGTTCCCTGTGCGCGTCCGGGTGCCCGTATCGGGCCAGGGGCACCGGTTCACCCAGTTGATGGTCGGCGAAGAATCCCCCACCCTGCGGGTTCGCTACTACCGGCCCCAATTGCTCGAGGCGGCCTGGTGGGGAGCCCTGCTGGCGACCCTGGCCTTGGGCCTGGGGTTCACCGGCGAACCTTCAGCCTGGAAGAAGCTGGTCCTGGCCTCGGCGGGCCTGATCGTCCTGGGCTGGTTGCTGTCCGGGACGCCCGGGGACGTGCTGGTCTCAGGCGCCATGCTCGGCCTGGCCCTTCTGGGCCTGGCCTGGCTGATTCGCCAGCGCCGCTGGCTCCTGGACGCCTTCCGGAGCCGCCGACAGCGTCCGGTGCCCGGCCCGGGCCACCCGAAGGAGGAGGTGCCGTCTTGAGAGCCCGCATCCTGACCGCCATCCTGGTGGCCTTCCTGGCCTGCATTCCCCTGGCCCGGGCCGANNTGACCGAGCCGACCCCCCCGCCCGCCGGAACGACCCGGGCCCCGGCTCCCATCCCCTTCTCCCTGGCCCGGGGCCAGTACCGCATCGCCATCCAGGGCGAATGGGCCCGCGTCCAGGCGGACCTGGCAGTCCGGGTCCTGAGCGGCGGCTTCCAGGAGATTCCCCTCCTCCCCACCGAGGTGGTGGTGCAGGAGGCTCGGCTGGACGGCAGGCCGGTCTCCGTCTTCCCCAAGGACGCGGTGGGCTGCTTCGTGGTCCGAGGCGTCGGGACGCATCGCCTGGAGCTGGTCTACCACCTGCCCGTCCAGGAAGAATCGCCCTCTCGGAGCCTGAACCTCGTCGTTCCGGACACCGCCATCTCCACATGGACGCTCTCGGTGCCGGGAAACCAGGTCCGTGTGAAGTCCACCCCGGAGATTCCCCTGCAGTCCCATCCGGAGGGCCAGCGCACGGTGGCTCGGGGGGCCTTGCCGGCGGGTGCCTCTCCCCCGGTCAAGCTCAGTTGGCTTTCACTGAAGGCAGACCCCGCTGCCAGGGGACTGGTGACCCGGGAGAAGCCCCGGCTGTATGGACGCGTCTACCAGTTGGTCCGGGTTTCGGAGAAGGCTCTTCAGAACCGGGCGCGGATCGACTGCTCGGTCCTGCGCAACGAGGTCAGTCAGTTGCAGGTGCTCCTGCCCCGGGACGCCGAGGTGCTTTCGGTCGAATGCCCCAACCTGGATTCCTGGCGCACGGTCGAGCGTCCCAAGGACCGCCTCCTGACGATCCTGTTGAGCCAGCCCGCTTCGGGCGAGCTCTCGCTGGAGGTGACCACCGAGACCCCCCTGGCCGAGACCAACAGCCGCTGGAGCCTGCCCTACGTCTACCTGGAGGGCGCTGAACGGGTGAAGGGCTCGATCGGGGTCTGCAGCTCGGGAGCCCTGGAGCTTCTGCCCCGCGACGACCTGCAGGAAGCGCGCCGGATCGACGTCCAGCAGGACCTGCCCGCCCAGATCCACGCGCTGGCC
>DCTU01000349.1 GCA_002329445.1 bacterium UBP9_UBA1432
AGACCCAGTTCGCGGGCCACCAGGCGCGGGATGCGAAGGGCCAGGCTGTGGCCCCACCGAGCAATCCGACCTTCCACGGGGCAACCTCCAACAATGGATCTACAAAGAGTATACCAGAGGGAGGACGTGAATCCGTCGTCGTCCACTCGTAGTCGATGCTTTGATGGCTGCGGGCGAGCATCCCTCAGGGTCGACATGAACCAGCCGGAAATCCAGTTCCTCCCCCTGCGCGGGGCCATCCCGACGAGAGAGCCCAGCGGACTCGACCTGCTCGCCCAGAACGTGCCATCGGATGCTGCCCCCCACGCACCGAGGTCAGGTCCGTCCCTGAACCCGGTCCTGGACTGCTCTGGCTGGAGGGTCGACGATTCCCTCGAGGTCGGCCGAGGGGGCGTTCCAGATCGCCCGAGGCTTCGACAGCGGGGCCCGGGGCACTCGGAGGAGGACCACGCCCTGGTTGTAGTCCCCGCACCGGAGGAAGGCGTCCAGATGAACTTGCGCACCGGGCGTGAAGGCATCCGGGACGCCCTTGGGATCGGGCTCGGAGACCCTTCTGTCGGTTCCCAGGCCGACGGGACGAGTTCCGACCCTCAATCCGTGAGGCTGTCGGCGGCCTCCCGGGGCAGCACGTAGCGGTTGTAGAGGATGAAGGCCAGGGCCGTGGCCAGCATGATCGCCCCGAAGCACATCCACATCAGGTCGGGCCTCTGGAGGTCCCGCGCCAGCTTTCCGTAGAGCTGGCCGGACAGGATCCCACCGAACAGGTTGCCCAGGGCGATCGCGACGAAGTAGTAGCCCATGTAGAGGGCCTTCTTGTCTTCGGGGGCGATGCGCCCCACGTATTCCTGGCTGGTGGGGCTGGCCATCATCTCGCCGATGGCGAAGATGAAGAGCCCGCCGCACACGAACCAGACCGAACCTCCCTCTCCCAGCATCCCCTGGCCTCCGGCCAGGGCCGACAGGCCGATCCCCACGCCGGCCACGATCATCCCCACGATCATGGTGGTGAACCGGTGGAAGCGGGCCATCAGGAACGACACCAGGACCTGGAAGATCACGATGGCCCCGGCGTCGATGTTGACGATGAACTCGGGGTTGAACTGCCGGGCCTGGATGATGGCCTGGGTGGTCAGGGTCTCTGCGTCTCCGTTCGGGGTGGCCGCCATCTGCCGCAATTCACCGGGCTGGAGTCGGATCTTGCTCTCCAGGAGTATTCGGGCGGTCTCGTCCAGCACGGTGGGGGTCAGGGTCCCCTGGGCCTGGTGCTCCAGGAGGGCGGTCATGGACCTGTGGATGGTTGCCCGCTCGTCCTGGCTCACCGTGGCCACCTTGGAGGCGATTCCCCGGGTCGGGTCCTGGGGATCGCTGGGCCCGAAGACCGACTCGAAGGTGCGGATCAGGGGCCGGGTGTCGGTAAAGTCGCGGATGTACTCGGGCATGGTGATGAAGATCTGGTTGAAGGACGTCCAGAAGCCCGACATGATCAGCAGGAACAGGGCGAAGCGCCAGTTGCTGCAATGGAGCCTCTGGCGGAACCAGGGGAGCTTCTCGGTGGCCTCCTCCCGGCGGGGCAGGGTGCGGTCGTAGAGCACGTTCGCAGCCAGCCACACGAGGCAGAAGAGCGCGCAGTGGAACCAGGTGAATCCCCAGCCCAGCCCTGCCACCATCAGGGCCACCAGGATGGCCCCCACGGTCAGGAAGAAGCGGAGGTTTCCCAGCACCTGGACGGCGGTCTCCATGACCGACAACCTGGGGCCCTGCGACTCCGGTGCCGGGGGCTCCTGGTACAGCGTGAGCACGATGACCAGGTTCACCACGGCCCAGAACGAGCAGGCCATGAATACGTAGTCCCAACTCCAGCCGCGCACCGCCCCGGCCACGATGGGGCCGACGAAGCCTCCGACGTTGACCATCATATAGAAGATGCCGAACCCCAGCGAGGAGTTTGAGTCGTCGGTCACCCGGGCCACGGTGCCCACCACCACGGGCTTGAAGATGGCCGCGCCCACGGCCACGAACATGAAGGCCAGGAAGAACCCGGGCAGCGAGGTGAACTGTCCCAGCGAGTAGTAGGCCACGATCATCACCGAGAAGGCGATGATGAACATGCGCTTGAAGCCGAACCGGTCGGCCAGGGCCCCCGTGAGGACGGGCAACAGATAGAGGAAGAAGGGCACGATGCCCTGCAGGTTGCCCCGCACCTCAGTCGAGAAGCCAAGTCCCCCGTTCTCCGGGGGAGCCGTCACGTACAGGGCCATGACGGTAAACCAGCCGTACCAGGAGAGACGCTCGAAGATCTCCATGACGTTGGCCACCCAGAATGGGCGGGGAAGGCTGCGGAGCTGCTGGAGGAAACCGGGCTTGGATTCGGTCATGGGAACCCCAATCTCTGTGCGGTGTGCCAGGTGGAGGAGTGGGGGCGGTTTCGCAACACCGGGTGGAGGCTCCTCCGCGGTCCCTCAAGAAGGCCCTCCAGGCGCCATGATCGCTCCCAGTTCTGCCGGCGGTGCCCAGGACCGGTCAGGAATCCACCCCCCTATAGGCTTCCTGGTATGGGGGGACCAGTTTCCTCAGGCTGTTTGTGAGCGCGGTGTTTCCGCATCACTCGCGGCTCTGCCTCGTGAGGGGCAACCCGCGTTGCCGGGGCCTGGTCCACCCATCCTATCGACGTTCTCACTGAAGAAGGGAGCGGCGTTGAGTTCGGGCAGTTCATTGAACGGGGCTGTGTCGGGATCGTAGAGGCCCGAGTTGGCTGGGGGAGGTAGGCGGAGGTCGTCTGGGAACCTGGTCAGCAACGCCACGGCGCGTCTCCGGGTGGCGGCATCGTATACAGCGCGCTCAAAGATGCTTGATGAGATGCGCGCAAGGATGGTATTCTGGATGCGAAAGGTCGCGTCGTGGAACACGTTCGAACAACCATGGCTTTGCCTGGAGAACTCTACCAGGGGCTGAAGGCCAACTATCGACGCCTGGGTTTCTCCAGGATGGGAGACCTGGTCAACGAGGCGATCCGGGATTATCTCCACCGCCGCCGACTGGAAGAGATGAACCTGTCCATGGAGCGCGCGGCCGCCGATCCGGCGTATTGCAACCTGCTTCGGGAAGTGTCTGCGGACTTCGCAGTGGTGGATGCCGACAGCCTTCCCCCGGAGTACTGAGGGTGGCCGAGCAGGGCGAAATCTACTGGGCCGAACTCGACCCCGCCCAGGGTCACGAGCAACGGGGGCGGCGTCCCGTACTGATCCTGAGCCGCAATGAGATCAACCGCCTGCCCCTCACCCTTCTGATCATGGTGGGAACCGGCGCCGAGAGGGTCCCCGAACTCTTTGCCACCGACATCCTAGTGACGGTCGAGGAGTCCGGACTGCCCAAAGACACCGTATTCCTGGGCCTCCAGATCCGGAGCGTGGACGCGGGGCGCCTCGGCGACCGGATGGGCCGCCTGCCCTTGACCAGGATGCCCGAGGTCTGGCAGCGCGTGCGTTACGTCATGGGAGATGACCGGCGCCCCTGAGACGCCGACAGGCTGGCCCTACTGCGCGGCCAACCAGCCGAGGAGCAGGCGGTGACGGAGGTGCTGCCT
>DCTU01000164.1 GCA_002329445.1 bacterium UBP9_UBA1432
CCCGGGTCCTGGACGATCAGCGCGTCCACGCCGGCCCGGGCGGCGGCTCGGATCAGCGGTTCGACCAGCTCCAGCTCCGGCTCGAAGACCACGGTGTTCATGGTCAGGTAGGCGCGGGCCCCGGCGCGGTGCACCCGGGCGACCACGTCGGGGAGGGTCTCGATGGGGAAGTTGGTGGCCCGGGCTCGGGCGTTGAACCCGTCATCCAGACCGAAGTAGACCGTGTCCGCGCCGGCCTCGAGCGCCACGTGCAGGCACTCGGCGTCGCCCGCCGGGGCCAGGATTTCGGGAATTCTCATCGCCTCACAGTGCCGGTCGGGCAGGCTTGGTGTCAAGGGGCGAGCGCCGGGCGGGTGAGGACCGGACAGCACGTGGATGGTGGTGGCAGGGGGCCGGGTTCTCCAGGTCTGGCCGGAGGGTTGGCCGGGCGCGTCGAGAAGGTCTGGCCCCATGTCCATCCAGATCCCCCCCGGCGTCCACCGCATGTCCCTCCTCGTCCCCGCCAGCGCCATCGACGAACTCGGCCACGTCAACAACGTGACCTGGCTGGCCTGGCTGCAGGAGGCCGCGACCGCCCACTCCGCGGCCCTGGGGTGGAGCCTGGAACGCTATCGCGAGCTGGGCGCAGGTTGGGTGGTGGGTTCCCATTTCATCGAGTATCTGCGGCCCGCCTTCCAGGGAGAGTCCGTGGAGATCCTCACCTGGGTGGCTTCCCTCGAGTCGCGGCGCTCGCTGCGTCGTTACTCGATCCTGCGGGACGGGCAGCCCCTGGTCCGGGCCGAGACGATGTGGGTCTTCGTGGACTTCGCCAGCGGTCGTTCACGGAGCGTCGCCCCGGAGGTGGCCGAGGCCTTCCCCATCCTGGGGACCGATCTGGACCTCGGCGCGTCCGGCGCTGCCGCAGGAGGAACTCCCGCAAGGACAGGAAACTTTTCAAACTGACCCCAGGCCTCGTCGCGGAACCATGTGGGCTTCAGGTCGCGGGTCCGAGATTCGTACCTTTGGCCCCGACCGACGGGGCCCATCGCTTGAGGAGGCCGCCATGTCCGAGCCAGGAACGATCGCTTGGGTGGATCTGACCGTCGCCAACGCCGAGAACCTTCGGGACTTCTATACCGCTGTGGTGGGCTGGGAGTGTGAGGCCCTCGAGGTGGGGGAGTATTCGGACTTCGTGATGCGTCCGGCCGGCGGCGGGGCCGCGGTGGCCGGAATCTGCCATGCCCAGGGCGTCAACCAGGGGCTCCCTCCCCAGTGGATGGTGCACATCACCGTGGCGGACCTGGACGCCAGCCTGGCCCGCTGTCTGGAGCTGGGCGGGAAGGTTCGGGCCGAGCCCTTCCAGATGGGCACCTTCGGGCGGATGGCCGTGATCGAGGATCCCGCAGGCGCCGTGGCGGCCCTGCTGCAGCCGACTCGCTGATCCCCGGCTGGCCTCCGCTCGGGGGGGCAGCTTCATAGAGGATGGAACTTTCCATGGACCCTGTCTTGTTGGCCCGGATCCAGTTCGGGATGACCATCGGTTTCCATTTCCTGTTCCCGCCGATCTNNCGGGGATGCCACCTGGAAGAGCGCTGCTGTCTTCTTCGGCAAGGTCTTCGCCTTGATCTTCGCCGTTGGAGTGGCCACCGGCATCACCATGGAGTTCCAGTTCGGCACGAACTGGGCTTCCTATTCCCGGTTCGTGGGGGACATCTTCGGGGCCCCGCTGGCCGCCGAGGGCGTCTTCGCCTTCTTCCTGGAGTCCAGCTTCCTGGGCCTGTACCTCTTCGGACGGAACCGGGTCCCGGCCTGGCTGCACTGGGTCTCCATCCTGATGGTGGCCCTGGGGGCCACCATGTCGGCCTTCTGGATCCTGGTGGCCAACTCGTGGCAGCAGACCCCGGCGGGCTATATCCTGGATCCGGTGACCGGCCGACCGATCCTGACCAGTTTTGCCGAGGCGGTCTTCAACCCCTCGACCTGGCCTCGCTTCTTCCACACCATCACGGCCTGCCTGGTCTGCGGAGCCTTCGTGATGGCGGCCCTGTCGGCGGAGTTGATCCTGAGGGGCAAGGCCGTGGCGGTGGCCCGGCGCAGCCTGGGGGTGGGCATCGTTGCGGCGGCCATCTTCTCGCTGCTGGTGGCCTTCCCGTTCGGCGACCTCCACGCCCGCCAGGTGGCCCTGACCAACCCCGAGAAGTTCGCGGCCTTGGAGGGCCTGTATGAGACCCGGGAGGGGGGGGCGGGGCTGATCCTCTTCGCCATTCCCCGAACCGACCCGCCTCGGCTGGAGGCCCGGATCGAGATCCCCTGGCTGACCAGCCTGATGGTCCACGGCGATCCTCACGCCCCGATCCCCGCCCTGGACTCCTTCCCTCCGGATCGCGTCGCCCGCGGAGCCGAGCTTCCGCTCACCTTCCTGTCCTTCCATAACATGGTGGCCCTGGGAATGCTCTTCATCGGCCTCTCGTGGCTGGCCCTCTTCTTCTTGTGGAGGGGGACCCTGCACCAGAAGACCTGGCTCTTGCAGGCCTTGCGCTACTCCTGGCCCCTGCCGCTGGCGGCCTGCACCCTGGGCTGGATGGCCGCCGAGATCGGTCGGCAACCCTGGATCGTGTACGGCCTGCTTCGGACCAGCGAGGCGGCCTCCAAGAGCGTCACGGCCGGAGAGGTGCTGGCCTCGATCGTGATGTTCGGAGTGATCTACGCCCTGCTGGGCGCCCTGTGGCTCTTCCTGCTGTATCGGAAGGTCCAGCACGGTCCGGAGGAGGTGGCCTGATGGAAGCCACGGGATTGCAGATCGCCTGGTTCGTGCTCTTCTTCGTCCTGATCGCGGGGTATGCGGTCCTGGACGGCTTCGACCTGGGGGTCGGCGTGCTCTCGCTCTTCAATCGCAGCGACGCCGAGCGCAGGCTGTACATCAACGCCATCGCCCCGGTCTGGGACGGCAACGAGGTGTGGCTGCTGACCGCAGGTGGAGCGCTCTTCGCGGCCTTCCCACCGGTCTACGCCACCACCTTCAGCGGGATGTACCTGGCCATGATGCTGGTCCTGCTGGGATTGATCTCCCGTGCCGTGGCGATGGAGTTCCGGGGCAAGGTCGAGTCCGCCACCTGGCGGCGGGTCTGGGACCGCGCCTTCGGGCTGGGCAGCCTCCTGCCGACGATCCTCTTCGGTGTGGCGGTGGGCAACGTCCTGAGGGGGTTGCCGCTGGATGCCGAGGGCGAGTTCGTCGGGACCTTCCTGGGCCTCCTCAACCCCCTGGCCCTGCTGTGTGGGGTCCTGGCCCTGGCGATGTTCGTGACCCACGGGGCGGCGTACCTGGCCTGCCGGACGGAGGGCGACCTGCGCGAGCGGAGCCTGCGGACGGCAGGGCGCATCTGGTGGGCCTGGGCAGGCCTGTACGCCGCAGCGACTTTTTACGCCTGGTTCGACGCCCCGACCCTCTTCGCCACCAGCGTGGGGCGCCCGGTCTTCTGGACCCTGCTGATCGTCATGGCGGCCTGTCTGGGAGGCTTCCCGATCGCCGTGCGGCAGGCGCATGTGAATCGTGCCCTGGTCCTGTCCGGGACCGCCATCGCGGCCACGATCGGTCTGTGCGCGGCGGCGATGTTCCCGGACCTGGTTCCGGCCCTGGCGATGCCCTCCCACAGCCTGACCCTGGTGAACTCCTCCTCTTCGCCCCTGGCCTTGCGCACCATGCTGATCATCGCCCTGGTGGGGATGCCCATGGTCCTGGCCTATACGGTTTTCATCTATCGCGTCTTCCGCGGGCCCGTCCGCCTGGACGAGCACTCCTACTGAGCCCCTTCACTCCGGAGAGCGGAAGCGGCCATCTGCCCGCATGGTGGTGGCCCGGTCCTGTCGCTTCTCGAACCAGCCGGCCCGGGAGTTGGGGAAGCTGTCGAAGCGCGGGACGTAGGGTTTGACATCCAGCAGCGGGGTGCCATCCAAGAGGTCCACCCCCCGCAGGTGAAGGACGTTGCCCTCGACCTTGCAGAGCTCCACGATGGAAATCCCGATCGGGTTGGGGCGGCAGGGGGCCCGGGTGGCGAAGATGCCCCGAGGAACCTGGTCCAGGAAGGGAACCACCTCCAGGCGTGGTTCGCCGCGGCCCTGAGGGTCGTGCAGCTCGTAGACCAGGATGACCCGTTCGAACCCCTCCAGATCCCGCAACCCGGGAGCCAGGGAGTCCAGGATCTCGGCCCGGCCCCAGGCCTGACCGGCTCCGACGGGTTGGATGGGCATCCCTTCGGGGGTTTCCCACGGAGTGCGGACGATTCCGATCGGCTGGAAGGTGACGGCTGGCAGCACGGGTTCTCCTCGGGTCTCAGTAGATGAATTGGCGGACGTCGTACAGGGCCACGGCCGGCCCGTGCGGAGGGGGATCGAATCTCAGCATGGACCGCAGTTGGCGGCTCTGGACCCGGCATCCCATCCGGGTCAGCTCGTGCATCCCCGCCTGACGGGCCAGGGTCTCGTATTCCGAGCCCGGGACGGTCATGAACTCCGAGACGTAGATCCGGTCTTCGGGCCCCAGGGGCATCCGGTTGAGCATGGCGGCCGTCTCGTGCAGATGCTCTTCGGCCATCTCCAGGCCTCCGACTCCGGTCATGACGATGGGGCCGACCCGCAGGCCCGCCTTTTTCAGCAACTCGACCAGATGGACCGAGAGCTCCGCCGAGCCGGGTTTGCGCAGGAACTTCAGCACCCGGGAGGACCCGCTCTCCATGCCCAGATACAGCCGGTCCAGCCCCGCCGCCTGCAGGGCCTGCCATTCCTCGAGGGTCCGGTCGGTCGAGAAGGTGTCCAGGAACGAGCAGACCTTCCCAAACCGGCGAGGTTCGGCCTCGGGGCATCCGGCCAGGACCTCCCGGACGATGGCCAGGGCCTCCAGGAGGGCGGGGGTGCGGATGCCGACGGCGTTCGCCTCGCCCAGGAAGACCCCCTTGCGGCCCCGCAGCGAGGGTCCGAAGAAGTCCGTGGCCCGGCGGACGTGATCGCGGAACTCGTCGGGCGGCTTCAGGCGGAAGGTGTCCTTCTTGAAGAAGTCGCAGAAGGTG
>DCTU01000246.1:0-2243 GCA_002329445.1 bacterium UBP9_UBA1432
GGCTGATGCACTTCCGGCCGGCGTGGGACTCGGGAAGGCACTGGCCGAGCGCATCCGGCCCGACCCGGGTTCCTGGAAGCGGCGGCCTCAGCGATGAAGGGCCTGGAGCACGGCGTGGGCCACGCGCTCCTGGTCGGGCTGCGAGAGGCTGGGGTAGGAGGGGATTCGCAGGATTTCCCTCTCTGCCCGGCTGGATTCGGGGCAGTCGGCGGCCCAGGCTGCGAACTGAGGCAAACGGGAGCAGTCCAGGTATTCCCTCTCTCGACAGCCGACGCCCCGGGCCCGGCAGAGGCGGGCGCCTCTGGCAGCGTCGGGGAGGCGGACTCCCAGGTAGGAGGCGTTGGAGCGTCCGTGGTGGTCCGGCTCCAGCCAGAGGTCCTCGGCATGCCTGCCCAGGCAGGATCGGATCCCCTCCGCCGCGGCCCGGCGCCGGGCCACGTTGGTCTCCAGGCGGGCCAACTGGCGGCGGAGCATCCCAGCCATGAAGGGGCGGAACGGGGCCCGTCCGGCGGGATCGAAGCGGTACGCGGGATCGTTGTCGGTGGGGTCCAGGGTTCGGGCCAGCCTGGGAAGGCGGTCTTCGCAGAGCCTCAGGAAGGGGTGCAGGGTCCGGCCGTACAGTCCTGGAGTCGAGCCGATCGAGAACATCAGTCGGGTCAGGGGCTCCAGCAGGCTTCCCGGGCCACGGCGGACGGCGAAGTCGGGCACCGCGAACCGGTCGGCATCCGGTCCGGACAGGGCCAGCATGCCGCCCCCCAGCGAGTTCAGGATCTTGTAGACCCCGAAGCTGAAGAGGGCGCCCTCCCCGACCGAGCCGACCTGGCCCCCCTGGTGCAGGGTCCCCGGCGCATGGGCGCAGTCTTCGAACAGCAGAAGACCGTGATCCCGGCAGAAGGCGCCGATTCGGGTCAGGTCCGCCGGATGGCCGAACATGTGGGTGACCAGGACCATCCGGGAGCGTCTTGAGACGCGGGCAGGCAGGCCGTCGGGGTCCATGGTCAGGGTTTGGGGCTCGATGTCCACGAAGACCGGCACCAGGCCGCGCTGCACCAGGATCTGCACCACCGGATGGAAGTTGTAGGCTGCCAGGAGGACCTCGTCCCCGGGCTTGAGAGGCGCCTGCTCCAGGAACGCCCAGAGGGCGTGGCGGCCGGTGGGGGTGGGGAGCAGACGGGCCTGGCCCAGGCGGCCTTGCCAGGCCTCTTGCAGGGTTGCCGTCCGGGGCGCCAGGAGGGCCAGATAATCCCCCCACGTCAGCTCCGAGGAGTGCCGGGGCAGGGCGCGCCCTACCACGGCTTGAGTCGAAGCCGCAGGGACAGGTTGGACTGGATGCGGCCCTCCGGGTCCCAGCGGCGCACGATCTGGCGCCATTCCTCGAGATGGACCTGGGTCTTTTCGAGATGCCGGCTCGTCATGCAGATGTCCTTGGTCAGGTTGAATCGGGCCCCCAGGGGAATCAGGCGTTCGGTGAGCTCTTCAAGCACTTCGAAGACCCCGGTTCGGGCCGCGAAGAGGGTGGTGAAGGTGAAGCCTTCCTGGGCAAATGAGAGCAGCCCCGCCGGGGGATGGGGGCCGAACCGCTTGACGACGCAGTGGAAGGCCGGGGCCTTCCGGGCCGCCTCCACCAGGATCCGCAAACCTTCCTCGGCTTGTCCGGGGGGCACCAGGAACTGGTATTCCACGAAGCCTCGAGGACCGTAGGCCTTCTGGAACCCCGGGATGGCGTCCAGGGGATGGTGGGCCTCCTGGGGGCGGACCACCTGGTCGAGGTGGGAGTGCAGGCGGTAGATCGCCCGGTTGATCCAGGGGGCGGTCCAGGGATTGAGGAAGGCGATTCGGGGAATCGGAAGGCGCAGGATCCGGCGCGGGGGCCTGGGAGGGCGCGCCGTGGGGCGGCTGAAGTGGAGGACACCGCGGACCCTGCGTCCCGCCAGATCGAGCCAGGCCATCTGCAGCTCGGCTGGCTCCTCGTCGAAGAGCCGGAGGGTCCCGGTCATGGCGTCTGGAATCGGCCGGGTCTGAAGGTGGAGGGCCTGGGCGGGGAGGGGGACCAGTTGCAGGCGGACCTTGCGGATGAATCCGGTCAGGCCCATCCCTCCCAGGGTGGCCCGGAAGAGGTCGCGGTTCTCGTCCGCCGAGCACCAGACCTCGCGACCCGAGGCCGTCAGGACCTGCATGGCCTGCACATGGTTGCCATAGGACCCCTGGGCGGGGTGGTTCTTGCCGTGGATGTCGCCGGCGGA
>DCTU01000246.1:2270-2624 GCA_002329445.1 bacterium UBP9_UBA1432
GGTCCGAGTCCACCTCGAGGATCCGGTCCATCCCCTCGCTGGAGAAGGTCAGGCCCTTGCTGACGTAGGCGCAGTCGCTGAAGCTGTTCCCTCCACCTCGGGGGATCCACAAGGTGGCGGACTCGGCTGCGGAGGCTGGAAGAGTCGAGTCGGCGAGGGAGGCCACCCGAGTCCGCGCCGGGCAACGGCCAGACCAGCCCGCGACCGGCCGTTCCGGGATCATGGAAAGCGGGATCGGCGTCACGGGAAGGCGTTCTCTGCCTGGGAAGGGGTTCCTGTTCCCGTTGCAGAGGCGGGCGGATGGTCCCTCTTCGAAGGCGGCGGGGGCGGGGCGTGTGACGGCAGGATTCGCTG
>DCTU01000406.1:0-7412 GCA_002329445.1 bacterium UBP9_UBA1432
CGCCGGGCATGCTGGACCGCCGAATCCTTCGCGAAGCCCGACGCCTGGTGATCAAGGTGGGCACCCGGGTCTGCATCCGCCCCGATGGCCTGCTGAACGGGGAGGTCCTGGTCTCGCTGGCCCGCCAGGTGCACCGGCTGCGCGGGGAGGGTCGCGAGGTGGTCCTGGTCAGCTCGGGCGCCGTGGGGATGGGCCGCGCCTTGATGCGGGGAAACTCCGCCGAGGAAACCCTGCCCACCAAGCAAGCCCTGGCGGCCCTGGGCCAGGTCGAGCTGGTCAACGCCTACAAGCAGCTCTTCGGGCTGCTGCACATCCCGGTGGCCCAGGTCCTGCTGACCCGCGACGACCTGGGGGCCCGGGATCGCTACCTCAACGCCCGCAACACCCTGCGCACCCTCCTGGCGATGGGCGTCCTTCCGGTGGTGAACGAGAACGACTCGGTGGCGACCCAGGAGATCCGCTTCGGCGACAACGACAGTCTGGCAGCCATGGTGGGGGCTCTCCTGGACGCTCCGGCCGTGATCAACCTGACCTCGGCACCGGGAATCCTGGCCCCCGACCCCCAGAATCCAGGTCAGGATCGGGTCCTGGACGTGGTCCGACGAATCTCGCCCGAGATCGAAGCCCTGGACCGAGGCACCCTGAGCGCGGGCGGCACGGGCGGACTGGCCTCGAAGCTGGAGGCCGCCCGGATTGCCACCCGCTACGGCGCCGCCATGGTGATGGCCGAGGCGGCGGCGGAGGACATCCTGGTGCGCCTGGTGGCCGGCGAGAAGGTCGGGACGCTCTTCACCCCGGGTTCGATTCGCCTGCGGGGTCGCAAGCGCTGGCTGGCCATGGGGGCACGCACGCGAGGGACGCTGCACGTCGATGCCGGCGCCGCGCGGGCCCTGCTGGCCCAGGGTCGCAGCCTGCTGCCCGTGGGCATCGCCCGCGTCGAGGGGCGCTTCAAGGTGGGCGACCTGGTGGGCGTGTGTGACCCGGAAGGCCGCGAGATCGGCCGGGGCCTGACGAACTACGCCTCGGAGGACATCCTGCGCCTCAAGGGGCTGCCCAGCAGCCGGATTTCGGAAGTCCTGGGCCACCCGGGCTATCCCGAGATCATCCACCGGGACAACCTGGCGGCGTCCGAATCCCCCTGAGCCATCGCACGGCCCCTGCCCCCAGCGGGGACCGCTTCAAGGAGACACCATGTCCGAGAAACCCACCCTGCTCGAACAAGCAAGCGCCGCAAGGAAAGCCGCCCGCCTCCTGGCCACCCTGCCGGGATCGGCCAAGGACCGGGGCCTGTGCGCGATGGCTGGCGCCCTGCGCCAGAACACCGACGAGATCCTCCAGGCCAATGCGCGCGACCTGGAATCCGGAGAAGCCGCCCGCATGAGCCCGGCCTTGCTGGACCGGCTGAGGTTGACCCCCGAGCGGGTGGAGTCCATGGCCCGCGGCGTCGACAAGGTGCGGGACCTGCCCGACCCGGTCGGCCAGGAGGAGGGCTGGACCCGCCCCAATGGCCTGGCGATCCGCCGGATCCGGGTCCCGCTGGGCGTGGTGGCCATGATCTATGAGGCCCGCCCCAACGTCACCGTCGAGTCGGCCATCCTGGCCTTCAAGTCGGGGAACGCCTGCCTGCTGCGAGGCTCGACCTCGGCGGTGAACTCCAACAGGGTCCTGACCGACCTTCTGCGCCAGAGCCTGCAGGCGTCGGGCCTGCCGGTGGAGGCCATCCAGGCCGTCGCGGACATGAACCGGGAGGCCATCGACGAGATGGCCCGGATGAGGGGCATGATCGACTGCCTGATCCCGCGGGGCGGCGCCGAGCTGATCCAGCGGGTGGTGCGCACGGCCAGCGTGCCGGTCCTGGAGACGGGAGTGGGCAACTGCCATCTGTACGTGCATTCCCAGGGCGACCTGGACATGGCCCTGGCCCTGACCCTGAACGGCAAGACGCAGCGTCCCGGCGTGTGCAACGCCCTGGAGACCCTGCTGGTGGACCGCGCCGTGGCCCCCAGGTTCCTGCCCATGCTTGCCGCCGCCATGAGCGAACGCGGGGTGGAGCTGCGAGCCTGCCCCGAGGCCCGGGATCACCTGCCTGAAGCCCGCGCCGCGTGCGAGGAGGACTGGGACACCGAGTATCTGGACCTGATCCTGGCGGTCCGGGTGGTGCCGGATCTCCCTGCGGCCCTGGAGCACATCTCCCGGCACGGGACGGGGCACTCGGAGGCCATCGTGACGGGCGATCTGGCTGCCGCCCGCCGCTTCCAGCGCGAGGTGGACGCCTGCGCGGTGTACGTCAACGCCTCGACCCGCTTCACCGATGGAGAGGAGTTCGGTTTCGGGGCCGAGATCGGGATCTCGACGCAGAAGCTGCACGCCCGGGGACCGCTGGGTCTGCGGGAGCTGACCACCACGAAGTACCTGGTGGAGGGTGAAGGCCAGATCCGCTCCTGAACGTCCGGCCGCTCAGTTCTCGCGGACCAGCCGCACGGTCTGACCGTCGGCTTCCAGGACCATCTCCCCCGAGGAGATCCGACCGGTGAACATGGTGGCCATCCCGTCCTCGAGGTATTCCCCGCGCAGAACGTCGCCGCGGCGCTCGATCAGGTGCAGGGCCTCGTCGGAGGACCCCGGCGGGCGAGCCACCAGGATGCCATCCTCCAGCACGAACTCGACGCGGTTGGCCTCGGGGTCCTCGGGGTCATGGCCCGGGTCGCCGGGCCGCAGCGTCCACACGCCCGCCAGAGCCTCCAGCCCGGAGGTGGCCGAGGCCCCCTCGTCGAGCGAAGGAACGTCTGGCCCCGCTCCAGGGTCCTCTCCGGGGGAAGGGCCCGAACCAAGCGCGATGGGGAGGGTGCCGCCCGACTGCTGCCAGAAGTACCAGCCCAGGCCGCCCGCCAGCCCCAGCATGACCACCCCCAGGCACCCCAAGAGCACGAGCAGCGCCACCAGGCCCGACTTGCGGGCCGGAGCGGGCGGACCCTGGGGAGCCCCGCAGCGATCGCAGAACCGGGCCCCCGAGGCGAGTTCCCGTCCACACGAGGGACACGTCATTCCTTCTCGACCTCCAAGCCTTCCGTGGAGAGAGGACCTTCCGAGTGGCCGGCCTCCACCGTGCGCCGACGCAGCCGGGTCAGCACCTCCCGAGCGTCGCTGTAGGAGCGGGGCAGCCGGATCAGGAAGGTGCTGCCCTCGCCCGGCCGGCTACGGGCCCGGATGTCCCCCCCGTGATCGGCCACGATGTGGCGGGTCGTGGCCAACCCCAGGCCCACCCCGCCTTCCTTGCGGGTCATGTAGTCCGAGGCCTGATAGAAGGGGTCGAAGATGCGCTGCAGCTCTTCGGGAGGAATCCCCACCCCTTCATCCTGCACACGGATCAGGATGCGGCTGCCCCGGTCGCGGCACCCCACCACCACGCGCCCTCCGGGGCGGCTGAACTTGATGGCGTTCTCGACCAGATGGTGCAGGGCCTGGGACAGGCGCTCGGGGTCGGCCCGCATCCGGACCTCGCGGCGAGGGAAGTCCAACTCCACGCAGACTCCCTTCTCGTCTGCCGCCCAGGCCAGGCCCGAGACCACGCCCCGGATCAGCTCGCGAAACTCCAGGGGGCGCCGGCGCAGGGTCAGCACCCCTGCGCTCAGACGCGAATAGTCCAGAAGCTCCTGGATCAGGCTCTCCAGTTGCGACAGGGCTCCGCTCATGTCGTTCAGGCTACCTTCCAGGACCTTGACCGACGAAGGCTGTCCCCGCAGCCCCCCCAGCAGGCCCAGGTAGCCCTTCAGGACGGTCAGGGGAGTGCGCAGCTCGTGCGAGACGATGGCCACGAAGGACTCCTTGAGGCGGTCGGCGTCCTGCTGGGCCTCCAGGCGGATGCGCAACTGCTCGGCCTCGATCTGGCTGCGATAGAGATGGTACATCCGCAGCAAGGAACGCACCCGGATCAGCAGCTCCTGGGGCTGGAAGGGCTTGGCCAGGTAGTCGTCGGCACCCGCTTCCAGGCCCCTCCAGCGATCGCGCGTGGAGTCCAGTGCGGTCAGGATGATGATCGGGATGACCTGGGTCCGCGCCTCGGCCTTCAAGCGGGCGCAGATCTCCCAGCCGGCCAGGTCGGGAAGGTTGACGTCCAGGAGGATCAGGTCGGGCGGCTTGTCGGCCACCTGGCGCAGCGCAGCGTTCCCCGTTCCGGCCTGGCGGACCTTGTATCCCTGATTTCCCAGTTGCAGCGCGATGAGCTCGCGCAGGACCTCGTCATCCTCGACCACCAGGATGTCTTGAACCCGAGCCGCGGGCTGAATCGCCACGGGCGCACCTCCGGGCCTGCCCCGTCCCCGCGGGCTGGCTGGTGGAGGATTTCCCCACAGACCCAGGAAGGTTCCTGCGCACCGAGGATCCTGAAATCGGGGAGGCTGCAATGGCAAAGAAGCGCGTGTTGGTGGTGGAGGACGATGACCGGGTCCGCAAGGTCGAGGCCCTGATCCTGGCCTGCGATCCGCTGGAGATCATCGAGGCCAGCGGTGGGCGGGAAGCCCTGGACCTGCTGGACAAGGAAGAGTTCGACCTGGTGGTCCTGGACCTGATGATGCCTGAAGTGGACGGGATGCAGGTCCTGAGCGCGATCCGCCAGCGTCCCGAGACCGAGGACCTGCCGGTCGTCCTGGTCACGGCCAAGAACACCGATCGCGACATGCTGGAGGGCTTCAAGGGTGGCGCCAACTACTACATCACCAAGCCCTTCGAGCCGCGAGAGCTGGTGGACAGCGTGGAGCTGATCCTGGGCGTCCGCCTGGAAGGCTGAAGACCCGCGTGCCCTTCGGGGTGCCCGCCACGCTCTGCCTCTCGACGTCAGGCCTTCCAGGGTGGCTCCGCCGAGTGGACCCCTTCCGCCCTGGTCCGCTCCCCGATGGCCTGTCCCAGGGCGAGCGCGCCTTCTTCCGAACCAGCCTGGCATGGCTGGTCCTCCTGGTGGCCCTGGGCGTGGTCAGCCAGGTGGCCCGGCACTGGGGCCTGGGCCGGGTGGAGTCCCACTTCAACCTCTCCACCGCGGGATTCGACCTGATCACCAACTCCGGCTTCCTGGGCATCTTCCTGTGCTATGGGCGGCTGCGGTCCGGGTGGCGCGACCAGGCCCGGGTGGTGGCCCTGGGTCTTCTGCTCGAAGCGGTCCTGTGGAGCCTGCGCCCCCCCAACTGGGGCCTGACGGGCAGCCTCCTGACCGTGGGCCTGGGCCTGGGCAGTGCTGCTGCCCTGGGCCTGGCGGCGCAGGCCGTGCTGGGCGGACCCCAGGTGCGGACCCGGGCCCGGGGCTACCTGGTCCTGGCGGCCTTCATGATGCTCTTCCCCCACGTCACCTTGTGGGCCCACTTCGCCGTCATCGACTGGACCCCGCAGGTCTACGACCTCTTCGCCTACCAGGTGGACGGGCTGGCGGGCTTCCAGCCCAGCTTCGCGGTCGGGGCCCTGCTGGAGGGAAGCCCCGTCCTGTTGAGCCTGGCCATGCTGGTCTACAACGAGCTGCCGTTGCTGCTGTTCCTGGCCCTTTTCCTGGCCCTGGACCATCCCGAGCGCGCCTACAACCAGGTGATCTCGTCCTTTGCCGGCATGGGCCTGGCGGGGTTCCTGCTATACAACCTCTACCCGGCCTCAGGGCTGGTCATCCTCTTCCCCGAGACCTTCCCCCAGGGCCCCGCCCCGCCCTGGGACGGTCTCCCCCACCTGCTGGAGCTGCCCGGCACCCGGAACTGCATGCCCTCGCTGCACATGTCCTGGATCCTGTGCCTGGCCTTCGCGGTCTTCCGGATGGGGCGCCGGGTCCGGGCGGCGGCCCTGGTCGTGGTCGGCTTCACGGTCCTGTCCACCCTGTACCTGGGCCACTACTGGATCGACCTGGTGGCCGCCTTCCCCCTGGCCTTGAGCTTCCAGGCCCTCACGGCCAGCGGGTTGTCCTGGAAGGCTCCCGCCCGAGGCCAGGCCCTGGCGGGCGGGCTGGGCATGCTGGGAGTGGCCCTGGTCAGCCTGCGCTGGTTCCATCCCTGGGTGGTGGCCTGCCCCGCCCTGACCCTGGGCGCCCAGGCCGGAATCATCCTGGGGAGCCTGCTCCTGGAGCACCGGCTGGCCCGGGCCGCCCTGAACGGGCCTCGGAACCCGGCAAGAAACCCCTCGGTCGAGGTTTCCGACCGCCTCCCTCGACTGGCTCAAACCTGAGCAACTCGAGGACAGCCTGGGTCTTCTCTTCAGCCCCACGCCGCCCAGGTCGCCCTCGCGGAGCTGGGGAGGCTTCGCCCTCCAGCTTGGAGATTGCCTCGTGGCCTTGCGCATCCATGTTCACACGCTCGTTCCTCCCGGTCGTTCGCCGGGGGTTTTCCCACGAGGGAGCTGTCAACCTCTTCGAGGGGTACGCCATAGACGTGGGTGGCTCCGGGCAGCGGCCCCGTATTACGGGGGTGGGCCGCGTGGTCGAGGAGATAGAATACTAGTCCTTCTTCTTGATGCGGCGAATCAAGAACTCCGCCGCATTTGGGAACTCCCTCCGTAAGGTACGCTCGATGAATTCTCTGGAGTCTTTGTTCTCAATCATATCGTGGCATGACAGCCAATGCGCCCAGCAAGCAGAGCACATCCAAGGCAATTCTCTACCTTTGCTGATGAAGTCAAGGGGCGACAAGTTTCGGTTTGAGCACCCCTTGCAGCGGCCCAGGAATAACGTATTCAGGAGGTCGTTCATCCGCTCGAGCGTCATCCGCACACCATCTTTCTAATTGAGTTTCGGCGGAAAGTGTGGGAACATTGGCGTCGTGGGCCTGATAGGCCCAGACGGCCACGCGCCTTTGCGCAGGCAGTCGAAATACAACCGGGCGCACCACTTCAGACATGCCTCAAACGCCGCGTCAGTTAGTTTCCACTCGCAGGCCAAGTACCCGCAATGCAATGTGCAGGCATTGTTGAGTGCATAGCATGACCCAATCCTAAAGTATTGAAATACCTTCCCTAACCCGCCAATTTGACTTGGGCCAGGGTTGAAGGCTGGGTAAGAAGGTGGACTCTCAGGAGAGGCTGGGTATGGGAAGGGAGCCAAGCCATTTGGATCGACAAACGTTTGCGGATTGTTGTGTCCATAGGAATAGGCGTCGCTCTCGAAAGCCGGATCTCTCCTGCTGAATCGGCCCGTGTTTGAATCGTAGTACCGGTTCCGTAGATAATAGGCCCCACATTCAACATCATGGAACTGGCCAGTGTAACGCATTTGATTGTAATTAGTGCCGGCGCTCTCGACCTCCACGCCGTATTCATCATACGCATACGTCTCCACTTTTGCCCTTTCGGGTCTGGAGCGGGGTTGCCTCGGGTCGGCCGCCAGGCCCGTCAGGCCGAGCGGGCGAGTTGGTCGCAGATGTGTTCCAGTAAAGGGCGTGGGATTTCTACAG
>DCTU01000406.1:7502-7784 GCA_002329445.1 bacterium UBP9_UBA1432
CCGTCACCAGGCTGAACAGGCCGAGCAGGCAGGGGACCGTCCGCTCCACGGAGTTCCTCACCCAGTTCCGGGTCGACTCCAGACCCAGGTGACGCCGAGCCTCCTGGAACGTTGTCTCGATGTACCACCGGAGGACGTAGAATTCGATGATCTGCTGGGGAGTCTGACCGACGTTGGTGGACGAAAAGCACTCCTGCCTGCCGGTCGCCAGATCCTCCACCAGAACCCAGCGGACCTCTACGGGAGGCTGACCGGGCTTTGTCCGATAACCGGTTCCGGTGA
>DCTU01000404.1 GCA_002329445.1 bacterium UBP9_UBA1432
GGCCTCCCTGGTCGGCAAGCGGAGTCATCTCCGCCCGAGATGAGCCCGGGCGTCATTCCGACGCCCGGGCTCACCCGGCGGCCCGCCCGACGCAGGCGGTCGATGCGCTTCGGCCCTGGGCCTATCCGGCGAGGCCTCGCCACCACCAGACCCCGAGCAGGCCCTTCAGCATCTCCAGGGTTTCCTCCCGGGTCTGGCCGGTGTTGGACTCGTGGCGCTTCCAGAAGTCGGACCACCAGTTCGCGGGCTCGACCTTGGGGGCTCCGGTGTACTCGGTCGGCCGGCCGGTCTCGCCGCCGGTCACCAGGCTGCCCACGTAGTCCGCCTGGCTGTAGACCTTCTCGATCTGGGCCGCGAGGCCGGCCATGTCCTTCTCCGAGACCACCCCGTTGCTGGTGGCCTGGTAGAACTGGACCGTGACCCGGACCGGGAAGCGCTCGTCGCGCTCGATGTCCAGCCCGGCGATCTCGGTGAAGGGGCCCTCGACCTTGCCGTGGCCGATCACGGCCGACTCCATGTCGGAACGCTCGGACTTGCAGGCATTCATGGTGGGAGCCGCGCATGCCTCATCCATGAGCATCCCTCCGAGGGCAGGCTGCTTCTGCTTGAGGGGCACCTGGATCAGCAGCACCATGTTCAGCCCTTCCGGACCTGCTGCCTCGGCAGAGCCGGGCCGGCCTGAGCCCGGACGGTTGGCACTGACGAATTCGCTCTGGCGCTCCCCGGTCAGGCTGGCCCGTTCCCCGTGCTGGTTGAAGAAGAGCCGCTGGCCCCAGGTGCGCCCGGCGGCGAAGCCGTCGCGCTGGTTGTCGATGACGGTCACGCTGGTCCCCTCGCGGGTGGCCAGGATGGTCAGCACCGCCGGGTCGCCGGCCACCGACTGGTAGTTGAAGAGGACCGGGTTGAACTCGGCCTTCCCCTGGAGGGGGATGGGGAGGAAGCAGGCCTGGGCGCTGACCAGGGCGTGGGTGTCGCGCGGGGCCAGCAGGGACGTCCGCTTGCCGGTCCAGGATTCGGGTTCGGACAGGTAGGCGCGCATGTCGCCCAGGAACTGGCGCAGGGTCACCTTGCGCAGCTCCTTCCCCTTCTCGTTGCCCACCAGCAGGAAGAACCGGTCCAAGGAGATGTCCCCGGTCCGGTCGCTGAAGTTGGGGAAGCGGACCACCGGCAGGCAGGTCAGGTCATAGCCTTGAGTGTGCGGGTCTTGTTGTTGCACCTGCAAGGTCATGTCGGAGATGTTGGGGCCGACGCAGGAACCCTTGAAGCGCCCGGTATCCTCCCAGGTCACGTTGAGCACCTGGAGGCCGTGCCGGCTGGCCAGGTTCTGCACCTCCGAATTGCCGACCATGCCGGCGGTGCGGCGGACGGCCTCGGCGAATTCGGCATCGCGGCTGGCTGCGGCGGGGACGGTCAGCAGCGCCAGCACCAGGCTGAGCAGGATGAGGCTTTGTCGTCGGTTCATCGGAAGATCCTCCGGGGTTGGTTTCACCCGGGAAGTCGCCGACCGACGCAGATTCTTCCCTGCCCTCCGGCGGGTTGTCCTGGAAGTTCCCTCCCGGCTGGAGTCGCGGGCTGGTCTGTTGGACTCGCAGGCGAGGTCGGCGACGAGGCGGAGACCCCTCGTGTTTCGCAGGAGATTCCTGGGAAGCGTGCTGGAACCTGACCATGATCTGGCAGCGGAAGCCTCCGCCCAACCCCGGCCCGGCTTCTCGACAGGTCTGCTTCCTTGGCAACGCGAACCTCCGGCGTGCCTATGACCGACCTCCACCGCCTGGTGGGATCCCTGCAACAGCGGGGAGCCGGGCTCACCCTGGATACGACCGATCTGTGCTTCCTGATCGTCCTGCGCGACCGGGCCGACCGGGCAGCCCTGGCGTCCCTGGAGGAGGAGATCCTCTACGACGTGTACGAGCAGGTCTGCGACCTGACCGACCCGGGAGCCGGCCAGGTGCGCAAGAGGGCCACCCATGCCCTGCAGCGCCTCCGCCAGCAGCGGCTGCTGGGGCGGGTGGACGGAGCGGGGCTGGTGCGGGCCGGCGAATATGCCCTGACGCGCCTGGCCACGGCCATCGTCGACTTCTTCCTGGCCGACGAGGCCCTGACCCGGGACAGCCTGACCATCCTGACCCGGACCCTGGCCTCGCAGTTGACCGAGATCAAGAGCGAGGCCTCCCGGGCCTGCAGTCCGGAGGACTGGAAGGCTCGAGTCTCTGCTCCCCTGAGGATCACCGTGGCCGACCTCATCTCCGGCATCGAGAGGCGCCAGCGCGGGATGGACGCCCAGCAGCGGGAGGTGCGCGAAGAGATCGGCCGCTTGCTGAGCAAGGACTGGTTCTCTGCGGTGGATGCCTGCGAGGACCTGCTGGCCAGCACCTCGACCACCCTGCGCGAGCTCAACGAGGTGCTGCTGCAGGACACCGCCCACCTCCAGGCCCTGCTGCAGGAGGTCCAGGACCTGGCCGAGGCGGCCGAGGACCTCGAGGCGCGGGATGCCTGCCTGCGGGTGCAGGAGCAGGTGGACCGGGTGACGGCCTGGGGCGGGGCCCGGCTGGGGGCATGGTCGGACTACTTCCAGTACGTCCAGCACTACCTGCGCTCGGTGGTCCGCCTGGATCCGGATCGCGCGTTGTCCCAGCGGCTGCGCGANNGCCTGGGTGCTGCGCGAGCCGGACACCCGCCCGATCCGACCTGCGGTTACCCGCCCCAGCCGCAACCGAGAGTCCGAACTGGTTCCCACGCCTCCGGACCAGGCCCCGGCCGACCTGGAAGACAGGATCCGGAGTGCCCTGGAAAAGGCCCACACCCTCTCGGAAGTCCTGCGGGAGGTCCTGCCCCAGACCCCTGCCGAGAGCCGATACCTGACCGCCGGCCGGGTGGCTGGGGTGGTGGCCCGGGAAGCCCGTGCCCACTCCGACCTCGAGCGCCCCTGGGTTGAGGTCGAGGAACTGGCCATCGAAGATTGGAGCCTGGACTGACATGGAACACGCCTATCCCACCCTGCAGTCGGTCCTGGAGGACGACGCCTTCCCGCCGGCTGACACGGCCCTGCGCCGGGGTCGCCATATCGACCGCGACGAAGCCGATCTGTATGGCTTCCTGTGCGAGGCCCAGGCCCTGCTGGAGCCCTTCTACCGCCGCTTCGGCATGGAGCTGGTGCGCCTGGAGGATGGCTACTTCTACCTGCTGCCCGTGGACCCGCACGTCTCCCGAAGGCGCCTGACCCCGGGGGCCATGCTGGCCGGGCAGGCCCTGGCGCTGCTCTACCTCGACCCTTCGCTGGTGGAGCAGGCCGGGGTGATCCCCAGGAGCCGGGTGCTGGAGCTTCTGGGCAACCTGGTCGGTGAGGATCGGCTGCTGCATGCCTTGAACCCGCGCCGCCGGCATCGCACCGACACGGCCCAGCAGGAGACCATCCGCCGGGAGCTGGACAAGGGCCTGCGGGCCCTGGAGGAGATGGGCTTCCTGGACCGGCTGGAGGATGATGCCCTGCGCTTGAGGCTGCCCCTGCTGCGCTTTGCCGACCCGGTCCGCACGCTCGCCGACCCCGCCGGGGCCCTGCGGGAGATGCTCTCGCGCGGCGAGATCGAGGTGGGTGACGAGGAGGAGGACGAGGACGAATGAAGCGCGTTCGAGCCCAGGCCCTGGCCCTGGTGAACTGGCGGGGGGTCTTCTACGAGCGCTACCTCCTGGATCGGCACGTCACCGCCCTGGAGGGGGCCAACGGCGCCGGCAAGACCACGGTGATGATCGCCACCTATGTGGTCCTGCTGCCCGACGTCACCCGCCTGCGCTTCACCAACCTGGGCGAAAGCGGCGCCATCGGGGGCGACCGGGGCCTGTACGGCCGCCTGGGCGAGCCTGGACGCCCCTCCTACGCGGTCCTGGACCTGGTGCAGGCGGATGGGACCCGGGTGCTGGCCGGGGTGCAGCTCGAGCGCCGCTCCGAGCCCACCGTGGAGCTGACCCCCTTCATCCTCACGGGCCTGGCCCCCGACGTGGCGCTGCAGGAGGTCCTGCTTTCCCGCACGGCAGCCGACCCCTCGGGCCCCGTCTTGAGGGATGAGATCCCCGAGTTGCAGGCCCTGCGGGAGATGGCCACCATGGCTGGCGGGAAGCTGACCACCTTCTCGACGGCCAAGGAATACTTCGGAGCCCTTTTCGAGCGTGGGATCACGCCCCTGCGCCTGGCCGTGGACGAGGAGCGCAAGAAGTACAACGACATGCTGCGCACCAGCATGGTGGGTGGCATCTCGCGCGCCCTGACCGGAGAGTTGCGCGACTTCCTGCTCAAGGAGGAGACGGGTCTGGCCGACACCCTGCGCCGCATGCGCGAGAACCTGGAGGCCTGTCGCCGCACCCGTCGCGAGGTCGAAGAGTCCCGCCGCCTGGAAGCCGAGATCCACGGGGTCTACCAGGCCGGTCAGGAGATGTTCGCTGCGGCCCTCTTCGCCACCCGGGCCCGCTTGCGCGAGTCGGAGCAGCGCCTGGAGGAAGCCCGCCGCCTCCAGGTCGGTCGACAGGAACGGCTGGACCTGGTGTTCGGGGAGCTGGCTCGGGCCGAGGAGACCCATCGCCAGGCCCGGCAGGCCCTGGAGGAGGCCCGCCACCGGGAGTCCGAGCTGCGCGAGCAGCGCGATCGGGTCAAGACCGCTCACGACATCCATGCCCGCCTGCGCGGACTGCAAGCCGAGGTGGCCGAGATCGAACCTCGGGAGGCGGAAGCCCGCCTGGCCTTGGAGGCTGCTGAACAAGACTTCCAGGAAGCCCGCCGCCAGACCGCCAAAGCTGAAGCCGACCGCGACGCCGCAGCCCGGGGACTGGCTGATTTCCAGGCCGGCTTTGCTGAGCTGCAGCGCCGGGCCGCCGCTCATCGACTGGCTGTCGAGGCCCGCGAGCGGGTCCACCATGCCCTGGACACCCGCACTGCGGATTTCGCCGGACTTCAGGTCGAGACCCTCCGGAGGATGCAGGAGCATCTGAATGCCTCAATCCGCCTGGAGCGCGCCGAGGCGACCGCCGCCGAGAAGCGTCGGGAGTTCCGACGAGTCCTGGAGGCCTTGCAGCGGCTGGCGGAGGCTGCGGTCGATCCCGTCCAGGCCCGTCCGCGCGCCCTGGAGGTCCTGGCCGCACTGCGGAACCTGAAGGCCCTCATCGTCGAGCTGCCCCTCTTGCCCGACAGGTTGAGCGAAGCGCGTCGCCTGGCCCGAGCCCAGGCCGAGGCCCGTTCCGAGGCCGAGGCGCTGGGCGTGGGCACTGCGGACGAGGTCGGCGAGGTCCTGGAGACGATTCGGCGGCGGGCCGCCGACCTGGAGGAGGAACTGCGCCAGCAGCAGACCCGAGCGACCGAGGCCTCCCGCCAGGAGCAGGCGGCAGAAGGGCGACTGGCCGAGCTGCGGGAGGTGCATCTGCACTGGAAGGCCCTCCAGGAGGAGGCCGCCACCCTGTCGACCTCGTGGGAGCATCCCCTGACGGATCGCCAGGACCTGCAGGCGCTCCTGGATGCGCTCGGGGTTCGGCGCGACGGGGCTCGCCAGCAGGCGGTCGAGCAGACCGCCGAGGTGCAGGCCCTGCACGACGAGATCCGTCAGCTCGAGGGCGTGGGGGGGCACTTCCCGCCCGAACTGCTGAGGGCTCGCGACCTGGCGGAGGGAGAGCTGCTGGCCGGGCGCTTCGAGGAGGTGGAGGTCGGTCAGGCCGCCCGTCAGCAGGCGCTGCTGGGTCCACTGGCCGAGGCCCTGCTGGTGGAGGACGCGCCCCAGGCCGCCCGGCTGCTGGCCCAGGACCCGGGCGTTCCGGACACCGTCTGGCTGGTGGATGGGACCGCGGTTCTCCCGCTCCTGGACGAAGAGGAGCCGACAGGCGAGGCGCTTCCGGGCTCGGTCCTGGTTCCCGACCAGGGGGCCTGGCGTCTGACCCGTGAGCCCCGTCACCCGGTGCTGGGCCGCCGGGCCCGCGAGCGCCGGATCGGGGCATTGAAGCGCCAGCATGCCGAGGCCGAGCAGGTGCTGGAGAGAACGCACGCCGCCCTGCGCCGATTGGATGCGGGGGCTCGGGCCGCCGGCGCCCTGTGGCCCCGGGTGGACCTCCTGGAGCGCGAGGACCCGGCCCGCGACATCCTGCAGACCCTGGACCTGCGGCAGCGGGCTGCCGACGAGCGGGAGGGAGCCCAGGCGCGGCTGGACTCGCTGCACCCCGCGCTGGAGTCCGCGCATGCCCGCCGTCAGGCCCTGGAGACGCTGTTGCCCCGGGCGGATCTTCTGGACCGGCCCGACCTGGCCGTCGAGGTCCGTGCCCTGGAGGAGCGCCTGGAACAGGCCCGTCAGGCCGAACGCAGGCTGGAGGTTACCGCCGTCGATCGCCAGGAGGTCGAACTGGGGCTGGAGATCCTGCAGACCCTTCCCCCCAGCGACCACGACCTGGAACGGTTTCGGGCCGAGCGGCTCCGGGCCGAGGCCGAACGGGATCGCCTGGCCCCGGTGGCCCGGGACCTGGAATACCTGCTGGAGAACCTGCCCGCCCTGGCCTGGTCGGACGCCCAGGAGACCCTGCGCCGCCAGGGGGCGCTCAAGCCCGGCCTGGAGGAGCAGATGCGGCGGGCCGAGGGGGTTCTGGAGGCGTGTCGGGGCCGCCAGTCCGACTCGGAGAAGAGCACCCGGGACGCCCGTGACCGGTGGGACGCTCGGCGTCACGCCCTGGAGGTGAAACAAGAGCTGCTCCTGCACGAAGAAATGCGCCTGGAAGAGACCGGGGTGGAGGACCCCTCGCCGGAAGCCCTGGCCGCGGCCATCGAGGCCCACCGCTCCGCCGAGGTGTCCAGTCGGGACTGGGAGGCCCGGGAGCGGGAGTCCGGCGGCGCCGAGGCTCGCCTGCAAGAACGGCTGGAGGTTGTGCAGGTCGAACTGGAGGTGGCCCGCAAGACGGTGGCCGACGAGGAGAACGTGTGGCGTCCCGCCCAGGATCGTTGGACGCAGTTGCAGCAACTGGCGGCGGAGCACCAGGTCCTGGCGGCAGCCACCACGCCCACCTTCGATCTCGCCATGGGCAGCCGCCCGGCCGTGAACCTGTGGACCCTGGCGCAGAGGCACCGCACCGAGCTGGTGGAACGCCTGGGAGCCTCCCGGGACGGGGCCCAGACCCTGGCACGGGTGCACGACCAGGCCGGCGAGGACCCCGACCTGCAGCAGGGGGAGCGCTACCTGAACGCCTGGCTGGCCGTGCGCGATTGGCTGCGCCGCCGAATCCCTGCCCAGATCGCCGAGGTGGATGAGCCCCTCGAGGCTCTGGAGCACCTGCGCTCCCACCTGGCCCGCCTGCAGGATCGCCTGGGCCAGCAGGAGGGGGACCTGCGTGGCCAGTCCTCGGACGTGGCACGGAACATCGAGACCCACGTGCGCCGGGCCCGCAGGCAGGTGCTGCACCTCAACAGCGATCTGGCCCGGGTCCGCTTCGGCAGCATCCGTTCGGTGCGCTTGCGCCTGGGTCAGATCCAGAAGATGTGGGACCTCCTGGAGGGGCTCAAGGAGGACCAGGCCCAGCACCTGCTCTTCGAAGCCACCATGCCGATCGAGGAAGCCCTGGATGAACTCTTCCGACGCCAGGGAGGCGGCTCGACCTCTGGACGCAGGCTGCTGGACTATCGGGAGTATGTGGACCTGAGGGTGGAGGTGCAGCGCGAGGGGAGCGCGGCCTGGGAGCAGGCCAACCCCACCCGGATGTCCACTGGCGAGGCCATCGGGGTGGGGGCCGCGGTGATGATGGTGGTCCTGACTGCCTGGGAACAGGACGCCAACCTCCTGCGCAAGACCCGCACCAGCGGGACCTTGCGCCTGCTCTTCCTGGACGAGGCCAACCGCCTGAGCCGGGACAACCTGGCCATCCTCTTCGACCTCTGCCGGAACTTGCAGTTGCAACTGTTGATCGCGGCTCCCGAAGTGGCCCAGGCCGAGGGCAACACCACCTACCACCTGGTGCGCCGCGTGGACGCCCATGGTCGTGAGGAGGTCCTGGTCAGCGGCCGTCGGACGGTCGGGGAGGGCCTCGTGTCGGAGCCGGTCGCCTGATGTGGCAGGAACCCGCCCACCGTCTGGCCCTGCTGGAGCTGCTTGTCCGGGGCGAGTTGCCCCGCCGCGTCGAGCAGGCCGAGGCCTGGGAGGAGCTGATCCGGCTGGGATGGACGCGGCGCAGCGGTCGGGCACGTCTCCTGACGCTGGAGCCCAGCCGCCGCCCGCGCGTCGAGGCGACCCTGGACAGTTGCTGGCCGGGATGGCGCACGGTCCGGGAGGACCTGGAGCAGGAAGGCCTGCCTCCCAGCCCGGAGGGTCTGCGCGAACTGCAGGTCCGGCGCCGGCGCGAGCACCTGCCGGAGGCTCTCTCGGGCCGGCTGAACCGGCGCACGGCCGCGGCCCTGGTGGGCGGCGACTCCAAGGGCGCCTCGATGGAGATCGACGGGGTTGAGGTGTCACGCGACTTCGTGGTCCGCCTGCGTCCCCACGAAGGCCTGCAGGTCGTGCGGGACGGGCAGGTCCTGGACGCTCTTTGGCTGGCTCGGATCCTGGGTGAGCTGACCTTGACCTCGCGGGCCTTGCAGGATGGAACCGAACTCCTGGGCCCGCCCCCTCGGGCGCTTCTGACCGTCGAGAACCAGGGCCCCTACCTGGATCTTCCACGGCCCCAAGGTTGGCTGGTCGCGCTTCTGCCCGGCTGGCACCTGGACCCCGTCCGCCCCCTGCTGCAGGCCTTCCCCCAGGTCCCCTGGATCCACTTCGGCGACCTGGACCCCAATGGGGTGCGGATCGCCCACAAGCTGCAGGGTTGGAACCGTGGCCTGCGCTGGTTGGTGCCCGACTTCTGGGCCGAGCACCTTCCCGCAGCGCGGCCGTGCCGCTGGCCCGAAGGCCTGGTCCGCCCCGACGATCCGCCCCTGGTCCGCCGACTGGCAGAGGAGGGTCGCTGGCTCGAGCAGGAGCCCCTGGCCGTGGACCCTCGTCTGGGGGAAGTGCTGCGGGGACTGGCCTGATCCGGGCGAGAGCCCACGGGTGCCCGCCGCGCCTTGTCTGCCCGTTCTCCGTCATGCTTCGCAGGAGATTCCTGGGAAAGATGGTGGGTCGCGGCCCGGAGGCGGGATGGCAAGTGGCTGCGCTGGGGGGCGTGGGTGGCCGTGTTGGCGTGCCAAAGCGCGCGAACATCNNGGCCCGGGCTTGCTGGCGCAGGCGTGCCAAAGCGCGCGAACATCCGGGTCCTCGGCATGGGAACCTGTGTTTGGCAGGAGGCTGGCGCTCGGCCCCGGAACCCGCGTCCCATTCTTCCCGCAGGCCTTCGGATGACGCCGGCTCGCTTGCGCTGCCGGCCCGGGCTAGCGGGTTTTCGAGGCTCGCCGTGACCCTTCAGCCCCAACTCACCTCGCCCGAGAGCCTTCTGGAATTCAGCGATTCCGACCAGGAGGTGGTCCGTTTCGCCCTGGAGGGAAGACCCGACCCGCCCCGCGCCGTGTCGGTGCACCTGCAGGCTCAACGCCTGGCCCGCATCCAGGGGTTCGAGGAGTTGTTGTGCCTGCCGCTCCTGCGCGAGGTGCAACGCCTGCCCCACCAGGAGCGGACGGCCCTGACCGTGTTGCGCCGGTTCCGCGGTCGGGCCGTCCTGGGCGACGAAGTGGGACTGGGCAAGACCATCGAGGCCGCCCTGGTCCTGAAGGAATACGTCATGCGCGGGCTGGTGCGCCGGGCCCTGGTCCTGTGTCCACCCTCGCTGGTGCAGCAATGGCAGGAGGAACTCCGCGACAAGTTCGGGTTGGACTCCCTGGCCACATCGGACCCGGAATTCCGTTCATTGGGCGACGAGGCCTGGAGCGGGCGGGACCTGGTGGTCGCCTCGCTGGGCATGGCGCGGATGCCGAGACACCGGGAGGTGCTCAAACGCACTCCCTTTGACCTCCTGATCGTGGACGAGGCCCATCACCTGCGCCATCGGAATTCTGCCGCCTGGCGCCTGGTGTCCGAGATTCCGCGCAAGTTCCTGCTGTTGTTGACGGCCACGCCGGTCCAGAACGACCTGGAGGAACTGTACAACCTGGTCACCCTCCTGCGCCCCGGCCAGTTGGGTACGCCCGCCGAGTTCCGCCGCCGCTTCGTTGACGTGGCTGACCGGCGCCGGCCGCGTCACGTGACCGCACTGCGCGAGTTGATGATGGACGTCATGGTCCGCAACACCCGGGCGCAGGTGACCGTGCAACTGCCACCCCGCCGGGCGCGCACGATTCGGGTGCAGCCGGAGCCGGAGGAGGCGGAGGTCTTGTCTTTCGTGGCTTCCCTGGTGAGGAGGGAGTGGGGAGGGAAGGGACTCTCCGTCTCGGCTCTGACCTCCCTGCAACTGCAGGCGGCCTCCTCCCCCCTGGCCGTGGCCGAGGCCCTGCGCAAGCGCGGGCACCTGGAGATGGCCCGGCAGGCCGAGAACCTGGGCGCCGGGGCCAAAGGTCGCGCCCTGGAGACCCTGCTGCGGAGGTTGGATGGGCCGGCCCTGGTTTTCACGCGCTCTTCCCGCACGGCCGGGGCCCTGGTCAGCCAGTTGCGCGAGGCGGGCCTGAAGGTCTTCCGTTACACCGGGGACCTGGACCCGGCCAGTCGCGAGGCCGAGTTGCGCCGTTTCACCTCAGAGGGGGGTGTCCTGGTCCTGACCGAGGTCGGCTCGGAAGGCAAGAACCTTCAGTTCTGCAGGAACCTGGTCAACTTCGACCTGCCCTGGAACCCGATGCGGATCGAGCAGCGGGTGGGGCGCCTGCATCGTTTGGGTCAGACCGGGACCATCCAGGTCTTCAACCTGTGCCTGACCGGTTCCCTGGAGGACTACCTGCTGACGATCCTCGACGAGAAGCTCAACATGTTCGAGTTGGTGGTCGGCGAGATCGAGATGATCCTGGGCCCTCTTGAGGAGGAGGGAGACCTGGAAGACATGCTGATGGAGATGGTGGCCAGCACTGAGGGCCCCGAGGACCTGGCCGCCAGGATGCAGGCGCTGGGAGAGCGGATGGAGGGCCTGCGCCGAGACTACCAGGCCAACCAGGAGTATGACCAGACCCTGTTCGGCGACGAATTCCGGGTCGAGGAGGCCTGAGATGGACGCCACGACCTTCCTGGAAGAGGTCTACCGCCTCCATGGCGGGCTGGTCGAGCGCCAGGCGGATCGCCTGGTAGCCCTGGCCCCGCCAGCTTCCGGTCTTCCGGAGTCCGCCGAGGTCTGGGCCGGCACGCCCGACGCCTGCCCCGAGGGCCTGGAAATCCTGCACCCCGGCCACCCGATCCTGGAGGCGGGGATCCAGCGGGCCCTGCAGGGAGGGCGCTTCGGTCTGAGGCACCTGGTGACTGCGGCCTCGCACCGGAAGGGCCTGGCTGACCTGGCCCGGCGCACCTTCGGCTTTCGGAATGCCCGGCTGGAGCTGGGCGAAGGCCTGGCTTCGGTGGTCCCCTGGGCGACCTTCCACTTCCACGTCACCTTTCTGTGGGACGAGAAGCGCGAAGATCTGGTGTCGATTCCGGTCGATCTGCACACCGGGGGCCGGGTCTCCTTGGCCAGCCTGGAGAAGGCCTGGCTGGACCCGGGAGGATTGCCTGGTGCCGACCGTGGGGGGCTGAGCGCGGGCTTGGACTTCGCTCGCCGCCACCTGCGGGGGGAGCTCGCCCCCCGGATCCAAGCCATGCAGAACCAGGCCAGGAACCACCTGGAGGTGGAGGAGGCCAGGCTCGCGTCCTATTACGGAGGCTTGATGGAGGATCTGGCCAGGCGTCTGGGCTCGGCCTCTCCCCAGCGTCGGGCAGGCCTGGAAGCCAAACGGTTGCAGGCCGAGGCCGACTGGGCCGCCCGTCGCGCCGAGATGCAGGACAAGTTCCGGCTGCGCGTGCGCGCTGAACTGGCCTGCCTGGAGGTGGTGGACCTGCCTCGGATCCTGATGCCCGCCAGGCTCGTGGCTGGCAAGTCCGTGCGCGAGCTGGTCCTCAGCTACAATCTTCTGACCCGCGAGTTCGACCCTTTGGCCTGCGAGGGTTGCCTGGGGTCCACCCATGTGGTCTGGTTGTGCGAGTCCGGCCACCTCTCCTGTGCGAAGTGCCACTCCACCTGCCTCGGCTGCGACCGTCCGCTCTGCCGGGTCTGTTCGACCGAGGGCTGCGCCCGGTGCGGCGCAGGTCGCTGCCCCGGGTGTGGCGACTGCTCGGCGGGATGCGACCAGAGGGCGCCTGCGGTTCCGCTGACCAGTCGGGAGTCCGGGGCTTCGTCCAAGGTGGATGGGAGGGGGTCGCCACCTGCTGCCCCAGGGCCGGCGTCGCCATCCGCTTCTGCCAGCCTCGCAGGGAAGGCCCCGCCATCACCCGCCGCAGGGCCGGCAGGGAGGACTTCGCCACCTGCGGCCGTCAGAGGCGCGGGGAGGGCCCTGCAACCTGCTTCCGGCAGGCCCGCGCCGGGCACGGTTCCCCTGGAGCGGGATTCGGATCTGGTCCGCGAGCTCTTCAGCGACCTCGTCCAGGTCTACATCGACCTGGAGGAACTGCTGGGTCCCATCCTCTCCCTGGTCGAGCAGCGAAGACTGAAGGCGGCCGCCGGGAGGCTGGCCCAACTGGAGTGGACGTTGCAGACCAACCCTCAGGAGCTGGTCGATCGCCTGCACCGGGTCGGTTCGTGCCTGAGGTCCTCGGACCCCAGCCAGGCTTCGTCGCGCCTGCGCAAGCTCCGCGACCGCCTGGCTGCGGAGGGTGTGCTGCGGCAACACGGGATGCTGCCGCCTGCTCCCCGCCCTCCTTCTGGAGCCGCGGCGGCTCGGCCCCCGGCTCGTGCCTCAGTGCCTCCTGACAGGCCCCGCCCTCCGGCTCCCGCCCGGCCGGCGTCGCAGGGCGCGGCGGCTCGCTCCTCCCGGCACACCCTCGAGGCTGCCCAGAGGTTGCTTCGGGAGGTCATGCCGGGCTGCGGTGCGCCGGAGGACTGGGTTGAGCGCGCGGTCGCCCTGTTGGAGCAGGAAGCCGAACTGATCGGCCAGTCGAATTCCGGCCCCGCCGGATGGGCCGCTGCAGTCACCTATCTCACGACCCGGGGCCCGACGCAGGCCGCCGTCGGCTCGTGGTTCGGTGTCAGCGCGTCAACGGTCAGCCAGCGCTGCGGAGACCTGAAGTTCGCTGTGGCCAGAAGAATGTAGGCCTGCGAGGCGGAGGGGCACGGGGACGCGCACCCGTCATCTTTCGCAGGAGATTCCTGGGAAGGATGCTGGATTGCGGGCGCCGGCGAGCGGCTGCGCCGGCGCGCCACGGCGCGGGCGCGAGGTGCGGCGACGCCGCGCCCAAGCGTGGCACCCGACCTCGTGTGCCAGCGCCCCCTCCCCGTTTTTCATCTTGTTTCGCAGGAGGTTCCTGGGAAGCGTGTCGGGTCGCGAGCTTGGCGGCGGAGCACATGACGGCGGCGCGGCGCTGGAGTGAGGCCTGGCGCACGAGGCAGCGGGTGTGCTGACAGTCCGTGTCTTCTCTTCAGCCCCACGCCGCCCAGGTCGCCCTCGCGGAGCCGGGGAGGCTTCGCCCTCCAACTTGGGGATTGCCTCGTGGCCTTGCGCATCCATGTTCATGCTTGTTCCTCCCGGTAGTTCGCCGGGGGGGGCCTACAGGGGTTCTGTCAACCTCTTCGAGGGATACGCCATAGGTAGGCGGGCCCATGTGCGGGATCCGCCGATTTCGCCAGCGACTGTCCGGTATCGCCTGGCCAGAGATCCTGCAGCGCGACCGGGATCCGCCATCCAGGCAGGCTGTCGACCATCCCGGCTCGGACGCAATCGCCCTACAGACCGAACATCGCCCTGAGACCCTCTTCGACGGGCGCATACTCCGTCGGCCCCAACTGCCCCAAGTAGCCTCTCACACGCCGAGCATCCATGGCCGCAACCTGGTCAAGCATCATCGTGCTATCCACCGGCAGACCCGCGCTTCCGCCCTTCAGGTGGACATAGAGGGGCCCCGGCGGGAGGTGTCGGGCGGACGTCAGGGGCGCCACGATCAGCACCGGGAAGCGGGTCCCCTGAACTCGACCTGGATCCGCCAACACCACGCAGGGCCGGCGGCCCACCTGCTCGTGCCCCGGAGGTCTGCGCACCGGCAACTCGAACCACAGGACGGCCCCGGCGGGCACCGGCTCCGCGTCACTCATTGGACGACCAGCCCCCTGCCGGGAACGTAGCGCGCCGGCCGGGCCGCCTTGGCCATCGCCTCCAGCCACTTCAGACGCAGCTCCGCTGGAGTGTCGCCCTCGACCTGCTCCAATGCCTCCGCGACTTGCTCCGCAGCAACTTCGAGCCACGCGGAACCTTCGTCGGGAGGAGCCACTTTCGGCGGCTCCCGCAACCAGTGCAGAAGCTCCGACTGCAGAAACCGCCATTCCCGTCCTACTTTCACGGCGGGAAGGCGGCGGCTGCGCGCGAGCTGCCGCACCCCATATGGGCTCATCTGGAGCAGGTCCGCAGCCTGTTCCGCCGTCAGGACCTCCCGGTCTCGCTGCACTTTGTCCATGGGAACCTTCCTTCACACCATGTTCCCACACAGCTCAACATAAAGCAACATGGTCCCGCCACCCTGGGTCGCCGCCTCGGGCCGGAAGCAGGGCACGGAGACACTTCCAGGGTGGAAAGGGCGTTCCCGAAACCCGGTTTGAGGACTTCTCGGTACCGCGATCACGCTGTTGCAGCGCCAGGGGAGGTCCTCGCGGTAGCCTGGAACGGCACCAGGTGGGCTTTCGGGCATGCCGAAGGCTGGCTGGCATCCATCGAGGCCGCCAGGGGACAGGCGCTCCCCGGCTCCCCAATGGTCAGGCCGGGGCCGCAAGGTTGAGCCTCCCGACCTGTCTTCGGATCTCCTCTGAGGAATCTGACCGTTGGCCGCGACACCCGAGCGATCACCTCCCCAGCGTGTTGCGTCACTCGTCCTGGGAGCCGGATCAGGTGGAAGCGAAAGTCTTTGAGGCGGCGTTCGGACCACGAGGCTTCATCACCTGGTTTGAGGTTGTGAGCCTGGACGGTGATCAGGCACCGGGCAGCCTTCACTCCGAAGTGCTTTGAGGGCATCGTTCCGCCGGCCAGCTCGTTCTTCAGGACATCGTGGATCTGCTCTCCAGCCCCGTCTCTGTGATGTTTCGCAGGAGATCCCTGGGAAGGATGCCGGATTTCGGGCGCCTGCCTGCCAGGGGGCGCGGGTCCACACCCCTCGCCTCCATCCCGTTCATCCAATCGCAACATCGCGGACCCATCCCGGCAATCGGACGGACACATCGCGGTGGAGGGCCCGGGCGGACCAGGTCTATGGACTCTTCAAGATTTTGGAGGCTATGNNAGCCGATTCAATTCCTGGAGTTCCAGAGGCCCCAGGTTCTCGACCTCCCGAATCAACTGGTCGCGTAGGGTTCGAAAGAGCCGATTATGCTGAGCTCAGCACAAAAAAGGCTCTTCAAGATTTTGGAGGCTATGATGGCCATGACGGACGAACTCTACGGGGACTTTGAAGCCGGAGTGGCCCTGCTGGAGGAGGAACTGGACGTGACGCTGATCACCCGCTCAGAGCTCAAGGGAGTCAAGAAGGGCCGGGGGGAAGGTCGGCGCAGATCCATCATGGACGTCGCCGAGGCCCGCTTCGGCTCCCCGCTGCCCAAGCTGGAGGCTGGAGTCTCCGGACTCGATGCCCTGACGCGCCTGACCCGCCTGGCGGCCACGGCGACGGGCCTGGAAGAGTTGCTGGAGGCCGTGCGCATCGAAGGCGGGCGCTGACGACCGGCAACAGGGCTCGCTCGGGGGTCGCGGCCCCCGGGCCTGGCGTGCTTGCGACGTTGTGCCGATGCACTGGGCCCGACCTCGTGTGCCAGCGTCCCCTGCCCGCTCTCCATCATGTTTCGCAGGAGATTCCTGGGAAGGACGCCGGATTTCCCGCCCGATCGGAGGCGAAGTCGCTGGGGGGCGGGCGACGGCGGCGCTGGCGAGGAGGACACTGGCCGTTGCCCCGAATCCGTCCGTGCTGCAGGAGGAGTGGAGATCGTGGAGATTCAGTCTGCCCTGGACCGGCTCTTGGCTGAGAAGAGGGTCTTCGTGTCGGAGGCGGACTTCCAGTTCGCCCTGGCCTGGAAGATCCAGGAACTGCACCCCGAGGCCACGCTGCGCCTGGAATACATCCCCTGGGAGTGCGATCCCGGGATGCACGTGGACATCGTGGCCTTCATCGGCAGGCGGATGTTCGCCATCGAGCTGAAATACAAGACCCGGGCCTCCAGATACCGCGTCGGTCACGAGGAGGTTCGCTTGAAGGGCCACGGTGCCCAGGACACGGGGCGCTACGATTTCGTGTTGGATCTGCGCCGCCTGGAGAGACTGGCCGACTGTCGGGCCTACCAGGTTGAGCGAGCCTGGGCGGTCCTTCTGACCAACGATTCCGGCTATTGGAGGCGCTCTTCCAGAAGCGGCACGGACTCTCCGCCGGTCGATGACGAGTTCCGCCTGCACGAAGGGGCCGAGCTTGTAGGTGTTCGGCGCTGGAAGNNGGAGGGCAAACCGTTCCGGTATGCTGTCGTCGAGGTGGGGGGGGCTGGGCCGCACTGAGGGCGAGGGCGGGAAGAGACCTGCCGGGATCCGGAGACCCCTGCGCCGCGACCCAGCAGCCCATGCCCACTGGCGGTGACACGTCCTGGCAGGGGGGGTGGGATAGCATGGTTTCCGTGAAGGCGCCGAGGCACCAGGAACCTGTCGTCCAACTCAAGCCTGTAATCCCACGCTTCCTGCGGGCAGCAGGCTTGACCTCATGTCCGACCCCCTCGAATCGCTTGACAGAGACCCTATTGAAGAATGCCAGAAGAATCCGGCCGGATCGGAGTCAACAGCGCCCAGGACATCGACAGGCTCCCCGGGCGCACGGCCCGCAAGGTTCGGGCCCGATTGCGCGAACTGGGCTGCCAGCAGCCACATGTACAGCGTCGCTGAGGAGGCGAAGCCGAAGAACCGGGTGCCAGGCGATGGGACCTGACTTCAGGGGGGGATTGCGGGGGACAGGAGAGATAGGAACCAATCTCCGAGGGGGCGAAGTCGGGGCTGGATTGGGAAGCCGCACGGGGCAGGTCCGACGCGCCGCACGGGAAGTCTTCATCACACGACGGGAAGGTGTCATTTGATTTCTTGGGCTCTGATTCTGGGGGCGAAGATCGAAGGATTCGCCGACCCTTCGGACGCGCTGGCCTTTGCTGTTCCAGTTGGGGTCCTGGTCTTCGTCGTTTGGCTCTTTTCCAGGTACTTTGGGCATCTCAAGAAGCGCTCCAAGGAACTGCTTGATGAGATCAACGAAGCGACCAGGTTTCTCGGGGGCTTTGCTCAGGATGACGCGCGGACCAGGTATGGGGAGATCGACCAGTTCTTCCGGGGCAAGGACGGCGTCCTGAAACATTACTGGCGTGAGTTCTCCCAGTCCTGTGTCCACACCAATCCCACAGGCCAGAGGGTCGAAGTCTACAATACGATCGATGCCGCACATTTCTTCCCCGTCGATGAGATCGTTGATTCTGAGTTGCGGACTGAAGTCACGCGCCACGCGCCCGGAATCTTCACGGCGTCCGGAATCGTCGGGACTTTCCTGGGAATCTCCCTCGGCCTGATCAAGGCGGTCATAATCCTGGGAGGAAAGGAATCGGGGGAGGTCACCCAGGCCACCGAGGCCCTGCTCTGGCACGTGGGTCCTGCATTTCTCGCTTCGTTCGTCGCGGTGCTGTTGGCCGTCTGGTTCCAATACTACGAGAGGCACCGCGTCCTGGAGGTTCGCCAGGGCCTTCTGTCTTTCCAAAGACTCCTGGATGGACTCTTCCCCCGCAAGACGGCGGAGAAGATCCTGTTGGACGTCCGCACCGAATCCGAGAAACAGAGCCTGGTCCTCCAGAAACTGAGCACGGACTTTGCCTCCGAGATGAAGCCCGTCCTGGAACAGCTTGTGGCCAATCAGGCCCAGAAGATGGATGAGACCAATCAGAAGATGATTGGCAGCCTGGTTCAAGCCATCCACTCGACGCTGCAGCCCCTTGCCGAGTCCCTGGGGACTGCCACCAGGGAGCTCAAAGCCGAACAATCGCAGAACGCGACGGGGGCCATCCAGAACCTGGTCAACCAGTTCTCCGAAACCCTGACGTCGGGCGCCGAGAACCAGGTTTCCCAGCTCTCCAAAACTCTCCAGAGCCTGGCTTCATCCCTGGAGACGCAGCGCTCCCAGATGGAGGAATATCTCGGGCGCGTCGGTCGGACCAGCGCGCAGCAGGCCACCCTGCTCGAGGGGCAGGTTGAGACCTTGACTCGGCGGACTCAAGAGCAGCAGGAGCAGACCCTGGATCGCATCGAGTCCCTGTTCGATCGGCTTTCCGCCAGCCTGGTCGATCAGGCATCCCGCTCTGCGCAGACTTCGAATCAGGCCCTGAGCAGCGCAGGGGAGAGCCTCTCCCGGATGGTGGAGCAGGCGACCCAGGCCCAGGAGGTTGCGACCGCGACATTGGGCAGCCTGGTCGGCCAGCTACAAGAGACCATGACCCGGCAGATGACGGCCGTTGCGGAGCAGATGACGCAAGCCTCCCTGGCCAGCAGTGCCAGCGTGGTGCAGACCCAGGATCGGGCTGCGGAGCGGATCGCGCACATCATGCAGGCGACCCAGGAGAGCATCGAGGACAACCTGCAGCGTTTGAGTGCGACCCTCCAAGGCGCCTCGGTGCGCCACCAGGAGGAATCCCAACAGCTCCTGACCACGACCATGAATCACCTGAATGTCACGATGACGGAGCTGACTCGGGGTCTGCGGATCGAGATGCTTCAAGGGACCTCCGAGGCGATGGATTCCTTGCGAAAGGCGACCCTGGAGAGTCAGGGCGCCCTGCAGTCCAGCACCGAGAGCGGCTTGGAGCGGGTCACGGGCGCCGTGGAGGTCACGTTGGAGAGGCTGACCACGCGCATGGAGGATCTGCTGGCTGGCAGCAGGTCGGTCAATCAGGCCCTGCTGGAGCGTTTCGATCAGCAGGCGACATTGCTGGAACGACTGACCAGGCAGACCCACCAGCAGGTCGGCGCCGTGACCGAGGACCTGGAAGGCGCGGCAGTGCGGGTTGCCGGTCTGGTCGAGCATCTGGG
>DCTU01000280.1 GCA_002329445.1 bacterium UBP9_UBA1432
GACCGAGCGAACCGGGTCCCTGACCCGCAACAACTTCTCGTGGGAGATTCTCCGGTTCATCCTGGACGGTCTCTCCCCCATCGACCTGCCGGCACTGGCGGTGATGGACCGGGAAGAGGCCCACCAGTTCCTCCTGCACTACGGGTATGATCTGGAAGACGACGAGGACCGGGACGTGGCCTGGCGCATCCACATCGAGGCCGTGGCCTTCATCAAGCGCTATTTCTGCCTTGAGGGCGAGGGGGCGGGAGAAGCCCTGGTCCTTCCGGCCGACGTCGAGCGCCCCACGGATCTGCGCGATCTCCTGGTCTGGGCTTCCGATCGCAACCGCACGGATCGGCAGGCCTGGGCCTGCGCGCTGCTGAGGGTCATGCACACCATCAGCCACATCAACAACACCCTGCGTTCGGAGTTCTTCCCGGAGATCAAGCGCCAGATCCTGGACCGCTTCAAGCAGCATGTCCATCAGGACGCCGAAGGACGGCTCAGCCTGGGGCGCGGACCTTTGTCGGTTCCCCTCCTGGACATCTTCTACAAGGAGGAGAAGAGCCGGGACAGCCTGATCCTCAAGCTTCTCCACAAGCCCCACAACGTGGCCGAGATCATCCACGATCGCCTGGGCGTGAAGATGGTCACCCCAACCCGATTGGACGCGCTGCTGGCCCTGCGCTACCTGCGTCAGAACCACCTGATCATGTTCGCCAACGTGACGCCGGGCCGAAGCCGGAACACCCTGGTCAACCTCGAGCACTTCCGCAGCCTGTATGAGGAGTTGACCGGCGGCTTCCGGGATCTCACCGAGGAGGGACGCGACCAGCGCTTCCTGCACCGGCTCCAAGAGCACAGTCTGGGCGTGGCCGGTCTGGAATCCCGTCTCGAGAACCCCTTCACCAGCCCCGACTACCGGTCGATCCAGTTCACGGTCCAGCAACTGGTCAAAGTGGAGAACCCCGGATATCTGCGTGCCCGCCGGATGCGGGTCCACCTCGAGAAGTACCATCTGGGGCCCGACCTGGAAGGTCTGCTGCGCGAGCTGGAGGGGCCCCAGGAGGAACGCGAGCTGCGCATCTTCTTCCCGCTCGAGGTGCAGATCCTGGACGAGGAGAACCACCGGCGCAGCCAGGAGGGGGGCGCCTCCCACTCGGACTACAAGAAGCGCCAGTTGCGTGCAGCCCGACAGCGCGTGTTGGGTCCCCTGCTCAAGAGGGAACGGGCCGGCGCCCCCACGCCGGCCTGACCCTCAGGGAAGGGCGCTGGTTGGAAGAGGCTCGGGGGTGGCTGCCGGAGGCAGGTCGCCCTCCTGGGGCGGCTCCTGGGGCATCTCGATCGGAGTCGGCTGCTCCGGCTGCGTGGGCCCGGTTTCGCTTCCATCCACCGGGGGCAGGTCCAGGATGGGCTCTTGGGTGGGAGCCTCCAGTGGCACGGCGGTTGGCGCCTCGGACGGAAGCTCGGGCTGCGGATCCGTTTCGACCGGCACCTCCTCTTTGGAATCCTCCTTCTTGTCGGGCGATTTGGAAGCCTGGGGGCTGGGGTTCGCCAAAGGCAGGGCCTGGCCGCGGCCGTGCAGCGGGCAGAAGGCGGTGGGCACCATGCCGGGTTTGAAGTATTCCTTGTAGGTCGTGGGGCACTTGGCGTTGGCGCGCTTCTTGGACTCGCTGCACATCAGCACCGAGACCTGGCCACCTCGCAGTTGCCCGAACTGCAGGACCGGCAGCCCTTTGTGGGCAAACTGCATGATCTGGCGGAACAACGGCGCCGCCACATCGCCCCCGAAGACGTGCCACATGCGCGAGAAGTTGTCGTTGCCGACCCACACGGCGCTGGTGTATTGGGGCGTGAAGCCCACGAACCATCCGTCGCGGTGGTCGTCGGTGGTGCCCGTCTTGCCTGCGACGGGTCGATCGGAAAGCAAGGCCGCGGTTCCCGTCCCCCGTTCAACGGCATTCTGGAGCATCTCGCTCATGGTGAAGGCAGTGGCTTCCGAGAGGACCTCCTCCTGTTTGGGGAAGGTGTGATCCTCGACCACGTTGCCCTCTGAATCGTAGATGATCTTCACGCCCGTGGGCTCGATCCGCAGCCCTCCGTTGGGGAAGACCGAGAAGGCCGAAGCCATCTCCAGAGGGGTGACCACCGCGCTTCCCAAGGCCAGCGACAGATTGGGTTCAAGGCGCTCGCGGATGCCCATGCGGTAGGCATACTCGATCACCCTCTCGGCGCCGACCAGGGTCAGCAGGCGGACCGCCACGACGTTGCGCGAGTATTGCAGGGCCGTGCGCATGGGGATGCTCCCCATGAAGCGACCGTCGGAATTCTTGGGGGACCAGGTCTCTCCGCCGCCCATCTGGTAGGTCACGGGGCTGTCCGGGACGACCGTGTCGGGGGTGTAGCCCGCTTCCACCGCAGTGGTGTAGACGAAGACCTTGAACGAGGACCCGGGCTGACGCCGGGCCTGCCAAGCCCGGTTGAACTGGTTCTTCTTGCTCCAGCCCACCCCGCCGACCATGGCCCGGATGTAGCCGGTCTTGTTCTCGATCACCACGGCGGCGGCATTGGTGGCGTTGTAGGCGCTGGCGTAGTTGGCCACGTCGCGGCGCAGGATGGACTCTGCCTGTTCCTGCAGCTTGAGGTCCACGGTGGTGTAGATCCTCAAACCGCCGCGGTACAGGAGGTCTTCGTCGTAGCGGCTGTACAGCTCCTTGATCACGTAGGTGGTGAAGTACGGAACCTTCAGCACCTGGAACTCTTCGCGGTTCTTGTTGGCGTACTTCAGGCCGGAACGCAACTGGTCCACGGCTTCGCGGTACTGCTTCTGGTCGATCTGGTCCATCACGAGCATGCGCGAGAGGACCTCGATGGCCCGAATTCGGGCTGAACGTTCGTCGACCAGGGGCGAGTAGGTGCTGGGCGACGCCGGCAATCCGGCGATGATGGCCGCCTGGACGACCGACAGGTCGCTGGCCTTGGTGTTGAAGTACACGTTGGCCGCCGCCTGCACCCCATAGGCGCCGGCCCCGAAGTAGACCTGGTTGAGGTAGAGCTCGAGGATCTCGTCCTTGGCGAAGGTCTTCTCGATCTGCAGGGCCAGCAGGGCTTCGCGGAACTTCCGGTCAAAGCTCTGGTCCGGACTCAGGAAGAGGTTCCGGGCCAACTGCATGGTGATGGTGCTGGCACCCTGGCGGATCTGGCCACGCGAGCGGATCAGGTCCAGTCCTGCTCGGAGCACGCCCACCGGGTCGACGCCCTTGTGCTCGTAGAAACGCGAATCCTCGATGGCCAGGATGGCGTTCCGCATGTTCGGCGAGATGTCTTCGAGGGGGGTCCAGGTGCGGTTCTCTTTGAAGAGGGTGGCGATCAACTGACCGTCTGAAGAGAAGATCCGGGTGGTCTCGGAGGGCTCGTAGTAGCGCAAGCGCGAGACGTCGGGAAGTTCCTTGGCGTAGTTGTTCAGGACCACCAGGCCCGTCGTGCCGGCTGCCACAAGCAGGGCCAGGAAGACCAGGAAGCCTCCCAGGAGGAACCTCACCAGGGTTCGTCGGACCTGGCGATGAGTGCCCTTCATTCGGATTTCACCTCGGCGGCTCGCAGAGCATCCAGGACGCCGTTGACGAAGCTTCCCGAGCCTTCATCCCCATACTCCTTGGCCAGTTCCACGGCTTCGTTGAGGACCACCGCGGCCGGAACCCGGGACATCCGCAACAGCTCGTAGGCTCCCATCCGGAGGATGTTCCGGTCGACGCGCGCCATGCGTTCCATGCTCCAGTTCCTGGCGGTCTGTTGGATTCGTCGATCCAGGTCCGAGAGTTCTTCCCGGACTCCGGTGACCAGATCTTCGACGAAGTTGCGGACCCCGGATTCTTCACCCTGGGCCAGGACGTCCTGAAGGGCGTCCTGGGTCGACTGTCCTCCCACG
>DCTU01000218.1 GCA_002329445.1 bacterium UBP9_UBA1432
CTCCTGCCGAGGTCCTCCGCCGCTGACGCCCCGACCGAAGGGAAGGATTCACTCCCAGCCGGTCGAAGGCAGTTTTCAGCCTGAAGTCCACGCGAAAGGTGTCAAACTGATGGAGAACCGCAAGGAAGGCCTGAGCTTCGTTTTCGGCCTGATGGTGGGAACGCTGGTGGGGGCTTCTGTCGCCATCATCCTGGCTCCGCAGTCGGGGGAGCGCACCCGTGAGGTCCTGCGGGACCGTGCCCTGGAGTACAAGGAGCGCGCGGCCGATTTCGCCACGGAACTGCGTGAGGACGCCCACGAGCTGCTGGAGAAGAGCAGGAACTACTACAAGCAGCGGGTCTCGCCCCCTGTTTCCTCCCCGGAGCCCCCGCCGGCCACCGAGGCCTGAGGCCCCGGACCAGCCGATCCAGCCTGGCCGCCTGCCTGCAGGCGGCCCGGCTTTGTGCCCGGGCCACACCATGGGGGAGGCCGCTCGGCGACATCCCTCCCGACAAGACCCCACGAGGAGGTCGAAAATCTTGGATATCAAGGTGAACACCCGCTCGGTCCTGGACAAGGCTCACGTGGTCGAGGTGCAGGGCGAGATCGACGTCTATACCTCGCCCCGCGTCAAGGAGATGATCAACGAGCTGATCGAACAGGGGCGCTTCAACCTGATCATCGACCTGGAGGGCGTCCGCTACATCGACAGCACCGGCCTGGGGGTCCTCATCGGAGCCCTCAAGAAGGTCCGCGAGCACGAGGGGCGGATCCTGCTGATCTGCACCAACCCCCAGATCAAGAAGATCTTCAACATCACCGGCCTGGTGAAGATCTTCGAAATCTACAAGGACGAGGAAGAGGCCCTCAAAGCCCTTGCCTGAACCCGGTCCGCCACTCCAAGCAGGCCCTTTCCAACTGGGCCTGACCGTCCCGGCCCAGGCAGAGTTCCTGGGGGTCGTTCGACTGGCGGTGGCAGGCCTGTGCCATCGCCTGGACGTGCCGCCGGATCGGGGCGAAGACCTCAAGATGGCCGTGGATGAGGCCTGCAGCTACTGCATTCAGACTCTTCCTGCCCTGGAACGGATCGCGATCCGCTTTGAGATGGCCCCCGACCGCCTGTGCGTCCGGATCCTCCCGCAACCGCCCCAAGGCCCGTTGGTCTCCTCAGAGCAACCGCCCCCCCTGGGCCTGGTTCTCATGGAGGCCCTGATCGACGCCGTGGAGTGGCTCGAGAACCCTGCCGGTCTGCGGCTGACCGTGAACCTGCCGGGGGTGCCGTGATGGACCCCTGGCGAGATCGGGATCACGTTCGGGAGCTGCTCAGGGATTACGCCCGGACCCGGGATCCCCAGACCAAGGCCGAGCTGGCCGCCCTGCACCTGAACCTGGTGCGTTACCTGGCGGGCAAGTTCGCCGGGCGCGGCGAGAGCCTGGATGACCTGGTGCAGGTCGGTTCCCTGGGGCTGGTCAAGGCGCTGGATCGCTACGACCCCGAGCGGGGCAACGAGTTCACCACCTATGCGACTCCGACCATCGTCGGGGAGATCAAGCGTCACTTCCGGGACAAGGGCTGGGCGATGAAGATCCCCCGCCGCCTGCAGGAGCTCAACCAGTCGGTGAACCGGACCTCCGAACGGATGTCCTCGGAGTTGGGTCGAGCCCCGACCGCACAAGAGATCGCCGAACGCCTGGAGGTCGCCGCCGACGAGGTGCTGCAGGCCCAGGAGTTGGGCCGAGCCTACAACATGGTCTCGTTGAACTCCGAGATGGACGGAGAGGACGAGGGCAAGCCGGCAAGCCTGCTGGACTACCTGGGTCAGGAAGACCTCAACCTGGAACGCGTCGAGGACCGGCTGGCCTTGCGCCGGGCCTTCGCCTCCCTCCCCCCTCGGGAACAGCACCTGATGTTCCTGCGCTACTTCGAGAACCGCTCCCAGAGCGATATCGCCCGGATCCTGGACATCAGCCAGATGCACGTCTCCCGGCTGCAGCAACGCTCGCTGGAGCGCATGAAGCAGGCCCTGGCGGAGGCGGATCCCGATCGGGACTCGCCTCTCTGAGGAGCTGGGACGGGACGGGCAGGAGCAGGCCGAGCCAACCCGAATCCAGGGTACCTGTCCCGGAATCGATTCGCGTCAGTCCATTTTCTTCAGGAGGTCGGAACGGCATGGCAGGATCCCCCCAGAGCAGGGCGCGCTTGACGCGTCGCCAGTCCGAGATCCTGGACTTCATCTGCCGCTCGGTCCGATCTCGGGGGTTTCCCCCCTCGATCCGCGAGATCGGCGAGGCCGTGGGCCTGTCCTCCAGCTCCACGGTGCACAGCCACCTGCGGACCCTGGAAGAGAAGCGCTATATCCGGCGCAACCCCTCCAAACCACGATCCATCGAGATCGTCGACTGGCCCCGATCCACCCAGAGCCGTCTGGTGGACGTCCCCGTCCGCGCCGGAATGCCCGAGGAAGCAGACTTGCCGGAGGTCCTGCCGCTGCCCATCGAGCTGGTGGGAACCGCAGGCTCATTCCTCTACCGCGTCGACTCTGAGAACTACGTCCAGGAAGCGATCATGCCGGGCGACCTGCTGATCGTGAACCCCGACCACGGGCCCCGGGAGGGCGACATGGTGCTGACCAGCACGGGAGCAGACGGCCCGGCCCACCTGAGCACCTTCAAGACCCCTCCCCTGCCAGCGGAGGCCGGCTGCCCCGAGCGTCTGCTGGGCCGGGTGGTGGGCGTGATCCGAAAGTTGCCGGTGGGCTCCTGAACCCAGCCCCTCCAGGCCCCTCTGGAGAAAATGGCAGGATTCCACGCCCAGGCGGCGGAAATCGAGCCCATCGAGACTGGAACGTCCTTCCCTGAACGGGGGGGAGGCAGGCGGACCTTGGAGTTCGGGAAGCGAGGGGATTCGATGATGTATTGGACTCGACGTGAGGGGCTTGGGGCTTTGGTGGCCTTCACCGCCCTGATGATTCTCCTGACCCTCCCCACCCTGGCACAGGGGGGAAGCTGGATCACGGTCGTGCGCAAGCAAGGGGAGGTCGAAAGCCGACTGGCCGGAAGCCAGACCTGGCTGCGCGTCCTGACCAATCGGCGCCTGGGGGCCCAAGACTGGGCCCGAACCCTGGACAACAGCGTGGCCCACCTGCGCCTGGCGGACAACAGCCTGGTCGCCGTCGGGCCCTCCACCCAGGTCCAGATGGAGAGATTCACCCTGGATTCCAGAAGCCGGGACGCCGCGCTGAAGGTCGGCAACGGTTCGGTCCGGGCCCAGGTCTCAGGATTTCGCGGTCGCCAGAGCCGCTTTGAGGTGACCACACCGAACGCGGTCCTGGCTGCCCAGGGCACGGACTTCCTGGTCACCGTCGTCGGCCCTGAAGAGATGGCTTCAGAGGACGGCTGGGTCCAGGCTCAGGGGGGAGGCCGGGTCCTCACCCGTCTGGCGGTCTTTGACGGAACGGTCTCGCTGACCACCCGCGCGGGGCGGACCCTGCTGGTTCGTCCCGGAGGCACCGCCCAGGTCCTGGGCGACGGGCTTCCGGAAGCGGATGTCCCGGACTTCTCATTCGAAGAAGCGGGAGCCTTCGTCCGGCGTCACCCCGGCCTGAACCTCCCCCGCCACGGGGAAGGGCCCACCTCCCGATTCGCCCCCTTCGATCCGGGAACCCGGGGCACGTTCTTCAACCACTTCGGAGTCGGCCGCACGGGACTCATCGCCGACTCCAAGTCCACCAGCACCGGTCAGGGCGACGACGACCCCACCGGCGGTGTTCCCATCCTGATCACGCCCCGCTCGGAGAGCACCGGAACCCTGATCCTGGACGTGCAGCCTCCCTCCACCTCCTATCCCTCTCTGCCCTGACCCGAGTCCCGCGCCGGGATGAGGAGGGGGAACCCGACCGCATCGCGGGTCGGCGCCCGGCTCTTGGGCCCGGGCGCCGCCGTCGAAGGGAGCTGCCGACGTTGCTGCGCCTGACCAGCGACTACAGCCGCCACCAGAAGATCCTGTCCGTGGGCCTGGGTCTGGCGGTCGCCTTCCTGGTCTGCGGAGCGTCCTACCTGCTTCAGGAGCGGACCTGGATCCGCTTCATGGAGAACCTGATCCAGCGCACCTGGATGGACAGGAACTTCGAGACCTACGGAGCCAGCGGGCGCTACGTCCACTCCGGGGCCGCCTTCCTGGACCCCGTCTTCGCCGAGAAGCTGGTCCTGGTGGTCTTCGATGACAGCTCGCTGGCCTCCGGCCTGGAATGGCCCATCCAGCGCGGGATGTACCTGGACCTGGTTCAGCGCCTGGAGAAGGCTGGAGCCCGCACGATCGCCCTGGACATCCTCTTTGGGGCCCGGGGGCCCGACCCCCGGCAGGACGAGATGCTGCGCCAGGCCCTGGCGCGGCCCAGCGTGGTGGTCCCCTACGTCCTGGCCGCTCGAGGCGACCAGATGGTCCAGGGCGGCGTCCACGAAGGGCTTCTGGCCGGTTGGACCGAGCACGATTATTCCACCCGCTTCGGCTTCACCAAAGAGCTGACCGACCCCGACCTGCGGGTCCGGCACGCCGTCCTCGAAGTGCTCCCCAGCCAGCCTGGCACCTCGAACTACGCCCTGGACATCGTGGCCCTGGCCCACTTCGAAGGGGTCCCTCCCGCCGAGATCCTGGAACGCTGCCGGAAGCGCCTCTTCGAGGTGGACCTGGCCCTGCCCGGTTCGCCCTACCTGTTCACCGCCCGCACGGGTCGGATCGCCTTCTTCGGCTCGGATGTCTCCACCGCGACCTCGACCTTGGAGGCCCCCGACGCCCAGTACCGGGAGGGGCAGATCCAGGTGCTCCCGGACCAGCAGGCCCGCGTGGCCCGCGTCGACGTCCCCTCCATCTCGGACTTCATCCAGGTCTATTCCATCCAGGACATCCTGAACGCGCCCGAAGACCAGCTCGAGGGGCTCTTCGGGCGTACCGTCGACCCCGTCACCGGGAAGGAGACACCCAACCAGGTGATCGCCATGGTCGGGGTCACCGTCCTGGGCGGGCACGATGTCAAGAGCTCTGAGGTGGGCGCCATCTCGGGGGTCGGCATCCACGCCAACGTCATGTGGAACCTGATCCAGGGCACCTTCCTGCACGAGCCGACCTTTGCGCAGGGTCTGGCTCTGGTCTTCGGCCTGGCCAGCCTGGCCACCCTGGTGGGTGTCTTCCTGGATGTGCGAGCCGCCGGCCTGGCCTTCCTGGGGATCCTGGCCGGCTACTGGTGGGTGGGCTATCACCTGATGTACGGGGGCTATTGGACCACCGGGGGGACCATGGTCCCCGTCTTCCTCCCCTGGCTGGGAGCGCTGGCCAGCTTCGGCAGCGTCACGCTCTACAACGTGCGAGCGCAGAAGCTGGCGCGGGATCGATTTGCCCGCATCCTCCAGGAGGTGGCCCCCATTCCCGACCTGGAGGCCCTGCTGGGGCAGGACGGTCTCAAGGTGGGTTCGGAAGAGCGGGTCCTCACCATCCTGTTCTCGGACATCCGCGGCTACACGGACCTCTCGGAAGGATTGGCCCCGGTGACGGTCACCGAGATGCTCAACACCTACCACTCGGCCATGGGCGAGGTCTTCGAACGCCACGGCGGGATCGTCTTCGACTACCAGGGGGATGCCCAGATGGTGGTCTTCGGCCTGGTCCCGGCCTCCCAACCCAACCACGCAGCCGCCGCCTGCCGCGCCGCCGCAGGCATGGTCCTGCGCTTGGAGGAACTCGGCGCGACCTGGAAGGCCCAGGGCCGCCCCGTCTTCGAGACGGGAATCGGCATCTGTACCGGGCCCGTCGCCATCGGGGTCCTGGGTTCGGCGCAACGCAAACAGTACGCCGCCATCGGGGACGCCACCAACACGGCTGCCAGGATGCAGGGTAAATCCAAGGAACTGGGAAGCCCGATCCTGATCACCCAGAGCACATTCGAGGCTGCGGGCGAGGAGATCGTGGCCACCTACCTCGAATCAGTCCGGGTGAAGGGAAAGAAGGAACCATTGCAGGTCTACGGAGTGGATGCCCGGAGCATGTCCGAGCGGACAAGGGGTCGGGCGTGACCAGGCCGACCGGGCTCTCGCACGAGGAGATCGCCGACTTCATCGCCAGCAATCCCCTCTTCTACTCGCTTCCCCGCCCGGTGGTGCAGTCCATCGCCGAGAAGTTCCGGGTGCGCCGCTTCGAACCTGAAGAGGTCATCGTCCGCGAAGGCGATCCCGGAGACTCCTTCTACCTGATCCGCGAAGGGCACGTGCACGTCGTGAAGTACGTCGACGGGCGCGAGCTGGTCCTGGCGGAGCTGGGCCTGGGCGAGGGCTTCGGCGAGATGGCCCTGCTGATCGACCAGCCCCGTTCGGCCACCATCAAGGCCCTCGATCTGGTCGAGACCCTGGTCCTGATGCGGGACGACTTCACCGTCCTGTACCGCCGCCTGCCCGATCTGGCCGTCCAGATGAACAAGCTCCTCGAGCAGCGGGTCTCGCTGTTGGAGTCCGAGGAGAGCCAGGGGCGCGAGCAGGAGAAGTTCACCTCCGGACGTCGGCTGGAGCTGGACTATTCCTACCTGGACCTGCTGATGAAGCTCAACGAGGCCGCCGGCGGCCACGAGCAGGTGGAGCACTGCAAGGAGGTGGGCCAGTTGGCCCGCGAGATGAGCAAGATGCTCTGCCCGATGGTCTCCGAGGAGATCCTCTTCGCGGGCTATCTCCACGAGATCGGGAAGGTCTCGCTGTCCCGCGAGCTGATCCTCAAGGAACGCCAGGGCCTGCCCCTGACTCCGGAGGAGCGTGAGAAGTTCGAGCATGTCTTCGAGATGGCCGTGGACATCCTGGCCCCCAACAAGACGCTCCACGAGGGCATCGGCTTCCTGCGCTTCCTGGGCTGCAAGGATTACCACGACATGCCCCTGGAGGCCCAGATCCTGAAGGTCGCCGACGACTACCTCGAGCGACGCTCTCCGAACTACCGCAACCTCAGCGAGGAGGAGGCCCTGGCCCAGATCCACGCCGGGGCCGGAAGCCTGTATCATCCCCGGGCCATCGCCGCCCTGGAGAAGAACGTCGGGAAGTACAAGGACCTGCGGGTCGAAGCGCAGCTCAACGTCATGCGCATGATGGTGATCGCGCTGGACCGCAAGGACAACTACACCTGGCGCCACTCGATGGACGTCCGCAACATGGGACTGCGCCTGACCCGAGCCCTGGGCCTGGGTCGCAAGGAACAGGAGTACATGCGGATCGGAGCCGAGCTTCACGACGTGGGGAAGATCTTCATCGACGAGAAGATCCTCAACGCCCCGCGGAAGCTCACTCCCGAAGAATTCGAGATCATGAAGACCCACGCCGCCCGCTCGGCGGACTTCTTCGCCGACATCCTGGGCATGGACGAGTTGACCGCCATCGTCCGGGCCCACCACGAGAAATTCAACGGCCAAGGCTACCCGGACGGACTCACCGGCGAGGAGATTCCCCACCTGGCCCGGGTCATGGCCGTCGCCGACGTGTGGAGCGCCCTGACCACGCCCCGGGTCTACCGCGTCGATGATTCGGGGAAGAGCAAGGCGTTCACCCCCGAAAAGGCCTTGTCGATCATGGAAGAGATGGCCGACGGGCATTTCGACCCGGAGATCTTTCCCGTCTTCCAAGAGATCGTGCGCGGCATGATCGAGCGCGGCGAGAGCTGCGTCTGGGACGAGGAGAACGTGGTGTAGACCGTCGCCCGGAACGACCGACCGACCCTGCGCCAAGGTTCAGGGCCAGTTCAAGACATGGGA
>DCTU01000061.1 GCA_002329445.1 bacterium UBP9_UBA1432
GCCGCCTTGCCGATCATCCTGTCGGGCTTCGTGCTGGGCCCCCGCGCGGGTTTCCTGGTCGGGGTGACCAGCGACGTGTTGGAGTGCCTCCTGATTCCCAGGGGGATGTTCTTCCCGGGGTTCACGCTGACCCAGGGGCTGACGGGAGCGCTCCCGGCGCTGGTCGCGGGTCCGGGGCCAGCCAGCTTCCGGCGCTACCTGGTCGGGATCGCCGTCTCGCAGAGCCTCACCAAGTTCCTGCTGGTCCCGGTCTTCTTGTTGGTCCTGGCCCCCGTTCCAGACCCGGTGACGGCCTGGAAGGTCCTGGCGGTGCGGGCCCTCATCACCCAGTCGGCGCACATCCCGCTCTACGCCTGGATCTGTCTGGTCGTGGTTCGGGCCCTGGAGGCGGCGCGAACGGCCGTCCGGCCGTCCGCGGGCTTCCTGGGACCCTGAGAAGGGAATCCGTCAGGATTCCGGCGAGGACTCCTCGCCCGGCGTCTCGGGAGGCGGGGGAGGCGGCGGAGCCTGAGGCGCATCGGCCTGGGGACGTGGGATCTTCAGCCGTCGGGGAGGGCCCTCGGGACCCTCTTCTCGGCGGGGCCGATCGTCGAAGTCACGGCGCGGGGGGCCTCCTTCACGACGTGGCCGATCGTCGAAGTCGCGGCGGGGCGGACCGCTCTCGCGGTAGGGTGGGCGTCCTTCACGGCGAGGCGGGCCTCCCTCGCGTCGCGGCCGATCGTCGAAATCGCGACGAGGGGGACCGCCCTCACGGTAGGGAGTGCCTCCTTCACGGCGAGGTGGGCCCTCCTCACGACGCGGCCGCTCGTCGCGCTCGAAGCGCCGCGGGCCGCCCTCGCGGGGGAACCGGTCCTCCGGCGCGTGGCGACGGAATCCGCCGGGTTCGGGGCGGTCCTCGCGATCCGAACGCCAGGGGCCTTCCTTGCGGAAGGGGGGACGGGCTCCTCCTGGAGGAGGACCCTGGCGGATCTCCCCCTCGACCGGGCCCGTGGAGCGCCGCCGAGCGCGCTCTTGGGGCTCGGGAGGGCGGGCGTCGAATTCTGGCCGTTCCAGGATGTCGCCCAGGCGACTCTGGCCTTCGGGCGGCCTCAGGCGCTTGAGGCTCTCGACCCCGGCCCGGACGGCGTCCAGGACGTGGGGCGAGATGTCCGGCCGCAGCGAACAACCAGGCGTCAGGACCAGACGGGGCAACCACAGCTCCGGGGCATTCCGCTGGAAGTAGTGATGCAGTGACCCCGGAGTCTGACGGTGCAGGGTCTTCTCGTCCAGGCCTCCCAGGACGGGCCGATCCCACTCCGCCAGGCCGCGGGCCAGCCCGGGACCGGCGTGGAAATGGGACCAGGTGGACGCCTGGATGGGGTAGTCCTTCAGCCCTTCGAAGTAGATTCGGGAACCGTGGACGTGCAGGATGTTGAACGGGACTCCCTGGGCCGCCTGGAGGACCACCTGGTCGTAGGGGGCGCACCATTCCCGGAACTCTGCGGGCGAGAGCCGGTCGTGGCGGGCTTCGGTGACGCAGTAGAAGATTCCCTGGATGCCTGTCGCCAGGGCGTGGCGGACATAGTTGGCCAGGGACTGGCTGACCATGTCCAGGGCGTGGCGCAGGAAGCCAGGATTCTCGCGGGCCGTCCGCACCATCAGTTCGCGCGTCCCCAGACGGGCCAGGATGGTCCAGGGACTGTAGACCGTGTCCACGACCCAGGTCTGGCCCTTGAGCGCCTTGACGATCGTCTCCAGGGCCTGGAGCTGGTGTCCCCAGCCGGCCTCCTTGCCATTGAGCACTTCCAGGCCAGCCCAGTCGGAAGGCCGATCGATGCTCAACAGGCCGGGGGCCGGATAGGGATAGTCGTTCATCACCCGCAGGAAGTCCGGCTCAAACCGCCGGGCAAAGGCCAGGTGAGCCGCGGCCACCGCCTCTCCAGGCATGTGCTGAAGCCCGAAGTGGTGCCAGAAGGAGAAGGGAGGGCGATCGACGCGCTCTCCTGCCAGGGCCGCTCGAAGGCGATCTACTCGATTGAGGTGCATGATTTCTGCGTTCGTTCCGCCGATCAGGGATCCTTTGGATTACGCCCCGTGGCACTTCTTGAACTTCTTGCCGCTGCCGCATGGGCACGGGTCGTTGCGCCCCACCTTCATGGTCAGGTAGGGGTTCACCAGGTCCAAGGCCTGACGAGTCTCGTCGTTGTCGGGTGCCATGCCGTGGGCCCGGCGGAAGGCTTCGGTGGCCGCCTTCTCATGGCCCTCGGTCAGGTGGATCCAGCCGGCCGCCAGGAAGGGGTAGGCCGCTGAGCGCTCCAGTTCCTGTCCGATGCGGAGCTGCTCGTGGGCCTCCTCGACCCGGCCGGCCCGGGTCAGCACGGCCGCCAGGTTCAGATGGGCCAGGGCCCGCTTCTGGCCGTTGTCCACCACCAGGTGGGGCTTGAATCCCTGGTCTTGCCACCGGTCGTTGACCAGCAACAGGATCTCCACGGCCCGGGCTTCGGGATGCCGCTCCAGCAGTTCGGCGCTCTGGCGCAGGTGCTTCTCGGCGGGTTCCAGCTCGGCCCGCATGGCATGGACCAGACCCAGGTTCAGGTGGACCAGGGCCAGGTCGTCTTCGGCGGCCTTCCTGGTGTCCATGTCCTTTCGGGCCTGCTGGAGGACCTCCAGGGCGCGATCCAGTTGGCCCTGAAGCATCAGCAGGAAGCCGTAGTTGTTGGTCACCAGGTGATGCCGGCAGCCATCCTGGTCCAGGCCCCGGGCATACTCCTGGACGGCGGCGTCCAGCCCTTCGGACTGGTAGCGCAGCGACGCCGCGTGGATCACCGAGGCGGCCATCTCGTCGGGCTGGCCGATCTCCAGGTACAGGGCCCGGGACGTCTCATAGGCTTCGCTGGCCCGGGCCTGGTCGTTGAAGTCGGCGAAAAGGTTGCCCAGGTTGCGGTGGCTTCGGGCTTCGCCCTCGCGGTCTTCCAGGCGGCCCCAAAGCCGCAGGGCCCGCTCGTAGTGGCTCTGGGCCTCGGCCAGGCGCCTCTCCTGGTGGTGGATGGCCCCCAGCTCTTCGGTGGCGCGGGCCTGGCCGATCGCGTCCTGGCATCCCTCGGCGGCCTCCAGGCTCTTGCGGAACCGGCCGGCTGCCTCCAGGCCGCGCCCCAGGCGGGCCAGGGCCACACCGTGGAGGTGGTGCAGGCGGACCATCTCGGCCGGCTCAAGCTCCGGGCGCCCCAAGGACTGCAGGCGCTCCAGGGCCTGGGTGAAGGCCTCGGACTGGACCAGACTCTCGATTTCCTGCAGGGCCTCGCGGGCCGGCAGCACGGTCAGGTTCTCGGACATGGAAGGGCTCCTGGATCAAGCCCGGGGCTTTCCGTCAGATCGGTGGGCGCCCGGGGGGGAATTCGGGGCGCTCGATTTCTGTTTCGCCCTTGGGAATCCTGCCCGCAGGTCCGTCGGGCAGGGCGGAATGGAGGTCCCGTCCGCTGCGGAGGAGAAAGGGTCCGCCTCGGTGACTCGTGGGGACCCGGAGAGAAAGGTTTCAGCGATGATCAGGAATCACCCGGAAGGTTTCCAGGCTTCCCGACAGGAGTTGGGCGGAGAGGTGCTCCGGCGTGCCTGGCGTTTGATGGTGCTCTCGCGTCGCCTGGACGATCGGGAGATTCAGCTCAAGCGTCAGAATCGGATCTTCTTCCAGATCAGCGGTGCCGGGCACGAGGCCCCCCTGGTGGCGGCCGGGATGCTGCTGCGCCCCGGATATGACTGGTTCTATCCGTATTACCGGGATCGCGCCTTGTGCCTGACGCTGGGGATGACCCCCCTTGAGCAGCTCCTCTCGGCCGTCGGGGCGGAGGATGACCCCAACTCGGGGGGACGTCAGATGCCCTCGCACTGGGGGCATCGCCGGCTGAACATCGTTTCCCAGTCCAGTTGCACCGGAACCCAGTTCCTGCAGGCTGTCGGCGCCGCCGAGGCCGGTCGATATCTGGCCGATCGCCCGGTGGAGGGGCTCGAGTTCCACTCGGACGAGGTGGTCTACGTCTCGTCGGGTGAAGGCACCACCTCCCAAGGCGAGTTCTTCGAGAGCCTGAGCGCAGCCTGCAACCTGAAGCTGCCGGTCCTCTTCATGGTCGAGGACAACGGCTACGCCATCTCGGTCCCCGTCGAGGTCCAGACTCCTGGAGGGAGCATCGGCAAGCTGGTCGGAGAATGGCCCGACCTGCTGTACCTCGAGGTGGACGGGACGGACTTCCGGGCCTCCCACCGGGCCCTGGCCGAGGCCGTGGCCTGGTGTCGCGAGCGCAAGGGCCCCGCCCTGGTCCACGCCCACGTGGTGCGACCCTACTCGCACTCGCTCTCGGATGACGAGGCCATGTATCGTCCCGCCCACGAGCGGGCCGAGCAGGCCGCGCGGGATCCCATCCAGCGCCTGGAGGAGGTCCTGCTGGCTGAAGGTCACGCCAGCGCACAGGATCTGGAGGCCTGGCGTGCCCAGGTGGACCAGGAGGTGGCCGAGGCCGCCGAGGA
>DCTU01000357.1 GCA_002329445.1 bacterium UBP9_UBA1432
GGAGACGAGCGGCCAGGTCCGGGTTCTGCAGCTCGTAGACCAGTTGCCACGCTCCGTTCACCTTCCGCCCTGCCGAGGCCAGGTGGAACTCGCCGTCGCGTTCCTCCAGCTTCAGGCCCCGGAAGAGCATCCCCCCGTACTCGACCTCGGCCACGGCCCGGACGTGGCTGAAGTTCTTGATCCTCTGAAGACTCCTGACGCGAACCTCCATGATGCCGCCTCCCTTCGCTTGTTCGCGGGCGGTCCCGCCCCTTCATTGTGAAGCGGCCACTCTGACAGGGTGTTTCCGGGGGATGGACAGGGGGTTTCCGGGATGTTTCCAGAAGATGAACCCCGAAGTCGGTTGGGGTTCATGCGGCCTGCCTGCAGAGACGCGCTGCAGCCCCTTTCCAAAGAGACGCAGGAGGACCCGGGGTTGATGAAGGCGACGACGATCTTGTGCGTGAAACGCGCCGGCCAGGTGGCCATGGCGGGAGACGGCCAGGTGACCTTGGGCCGCACGGTCTTGAAGCACTCCGCCCGAAAGGTGCGCCGCATGCGCAACGGCAAGGTCCTGGGCGGTTTCGCGGGTTCCGCCGCGGACGGACTGACCCTGTTCGAGAAGTTCGAAGAACGTCTGGATGAGTTCTCCGGCAACCTGGTCCGCTCGGCCGTCGAGCTGGCTCGGGACTGGCGCACCGACCGCGTGCTGCGCAAGTTGAACGCCATGATGATCGTCGCCGATTCGCAGTCGATGCTCTTGATCTCCGGGACCGGCGAGATCCTCGAGCCGGACCACGACGTGGCCGCCATCGGTTCGGGGGCCCCCTACGCCCTGGCCGCCGCCCGGGCCCTGATGGATCACACCGACCTGCCTGCCGCCGATGTGGCCGCCCGAGCCCTGGAGATCGCCGGGGAGATTTGCATCTACACGAATCGAGAGATCGTCCTCGAGACCTTATGAAGCCGAGGCCACCGGACGCTCCGCATCGGAGCACCTCCATCGCCCAGAGGCTCCGGGCCTCGTTGGTCTTCTTGACGCTGGTCCCCCTGGTCCTGGTGGGGGGCGTGGGGCTCTTCCTGGGATGGAGTGCCCTGTCCCGGTCCCTGTCCTTCCTGGTCGAAGAGGTCGACGCGCTCTCGAGGATCTCTTCGGGGATCTCCGGCTACCTGCAGAACCGGGAGCTGGCCTTGCAGGGGCTGGCAGAGCTCTCCCCGCTTCCGGCGGTGGATGCCGCGCAGAGGCGACGGATGCTGGGAAGCCTGCTCGAACAGTCGCAAGGCCTGGTCCGGGTGGCCTATCACCCGTTACAGGGCGAGGAGACGGTGGCGGTTCTCGACCCGCGCTGGAGGTTGCCCGGGGTGGACCTCGAGCGTCCGTCCCAGGCCGCGCTGGCGGTCGCGCTGCAAGGGCGGCGGTCGCGCAGCCGGGCCCTGGTCCAACCCCCACCGGGGTTGACCCTGCTGGTGCTGGGGCAACCCGTGACTCGCCAGGGAGTCGTGCAGGGCGCCCTCTTGGCCTGGGTCGACCTGGAACCGGCACTGGACCTGCTCCGCCTCCGGCGTGAACAGAGCCACCTGGCGGTCTGGCTGGTGGATGGTCCGACGGTCCTGGCCACCTCGGGGACGTCGGCTGCCGGGCAGCGTCCCTTCGAAGGGGTCACTCCCGGCCTGCGACTGGCCCACACCGAGCTGGGGCCTCGCCTGGAGGGGGCCGTTCCCGTCTCTCCCGTAGGCTGGTATCTGAAGTGGCGGTACGACCTGCCCGAGGTCTCCCACCTCTTCAAGAGGATGGCCCTGCACGTCGGCGCGACGGTTGCCCTGGTGGGCCTGCTGGCGTGGTTCCTGGGAGGCCTGGTGGCCCGTCGGGTGGCCGCCCCGGTGGAGGCGCTCTCCGCCTCCACCCTGGCCCTGGCTCGCGGTGACTACACGGCGCCGACGCCTGACCCGGGCCCCTGTCGCGAGCTGGAGGTCCTCACCGAATCCTTCGAAGTGATGCGGGTGAACCTGCTGCGAACCCTGTCGGAGAACGAGAGGCTGCTGCGCTACACCGACGGCCTGCTGCAGGCTCGGATCCAAGAACTGCAAGTCCTGTACAACCTGTCGCAGGCCTCCACCGACCCCCGCGACGCCGGCTCCCTGGTTCGCCTCTTCATGGACCATCTGCAGCGCCTCCTGCCGGACTCCCTGCAGCTCCTCTGGCTGAACGAGCGTGGCGAGCTCCGGCTGGCAGAGACCCAGGGATTGCCCCTGGAAGACCGGTCGGCGCTGAAGTCGTCGGCGCTGGCCGAATGGGCGGCGAGGCTGGAGAATCCGGCGCTGTTGACGGTTTCCGAGGCCGCCCGGCACCCGGCGGTCGGACCTCGATTCCCTGGACGGGCCCACTCGGGGTACTGCCTGGTACCCTTGAAGGTGCGCGGTTCCTTGCTGGGATGCCTGGAGGTCCTGGCCGGCCCCGAGGAAATCCTGGAACCCGGTCTGGTCGATCTTGTCGCCGCTCTGGCTCGGGAGGTGGGTCTGGCCCTGGAGAACCGCCAGCTCTATGCCCTCTCCATGGCCGAGAAGCGCTTCAACCAGGCGGTCTTGGAGGAGATGGGGGAGGGAGTGCTGACCCTGGATGGCCAAGGGCGGCTGGCGACCTTCAACCGAGCCGCCGAGCGGATGACCGGCTGGGACCGCTGCGACGTGATCGGTCGTCCGTGCGAGGAAGTCTTCCGACTGGCTGAAGCCCGGCATCCCTTGCGGGAACTGCTCCGCTCGGGGGGGCATCCGGCACCTTTCGAGAGCGAGGTCACGGTGCGGGGTGGGACCCGCAAGGTCCTGCTCTTCAACCCCACGGTTCCTGCGCCCCTGGCTGGAGCCCAGGAGGCTCCCGCCGCCATCGTGGTCTTCCGAGACGTGTCCAGGATCCGCGAACTCGAAGACCTCCGTCGGGAGGTCTCGGCCAACCTCTCGCACGAGCTGCGGACTCCTTTGACGGCCATCAAGGGCTACCTGGCCACCCTGCTGCATCCACGGGCCGTCTTTGCCGAAGAGCCCGTGCGCGCTCATCTGCGCCGGATCGATCAGCAGGTGGATGTGCTGAACCGGCTGATCGGAGACCTTCTGGAGGCGGCCCGCCTGCGCAACGCCGCCCTGGAGGTGCACCCCCGGCGGGTCGACCTGCTGGGGCTTCTGGAAGACCGCGTCCGGAAGGCCGGGGCGAGAAGCGACCATCCCATCCGCCTGGAGGTGGCGGGCCCCCTGTGGGCCTGGTGTG
>DCTU01000316.1 GCA_002329445.1 bacterium UBP9_UBA1432
GTGTGGGCCTTCGTGTTCATGGCCCTGACCTGGGCGGTCCTCTTTGCAGGAGCCCTGAGATGAGTTCCACCATCCGGATCGGCATCGACGTGGGGGGGACCTTCACCCACGCCGTGGCCCTGGACAACGCCACGCTGGAGATCCTGGACCACGAGGTGACCCCGACCAGCCACGGGGCAGAGGAGGGGGTGGCCCGGGGCATCCTGGATGCCTTCGCAGCCCTGCAGGCCCGCCTGCCGCCAGACCACCGCCTGGTCTTCCTGGCCCACAGCACGACCCAGGCCACCAACGCGCTCCTGGAAGGCGACGTCGCCAAGGTGGGCATCCTGGGGCTGGGAAGCGGTCTGGAGGCCGTCAAGGCACGAGCCGATATGGCTGTCGGAGACGTGGAGCTCTCGCCCGGGAAGATCCTCCACAGCCGACTGGAGTTCCTCAATCCCGGGTCGCCTGACTTCCAGCAGGACCTGGACCGAACCCTGAAGGCTTTCCTGGCCAGCGGAGAAGGCGCCGTGGTGGCCGCCGAGGGCTTCTCGGTGGATGATCCCTCCGGCGAGCTGAAGGTGATGGAGCGCTCGGCAGCCCTGAACCTTCCGGCCTGCGGCACCCACGAGGTCTCGGGGCTGTATGGACTGCGGGTGCGGACCCGCACCGCTGTGCTCAACGCCAGCATCCTGCCCAAGATGATCGGGACCGCCGAGATGACCTCCCAGGCCCTCCAGGCGCGCGCCGTGACGGCTCCCTTGATGGTCATGCGCAGCGATGGGGGCGTGATGAGCCTGGAAGAGGTGCGCCGGCGACCCGTGATGACCCTGTTGTCAGGCCCGGCCGCGGGAATCGCGGCGGCCTTGATGTTCCTGAAGGCCTCCGATGCCCTTTTCCTGGAAGTGGGAGGCACCAGCACCGACCTCTGCCTGGTCCGCGATGGCCGAGCCGCCGTCCGCTCGGCAACCATCGGCGGCCATCCCACCTACCTGCGCACACTGGATAGCCGGACCCTGGGAATCGCGGGGGGGTCCATGGTCTCCAGCGATGGGAGAGGCGCATTGGAGGTGGGGCCCCGCAGCGCTCATCTGGCCGGCTTTGCCTACTGCTCTTTCGCCCCCCCTGAGGCTCTGCAGGGCGAGCTGCGTGTCGTCGAGGTGAAACCCTTCGAAGGCGACCCACCCTACCTGGTCATCGAGAATGCGGCAGGGACGCGGACCGCCCCCACCGCCACCTGCGCGGCCAACCTGCTGGGGTACGTTCAACCAGGCGACTATTCGGCGGGAGACCTGCCGGGAATCCGCCGGGCCTTCGAGGCCCTGGCCCGCCACCTGGGGAGCGACACCGCCGAAGAGGTGGCGCGCAGAGTCCTGGAACGAGCCGCCGACCGTATCATCCCGACGTGCCGGCAACTGCTCTCCGAGGCCCGCATGCAGGACCGGGCCGTGAAACTGCTGGGCGGGGGCGGAGGCGCCGGCGCCATCGTGCCGTTCCTGGCCGAGCGCATGGGGTTGCCCTTTGAACTGGCCCGCCGAGCCGAGGTCATTTCGGCCATCGGGGCCGCCCTGGCCATGGTGCGCGAGACCCTCGAGAAGAACCTCGTGAACCCGACCCGCGAGGACCTCTCCCGCCTGCGATCCGAAGCCGAAAAAGCCGTGGTCCGGATGGGCGCAGACCCGGCCAGCGTCGAGGTCACCGTCGAGGTGGACGCCCAGAAGAACCTGGTCCGGGCCACGGCCACCGGATCGGTGGAGTTCGTCGCCCGGGATGTCCTGGCCGCTGACGTGGGTGAGGATGAGCGGATCCGCACCCTGCGCGAGGCCTCTCCTCAGGACGACGAGCAGACCTGCCTGGGTCAGACCGGTTTCTACCACCTCTACCGCAGCCGACGCCAGGTGCGACGACTCTTCGGCCTGTTGCGCCAGACCCGGCAGACGCTGTGGGTGACCGACGGCCGCGGGAGCGTCCGCCTGCAGGTCCCCGGCGGAGTGCTCCATCAGGCCCGGGGCGGTGCCCTGATGGCGGACCTGGAGAAGGTCCTGCAGCAGCACACCTCCTACGGGGACGCCGGGGCACTGATCCCGGCCTTGCACGTCGTCGCAGGCCGGAAACTGACCGACCTGACCTCCCTGACCAGCACCGACCAGGTCCTGGCCCTGGCCCGGGAAGAGCTCGCCGAGGTGGCCCCGGAAGAGCCGGTCTTCATCCTGGTGCATCCCCAGGCCTGACTGGCCGGGCCCGAACGCCCGAGGGTCCACCCGCCAAGAAGGACGCGGCCGGCCGGAAAGCGGCCGAAAGTGCAGACTCCGCCCGACCGGGTGTGGTCGCGCGGAGCCTGCGAGCCGGCCGAAACGCGGCCTGCACCCCTCCAGCCTGGTGGTTCAGAACTTGAAGTTGAAGTAGGAGTGGACCTGCCAGCCCTCCCAGTTGAAGGGATGAGCGTTCCCCTCGGGCCCGTAGTTGAGGTTGAGGTTGGGGATCCCGGGGGTGGGGAACAGATTGCTGGAGATCCGGTCCTTGGTCTGGTAGTACTTGCCTTCCATGCCCCAGGTCAGGCTCTCCGCCAGCTCCCAGTCAAATCCCAGGTCGGGATAGCGTTGTTCCATGTTGAGGCTATCGAACCGGGTCAGGCCGGTGGCCTCGGCGTAGGCGCTGAGATTGCCCAGGGGATCAAAATGGCCGTAGATGTCCACGGCCGTATACCCGCCGTGAATCCTGAAGGTCTCGGTCACATCGTACTCGA
>DCTU01000097.1 GCA_002329445.1 bacterium UBP9_UBA1432
GGGATTCCGGCAGGACCAGGCGCAAGCGGATGGTGGAAGGGCCCTGGAGGGCTCCAGGGCCTTCGGGAGCGGACTGACCGGGCGCCCCGGGGATGCGGGCCTTCACCTGAAGGGCATCACCACTCTCGCACAGGGCCGGCAGGGGCCTCGCTCCGGGGGCCGGCTCTTCGGTCGGGGCCGTCGCGCCGGAGGTGGGTCCCGGCGCAGCCGCCGGCGCTGCGGATGTCTGGACTGTTTCCGACGCGGAACGCTTGGACTCGGCCTGATCAAACGCCTGGGCCAGGTCCTCGAAGGTCGCCTCGAAGCCCTGCAGGCCGGCCTGCCGACGGAAGTCGTCCAGGGTCTCCTCCTCCCCGGGGGCGGCCCCCAGGCGAAGACTCCAGGTGGCAGGGAAGCGGGCCGCCAGGACCAGGGCGGCCTCCACCGCCTCCTCCAGGCGGCGGCAGGTGTGTTCCCCGGCGTAGGTCGCCCAACCCTCGACATCGGCCCGCCGGGGCAGTCGCAGCAGCAGGTCCACCTTGGCAGGCGTCAGTCGGCCCTCGGACAGGGCCTGGCGCAGCAAGCCGTGCTTCTCCAGGCGTTGGTCCCGGGCGGTGGCCTGGAAGGCGGTGCTGGGCGCAATCCCCCGGCTTGTCAGCCACGCACGGAAGGAGCGCCTGCCCGCCTCGCGGTACAGCCGACCTTCCTGAACCCGGCGCAGGATCCGGCCGTGCTGCAGATCCAGACGCACTCGCGAGGCCAGCAGCCTGCGGGCCAGGAAGGTCAGCTTGCGGGGGCTGCGGGGGAGCTCCTGCCGCAAGAAGTCGGGCATCTCGGGGGGCGGTCCGGCCTCGGGACCAGCCTCCCCTCTTCCCCTGCCGGGAGTCGCGCGGGTCGCGCCGGGCGCCGCGGCCGGCCACCGGGGATCGCGCTGGAAGGGAGGCGGGGTGGCTGGTTCATGGATCGCCTCCGCGCCGCCCAAGTCACACTCCGTGCCCGGCCATCCAGGATCGCCCTGGACTGGAGTCGGGACCTCCAGCGGCCGGGCCGCCGCGAACTCGGCCAGGATCTGCTCCAGCACGTCGGCCGGGCCCAGGTCGCGGCCTTCGCGGCGCCGGGCCAGCTCGACCGCGGCCAGCCACGTCGCATAAGGCTCGGCCTCCAGGTCGAAGGTCCGGACCCGGGACCTCTCCTTTTCTTCGTTGGCGGCCGAGGAGCGCAGGGGCTTCAAGGCCCGGCGCAACTCCTGAACCGAGAGNNGTCCGGGGAAGCCTGCCCTCCAGGAAGGCCTGCCGCAGGATCGGCCGGCGCACGAGCCCTTCGGCCAGGCGCACCGAATCCCAGGCGGCCGTCGCCGAGATTCCCAGCTCCTCGCGACAGAAGACCGCCGGCGTGACGTAGCCCAGGTGCTTGTGCCCTCCCCGGACCAGAGGTGCGAGCACCTGACCCAGACGCACCTCGAGCAGGGGAGCGAAGCGGTCCAGTTCGACCAGGGCCTCCCCCATCAGGACGGCCTGCCGGGCCCGCGAAGGCCGAATCCCTCGAGGCCAATCCTCCAGCAACGCGAGGACCTCAGGACCGAGGCTGGGATTGGCCGGGAACGCCGGGATCTCCATACCTCATTCTACCGCGGAAGGCCTGGCCAGGTCCAATTTGCCGATCGCGCAATCCCCTGCGCCCCAGGGCTTTGAGCGATTCATAGGCGATGATTTGAGACCTTTTCGTGGGCCTCGAAGACACAAATCGCGTCCAGGTCGCCAGGAGGCATTGACAAGCCCTTCCAGGGGGCCTTGCCGCCCCGTTTCCGGCCGATCCCCTTCCAGGGCGATTCCCCCCCTCAAGAGGCCTCGTCACAAAAGTTTAACAATCCACACCTGCCCCGGGAGCCGAACCCGTGCGGGCGGTTGAACCAGAGGCGCCCCCGGGGGAGGCGTTCGGAAGGATGCCTTCAGGCAGGATCGTGCACGGGACCAGGCCAGCGCGGAGTGGGCAGGGCAGGGAAGAGGGGTGGTCACACAGGAGGATACAGCCAGGTCATGCCCAGCAGGCGGAGTACGTGCCTGCGCCGCCTGGGTGACGAGAGCAAGCGAACCGGACCACGGGCCACCGATTCCGACGGGAATCGCCGCAGGGGTAGCCTTCAAGCGCGAGCGTCAGCACCTGAGAGGTATGCCACAACAATCAGGAAATGCGCGACCTATTTGCTCCCGAGCGCTGCAGGGTATGAGGCAACCCCGTGGCGAACGGTGGTAGCCGCGCCCGCGTTGGACCTGGACCCCTCCACCAGATGTTGGCCCACAAGGCGCCGCCGCTTTGAGAAATTGCCCTCTTTGCCAACCAGATATCGACACCCTCCTGTTTGCTGACGCCCACGTCTTCGCAGCCTGGGCAAGCCAGCCTGCAGCGCCAGGGCATTGCCTGATCGCCACAAAACGCCACGTTCCCACCTGGTGGGAAAGCACCCGGGAAGAACGAACCGGCCTATTGGAGGCAACTTTCGAAGTCCGTCGACAGGTGGAGGAGCGACACCGACCCAAAGGTTACCATGTCGGTTTCGATATCTTGCCTTCCCCCGGTCGGACTGTGGGACACCTTCATCTTCACGTGCTTCCTCGTTATGCTCCATCAGACGGGAGAGACTCCACGTGCCGAAGCGAGTTGATGCCAGAGCCTCTCGTGTTGCCTGTGGATACGGCAAGCCTGGCCTCCGAAGCGCCATCTCCATCCTGGGACCTCGCACCGGGTGCCCCACACTCATTACCATTGATCCGGGGCGAAGGCGATCCGTTCTACCCGCACCTCCGGGCAGCCCTGAGCCGCGCCCACCAAGTGGACATCGCCGTAGCCTTCCTACTGCCTGGCGGATGGTCCAAGGTGGTCCCCCACATTGAAGACCTTCTGTCCCGAAAAGGGCGACTGCGCCTGCTGACCGGCGACTACATGGACGTGACGGACCCGGACACGCTGATGGCTGTGCTGGACCTCCGCCAGCGCTGGGATTTCGAAGCCCGGATTTTCCAGACCGGAACCGGAACTTTCCATCCCAAGTGTTACCTGTTCCGGGAGCGGGACGGGAACGCTACAGCCTTTGTCGGAAGCTCGAACCTGAGCGCCAGCGCCCTTAGCAACGGTCTGGAATGGAATTATCGAGCCCTATCCTCACGAGAACGTGCGGGAGTCCTGGAGGTGCAAAGAGCCTTCGAGGACTTGTTCCGTCACCCAGCCACCCTCCCCCTCACTGAGGAATGGGTCCGCGGCTACCGTGAGCGCCGCGTGCCAGCGCGGGTTCGCGGCAAGGCCGTCCCCGTCGAGGTTGAAACCCCGGAGCCTCCACCCGAACCCCACGCCATACAAGTTGAGGCCCTGGACGCCCTGGACAAGACCCGCGAAGAGGGGAACCAAGCTGGCCTGGTCGTGCTGGCCACGGGCTTGGGCAAGACCTGGCTGGCGGCCTTCGACTCGCGCCCCTTCGAACGGGTGCTTTTCGTCGCCCATCGCGAAGAGATCCTGGGCCAAGCTCTCGACACCTTCCGCAGGCTGCGACCGACGGCCCGCATGGGCTTCTATACCGGGACCGACAAGGACCTGGGCGCCGACCTGCTCTTCGCCTCCATTCAGACACTGGGCCGCCAACCCCACCTAGACAAGTTTGCCCGAGATCGCTTCGAATACGTGGTCGTGGACGAATTCCACCACGCCGCCGCAGCCACTTACCGCAAGCTCCTGGCCTACTTCGAGCCCCGCTTCCTTCTCGGCTTGACTGCGACGCCAGACAGGACCGATGGAGAGGACCTGCTGACCCTCTGCGGCGAGAACTTGGTCTACCGCCGGGACGTCCTGGACGGAATCAGCAGTGGGCTGCTCTGTCCTTTTCACTACCACGGCCTGCCCGACGATGTCGACTACCAGGCCATCCCCTGGCGGAACAACCGCTTCGACGAAGAGGCTCTGACCGCCGCAGTGGCCACGCGGGCGCGAGCCCACAACATCCTCGAGCACTTCCGCCGCCTCGGAGGCAACCGGGCGGTCGCCTTCTGCGTCTCCGTGCGTCACGCGCGGTTCATGAAAGGTTTCCTCGAGGAGCAGGGCCTCCGTGTGGCGGCCATCCACTCCGAACCGGACTCCGACCCTCGGGCCACGTCTCTGGAAAGGCTGGGAAAGGGTGAACTGGACATCCTCTGCGCAGTCGACATGTTCAACGAAGGAGTCGACCTGCCCGAGATC
>DCTU01000096.1 GCA_002329445.1 bacterium UBP9_UBA1432
CTGCAATCCCTGCCTGAAGGAGAGAAGGTCTCGATCCTGCGAGGGCATGAAGGGGCCGTCTGTCAATTGTCCTTTTCTCCGGACGGGCAGACCCTGGCCTGCGCAGGCGCAGACAATGCAGCGCGCCTGTGGGATCTGGGCCGTGAGGGCGAGCCTCGATTGCTGCGCTTCCCCGAGGGACCGGTCCAAGCCTTGGCCTGGGCTTGCGACGGACGCATCCTGGTCGGAGCCACGGGCTTTGCGCTTCGCGCCTGGTCCTGCTCGGACCCTTTGGCCCTGGTCGCACAGGCACGCCAGGAGGCGGGGCGGGACTTCTCTGCGCAGGAGATCCAGCAGTTCGACCTGACCACCTGGGCCGGCCTGCTGCCGTCCAACGCCAAGGGCTCTGCGGCCGCGACGCGTGCCGCCTCGTCCGCGACGACGGCTCTCCTGAGCTCGCCATCGCCCGGCCTGGTTGCGAAGCCGGCTGTCAGGTCACTCCCGAGCCCGGCGGCCTGCCCCCCCCTGACTGAACCGCCGCCGGGACTCGTGCCCCTGGGGCGGAACGTCCAGGGTTTCGAGCGTTTCCGCAATGACCGCGACGGCTCGGTCATGGTCCGGGTTCCGCCCGGGCCCTTCCTGATGGGTTCGGCGCCGGAAGACGAACAGGCGCACGAGCGCGAGAAGCCGCAGCACGAGGTCGAGTTGGACGACTACCTGATGGCCGAGTGCGAGGTGACCAACGAACAGTTCGAGCGCTTCGTGGCGGAGACGGGGTATGAGGCAGGAACGGACCCGTCCGGTAGGGATTGGCGAACCGCGGCTGAGAAGACGGGAAATCGTGCGCCGGTGGTGCTGGTCTCCTGGGACGACGCACAGGCCTATTGCCGGTGGGCGGGGGGACGCCTGCCCACTGAGGCGGAGTGGGAGAAGGCGGCTCGAGGATGGGATCGACGGCGCTATCCCTGGGGGAACGACGAACCTCAAGGGCGTGCCTGGCTGCTCGACACCAGCAAGAGGATGCCACGTCCCGTGGGCATGTTGCCCGCAGGCGCCTCGCCGTATGGCTGCCTGGACATGGCAGGGAACGTCTGGGAATGGTGCGCGGATTGGGCGGGCCCCTACCCGTCGCAGCCGGTGACGGATCCTTCGGGGCCGATTTCCGACAAAGCCAGGGTGTCTCGGGGAGGGGCGTGGAGCCTCGACGCGACCCGTGCGCGCGCAACATTTCGGAACTACTGTCCGCCCGACTACCGCAGCGTCAATCTCGGCTTTCGCCTGTGCAGGCCACTGCCACCGACAGGCTCCCCCTCGGCCCGATGAAGAGAGGGTCCCCAGCTCTTGCGGTGGGAATCGACCCCGAGCACTTCGCCCTGGACTCGTTCTCCCGACCGTGAAACGAGGTTCATGGGGGGTCGCTGGCCACGGGATGGACAGACGCCTTTCGCGGAGGCAAAGCCATGGGGGGTCTGTTTTCAGTTGGCGAGGGGGCTCGCTTTCCAGTTGACACGGACAGCGAGGTGACTGACGCGGGGTTCAGAGACGGTCCTGAGCGGCCTCCCCGACGATCAGGCCCTTCCTCACCAGGCGGATCAGCGTCCCGACCGAAGCGCGGTCATAGTCGCGTATCGATTCGCTCAATTCAGACCACGGCACCAGGTACGGCGACACGCGAAGCGAAATGGACTTCTCCGGGCCATACTGCCAGCCGTCCAGAATCCGTTCTGCAACCCAACGCAGGTGTTCCAGGATGGCCAACCCCTCCTCGTTCTGCTGCAACCGGAGACAGGCTTCATCCTTGTCCGGAATATCGCGCTGGACGCCGACCGCATCCAGTTTGTGACGCGCGTGGCGGCTCGCGCTGCGATTGGATGCCCTCAAGGATGGGTGAAGGTCTTCCCAGGATGGCGGGGCTTCAGAAGACTTGGCGTCAGCCGACGCGCAGGTCAGCCTGCAATATTCCTCGTGGTAGTCCATCGCCAACTCCCTGGGGGCGCCGGGCACCGAGCTGTCGATCCCTTTGGAGTACACGCAGTCCTCGAGTCGATGGGCCTCCCAGCCGCCGCCCCCGAAGAACGAAATCCGGTCCAGACATTCGAAAGAATCGCTCAAACCGGTGCTGGAGGCGTCACCCTTCAATCGATGAAACTCCTCCTGGCTGGCGCTCAGGACCCGGGCAACGCCGTCGTCCGAACAGCTTCGAATCCAGATACGAGGTGCATGTTCAAAGGGAGTCGCGGCGATGCGCAGAGCCAGGGGAATGGCCAATCGCGTCTCCTCAGCGGTGACCACGAACTCCGGACGGTACCGTTCGTCCGCAGCGATGCGTCTCAGAAGCTCGAGACTCTCCCTGGACAGGAGATCCGAATCCACGAAGTCGATCTCGGCGACCTTCTCAAGATTCGGATGCTGGGCCAGGAAGGGAACGACCAGCTTGTCGATGTCGCGGTCAATGACCGTGATCCTGACCCTGCCCTCGCCACTGACAGCCCACTGCCCCGCGGACGCCATCTCCTGAATCAGATGCCGAGTCAATCCACTGTATCCCAGGACCACCATATGCACCGGACGGAAACGCTCCGGCTGAACAAGAAGCCCTTCGAGTGGACGGATACGCTCCACACAGTCCCTGGCCAGGAGCTGATTGTGGTTGAAGAGAGCCACTCCTTTCCGCTCCAGCAAGCCGACACGCTCGATGCCCCGCGCCAGGGAATCATCCCCGACGTGACACCAGACGACATCCTGGAAGTCCAGGTTGGCCAGAGCTGCCGCATTCTCGAGGTTCCGGCCGTCATCGTCGTCCATGCAGAAGATCCGGCTGGCCGACCTGCAGCGCAGCCGGCGGCAAAGACGGACGTTGCCTGGGCGACCCGAGGCGTTCCAACTGAGCGAACCCGAGACCAGATGGATTCCGTTCTCCTGGCAGAAAGCAACGACCAGCGGATCGGGGCTGCTGTGGACCAATGCGGCGACCCCGCGACTCTTGTAGGACTTGATCAGTTCGCGTGCACATGCGCCCCACCCGAAGAACAGCACGTGGCGCCTGGCACATCGCAAGACCCACCAATCACGGATCTGGTGATGGAAAACCAGCAGCGAGGCAATGGCCCCGGCGATTCCAATATCCCGCAATAACGGCGCCAACACCCTGGCCAGGGCCAACGCGACATTGGTCGGGTGATCCAGGCCCTCGAGCGGATGAAGCTCAAAGACCAACAAGAGGCCATAGATCCAATCCAGCAACCAGGTCTTGGAGTCAAGCCTGATCGCCGATCTGACACCGATGCCTGCCAGGCAGACAACCAGAAGGAGGAGCACGGAATAAATCCAGAGCCATCGTGTCATTCCCCGAGGGCCCGTCGTCTGTGATGTGCTCGAATGGTGCGAACCGGACATGTCTCACCTCTGGGGCAAATCTTCTGAATGCCCTGGATTTCACCTCCGCTTGGTGGGCCAGGCCCCCCCACCAATCGCTCAGGCCAAGCCGCCAGCAGGACCGTCTCCCCGCAGAGCAGCCAAATCCAGAGTCCGCACAGTCCCCCCTGCGGCGAGTACGCGCCTGCGCATATCCTCAGTACCGCCGGGCCCGTCCGGCGTGCTCGAGCGGTCCTGAAGAACCAGCAGAGTCACTCCTGTTGGCGCCAGGCGGATGGCCCGCTCCAGCATCGCCTGGTTGACCTCGCAGTACAGGGCTTCCTCCGAAGAGGATGAGAGGCAACGCACCGCGACTCGAGTCGAACCAGTCAGAATCCGGTAACGGGTGACCCAATCCTCACCAGCAAAGGAAACCGAGTGATCCAGGTGGTGATCCTCGGAACCGCCAAGGAAGACCTCCAGGCGAAGGCCCCGGTCAAGCGCTTCACCAGCGAAGAGAAGGTCGCCGCCGCAAGCCGCCCCGCAGATGCCGACATCGCCGCATCCCAATTCCATGGAATCAAGCGCCCGTCCCAGTTCAACACGCACCCGGTCCACCAGGTCGGGGGGGAAGCGCGGAACCGGCCGCCCAGGGCGGTCGATCATATGACCGCTGAAGAGTATGACGCGATTCAAGACAACGTGCCTCCGAGGGTCTGCCCCCGCCCTGGCGCCGGGGGGTCCGTCTGCTCGAGGAGAAAGCCCTGGATGTCAGGATCCCGGGCTCTCATGAGCTTGCCCCCCCCGTGCCTCAGGGCTGTCCCTGGAAGTTCAGTTGGAAGGGGCCCACCAGGTAGACGGCGGCGTCCAGGCCCTCCTCCTGGCGCAGGCGCACCAGCCAGTCCCGTTGGGTGCGGGCCAGGGCGGAGGGGGCCCGGCCGTCGGCCAGGGCGGCCCGGTAGAAGTCCGCCATGAAGCGGGCCGTCTCGTCGTCGGCCACCGACCACAGCGTCATCAACAGATTGCGGGCTCCCGCCTGAACGAACCCCCGGCGCAGTCCCAGCACGCCCTCGCCGGCGCGGGCCTCGCCCTGGGCCGTCTCGCACGCCGACAGGCACACCAGCCAGGTGCCGGACAGGTCCAGGGTGCCCGCCTCGTCGGCCGTCAACACACCGTCGTTGTCGCGATGGGCGGCAGGGGTCTCGTGCCGCTTCCAGGCGTCGAAGGTCGTCTGCGCACCGGTCAGGGCCAGGCCGCTGCGCTGCATCGGGTTGACGAAGCGCTTGCCCATGGTGGCCAGTCCCTCCCCACGCAGCAGGCGATCCGGCGGAGCCATCTGTTCGATGGGC
>DCTU01000379.1:0-8030 GCA_002329445.1 bacterium UBP9_UBA1432
GTGATCTTCACCCGGAACCACAAGATCGAGGGGGAGATCTACCTCTTGATGGATTCCCGGATCTCCGATGAGCTCAACGTCCGGGTTCGTGAGTTCGTTCCCGTGACCAATGCCCGGGTCTATTCCCTGTCGGGAGACAGCCTGCTGCACGTGGCGGACTACGTGACGGTCAACAAGCACTCCATCGACTTGATCCTGTCCAGACAGAACGAACCGCTGGACCTCTGAGGTCCAGGTCAGGGAGAGGTCATTTCCCATGCCCATCTACGTCTATCGTTGTGAAGACTGTTCCCAGATGCACGAGGCCCTGCAGAAGCTGCACGATGCTCCGCTGCAGACCTGCCCCCACTGCGGGCACGAGTCCCTGCGCAAGCTGATCGCGCCTGCCGGGATCATCTTCAAGGGCAGCGGCTTCCACAAGAATGACTACGCCTCCTCGGGCCGGAAGTCTGCTTCGGAACCCTCGAAGCCTCCGACCTCCACGCCGGAGAGCAAGCCCGCTCCCGCCGCCGAGAAGAAGGCGGGGGGCACGGAGAGCAAGGTCGCTTGACCACCCCCAACCTCCAGCAACTGATCCCGGCCGCCCTCTCCGTCGTCAATTCCCTGGGGGTCGAGAACGCGACCCTGGGCTTGAGTTCCGGCCCCCAGGGCCTCCGGGTCCAGGTCGAGTTCCGCGACGTCACCTTGCGGGCAGGCCGTCTGGATGGGGTCGCCCTGGATGAGGGGCGGATCTGGATCGAAGACCTGGATCCGACCGCGGATCCTTCGACCATGAGGGCGACCGCCCGGATTCGCGTGGAGCGCCTCTTGATCCGGGTCTCTGCCAACCTGGTGAATCGCCTGCTGGAGTCGGAATTCTTCAAGGCAGAGCTGCGGCGGCGCTCGCCTGTGGAGGTTCGCAACCTGGAGCTGCTGTTCACCGGAGAGCGGATGACCTTTCGAGGCCAGGTCCGCAAGGGGTTGACCTTTCCCTTCGAGGTCCAGCTCGGTCTGGCGGCGGTCAACAACCGCCTCCGGGTTGCCTTCAAGGAGTTCTGGGCGGCTGAGATGGTGCCCATGCCCGGGTTCTTGCGCCGCTTGCTGATGGCCTTTGCCCGTTCACAGGTGGACGGGCGGGCCGAGTTGAAGGGGCTGGTCCGGATCGAAGAGGATTTCGCCGAGATCAACCCCTGGCCCAAGGTCCCCCTGAACATCGAGGCGGAGTTCACGCGTTTCGGGATCGAAGGGCACTATCTGGTGATCGAGATGGGCCCCTCGGCCCCCGGCGCGGCTCCGCCTCAGAGCGCTCCGGAAGCTTCCGAGGTGAAGCCGGAGGTCGTTGCTCCAGCGCGGCCGACACCGGCTCCGGTGCCTTCGCCGGAAGTCCCCCGGGCCCCCCTTCCTCCACCCATCCCCGTCTCTCCCGGCCCCTCAGCCGCTCCCAACGGCTGAGATTCCCCGTCCCCCGAGCCGGACCCTCGGAGCTTCTCCGGCGGTGCGGCATCCTCGGAGTTGCGGCTCCAACAGGGAGGTCCAGGCGATTGAGTGCTTCAGCGCCCGTCATCGAGATGGAGGTTCCCCCTCGGGCCGAGTTCGTGCGGACGGTCCGGCTGGTCGTGGCCGGGATCGGCGGGGTGGCTCGCTTCAACCTCGAGCAGATCGAAGACCTCAAGCTGGCGGCCGGGGAAGCTTGCTATGCAGCCCTTCCCGGACTCCAGACCGGGCAGGTCCCGGTCCGACTCTCGGCGCGGGTCCTGCCTGAAGGAGTCGAGCTGCGGGTCGGCCCCGTCTCCACCGAGGGTTCATCCCTCGACTGGCCTCTTCCCGACAGCCGGGTCGGCCTGGCCCTGGCCGAGCAGGTGGTCGACGAGCTTTCGCTGGAGAGCCTGGAGGACGGGCGTTGGATCCGGATCTTCAAGGCCCACCGCCATCTGGAATCGCCGGTCTGAAGGCCGTCAGCCCTCCAGGTAGAGGATCCGGCTGCAGGTGCTGCAGAAGGTCAGGCCATCCCGGCCTGCCTCCTGGATCTTGTGGTCGGTCAGGTGCATCCCGCACCCTCCGCAGGTCTGTCTGTTGATTCTCGCCACCGCCACCCCGTTCTTCCGGGCCAGCAGATCGCTGTAGCGCTTCAGCAGACCCGGCTCGATCTCGGAAGCCTGCTCGCTGCGCCGCTGCTGAAGGCTTGAGGACTCATCCTCCAAAGAGGCGATCTTCCGCTCCAGCGCCTCCTGGCGTTCATCGTGGTCCCGGCGCGCCTGGTCCGTTCGGGCCGCCAGCCCCCGATGCTCGTCCTCCAGGGCCTCCAGCTCTTCCATCCGGCTCAACATGGTCTCTTCCAGGGTGCCCAGGCGGACCTGGACGGCCTGGAGCTCATCCTGATACCCCGAAAGTTCCTTGGGGTTGGAGATGCGCCCGCCGTAGAGCTTGCCTTCCAGCATCCTGGCCCGGGTCCTGAGAGTGGAGTCCTCGTGCTCCATCTCGCGCAGTTCCTTCCTGGACTGGCGCAGGGTGGCCTCGGAGTCTTCGAGTGCCGTCAGGGCTTCCTGAAGGAGTTGACGGTGCTGCTGGTCGGCGCGCAGGGCGCGGAGGGCCTTGTCAAGTTCGGTCAGGCGGGTGTCCGCCTTCTGCAACTGAAAAAGACGCCAGGTTCCGCTCAAACGAAGTCCTCCTCCATGATGCCGATATAGCCCAGGTTCCGGAAATGCTCGTCGAAGTCCAGGCCGTACCCGATGACGAAACGGTCCTCGATGGCGAAGCCCAGATAGTCGACATGCACCTCGACCCGGCGCCGGTCGGGTTTGTCCAGAAGGCAGCAGACCTTCAGGCTGGCGGGATTGCGCAGGCGCAGGTTGGCCAGCAGGTAGTGCAGGGTGAGGCCCGTGTCCACGATGTCCTCGACCACCAGGACGTGGCGACCGGCGATCTGCTCCTCAACGTCCTTCTGGATCCGGACCACGCCGGAGGTGGACGTGGCGCTGCCGTAGGACGAGACCGCCACGAAGTCCAAGACCACATGGGGTTCGAGGTGCCGCATGAGGTCTGCGGTGAACATCATGGCACCCTTCAAGACGCACAGAAGGACGATCTCCTGGCCCGCGTAGTCGGCAGAGATCTGCTGGGCCACCTGGCGGATCCGGTCCTGGAGGACCTGGGAGGGAAGCAGGATTTCGCGGATTCGGTCCTGGAGGGGATGGAAGAGCGTCACGTCCGCCTGTTTCACGTGATGGGGGGGACTCCTGCCCGGTTCACAACATCCCGATCAAGGCTGCTTCGGCCAGGACCAGGAAGGACCCCAGCAAGGCGGCTCGCTGCCAGGTTCGGGACAGGTTGTGCTGAAACGCGCCCAGAAGCAGGAGCGCACTGATCTCCTGCATCAGCAGCATCCGGGAGGTCTGGGCCCCAAGTCCGAAGCGAGCCAGATGCTCTGGCCAGAGAAAGACCAGGGCTGCCGTCACCAGGAAGAGGAACATCCCCGCCAGGTTCAGGGCGATGGACAAACCCTTCCAGTTGAGGGGGCTCTGCTCAGACACCCCGGGCTTTTCGAAGCGGGGCGGAAGGCTCCTGCCGGAATGAAGGAGCCGACCCGNNACCGGGGCGGTGGTGTTCCCGAAGGCGTCCCGAGCCCGGACGATGAGATCCAGGGTCGAGCCGACGGCCGCTTCAGTGGCCCCGATGGCCACGTTGAAGTGGCCGTTGGCATCCGCCACGGCCGAGCCCGAGAAGGTCCGACCAGCAATGCTGATCACGCCGGGGATCAGGGACTGGCGCACCTGGGCGGTGACCTCGACCGTGCTGTTGGGTGTGCTGCGGCCGATCACGTTGAAGTTGCCGTCGACGTTCTGACGGTCGGTGGGGGAGGTGACGCTGAGTTGAAGCGGGTTCCCGGCCGGCTGATTCACCGAGACGACCTCTGCCGACTGGAGCGTCTGGGTCCTCCCGTCTGGCAGGCGCAGGGTGGTCACCAGTCGGGTGCTGGTGTCCTGGTTGCTGACGGTGTAGTTGCCCTGGTAGACGCCCGAAGACGTCTCGCGCATGGCGAAGCCGGTTCGCCCGCCGACGTCGAAGGTGGCGGCTCCACCTGGAGAGCCATACATGGTGACGGTCGCGATCTGGCCGACGGAGTAGGGCGGGTTGGGGCTCATGTTGACCGAGGTGATCAAGCCCGTGGCCGTCGTGGTGGACTGGGTTCCCGAGATCGAGAAGGCCCAGACCTCGTTGAGAGCCTGGCCCGTGGTGGTGGTGGCATCCACGCGGACGCTGTGGTTTCCGCTGGACAGTTGATAGGGGGGGACCCAGGAGATCTCGTAGGGCGTGATGGTCGCCTGGTGCGTGAACTCCTGCCCGTCGACCCAGATCCTGGCGCTGTCGGTCTGGACTGCCAGGGGGAACGACATCCCGATCGTGGGACGCGAGGACTGGACGGCGGTGTTGATCCCCGGGTAGCGGGTGGCCTGCCCCTGTTCGCCGAGGGTGAAGTTCCAACGGCGCTCCAGTCGGTTGCCCTGGGCGTCGACGCCGCTGACCCGGACGGAGTGCTGGCCGACACTGAGGTCGTAGGTGGGTTGCCAGGATATCCGGGTTCCTGAGATACGTGCTTCATTGGTGAAGTCGCGGCCATCCACGAAGAGACGGACCTGACCCGCGCTCAGGGCGGCGGTGTGGTGGACGCCTACGGTGGGACGGCGGTCGGCCACCACCGCGTTGGGGGCGGGGAACTCGGTGGTCGTTCCCGAGGGTGTGGCCGTCGGGGAGGGGGTGGGGGCCGAAGCGGCCTGGATGGTGACCGTGCCGGAGGCCTCCTGGACCGTCTCCTGGCCCGCTCGGGTCAGGTGGACCAGGAGCGTGGCGGCTTCGGACTGCAGGCCGGAGGGGATGGTCAGGGTGCCGCTGTAGCGCCCGGGGCTCTCCTCGGCCATGGGGATCCCCGTCCGCACACCCAGGATGTCGAAGGTGGCCTGGCCTTGCGGTTCACCGGTCATGATCACGGTCAGGGTGTCGCCCGCTCGGAGGGTCCGCTGGGGGCTGACCACGACCTTGGTGATGCCTGGGGCGGTGGAGGCCTGGCCACCGGCCCCCTCGGGACTGGTGATCAGGACGGTCCGGGTGGCGCCCTGCCACTCGACCTTGGCGCCCAGGGCCTCGCCGATGAAGCGCAGCGGAACCATGGTCCGGCCTCCGATCGAGCGTGCCGGAACGTCCAGGCGCTTGATTTCGCCGTTCACCAGAGCCAGGGGCGAATCCAGCGTCAATTCGATGTTGGTGGCCTCTCGCGTGGCCCGGACGGTGCGGGTGGGGCCATCCCACTTCACCTCCGCCCCCAGGGCTTCAAAGATTCCCCGCAGCGGCACCAGGGTCGAACCGCCGACCGAGACCGGCTTCTGGTCGAGGCGCTTGCCGTCTACGAAGACCGAGATGTCCTGGGCAGATGCCGGCGCGCTGGCCAGGACCAGGATTGCTGCCAGCATCAGGGCCGATGCGGTCAGGCTTCGGATGAGATTTCGCACGATGACCTCCCGTGTCGTGAAGTCCAGGGTCTCCCCGTCAGATGCGGGTCGAACGGATCGGATTCCTTCCGCTTCCTACCCCTTTCATGGAGTTCGGAAAACTGTTCCAGGAGATTCCGTCAGAATCGCAGGCGCAATGTGGCGGGAATCGAGCGGTTCCCCTCGTGGTCGGTGGCCACGACGGTGATCGCCAGATGCATGTTGGGGAGTCGGACGGGGAAGCCGTAGCGCACCGTGAAGAATCCCTCGGCGTCTGCCTCGGCAGGGATCGAACCGGTCTCGCTGGACGGATCGTCCCGGGTCGGCGCGGACATCCCTTCGTCAAACCCGATCTTGGGGGTCACGCTGATCCGTGAGAAGGGTTTGGTGCGGCCGCGCAGGACGAAGTTCAGGGGAACCTGGGAGCCGTTGGCGGGCTCGAGGATGCGGACGCGGAACAGGTGTCCGAAGATCGAGACGGGCGTGGCAGCGGACATGGAGGAAACCTCCGAGCCTGTCCTCAGGTGACCGATCACCGAGGCCTGCAGGCGATAGTCCCCGGGCAGGACCCCGCAGGTCCCCCGGTAGAGTCCGGGAGAGACCTCCTGCATGGGAAGGTCCTCTCGGAGCCCTTCGATTTCGAAGAAGGCCTCGCCACCCGGCTCCGCTTCCATCTCGACCATCAGGTCGTCATACTGACCCAGTTCGCCCGTGGCGTCGTGACGGACGGTCTGGATCCGGTTTCTGGCCTGGATCCGGAAGGTCCAGGCTTCCTCGAGGGATTCCGCGTTCGAGGTGCGGGCCGTGAAGCGCACCTGGACCTCGCCTTCGGGCATGGGAACCGGCGCCTGATAGGACAGGAAGTTCGGGGCTCGCAGACAGCCGGCGGTGACCTCGCGGCCGTTGACCCAGAGCCGGGCGCTCTGGGCGAGGGCGCGATCGTCTCCGAGGTAGCTCACCGAGATCACCGGTCGCCTCTCGGGGACGGTGCCCCCCGGAAGTGGCTGCAGGGTCAGGGGGGTGGCCCGGGCAGGCCCCGTCGGCACCAGGAGGACCAGCCAGGCTGCCCAGAGGAGGAGGCGGCGTGAAGCCGAGCCGGTGAAGGACATGCCGAAGGATTCCGGATGCCTCGCGGGGGTTCCTCTTGCCATCTCCGTCCGCTGCTTCTACAGTTGCCGACAAGCGTGTCCTGCGCCTGGCCCGTGTGTCGGGAGGAACGCCTGGCATCGCGTGGAAATGCGCGCTCGCCCGGCGGGGCTTCCCCGCAGGGCTCCAGACCTGATCTTCTCGAGGTTTCCTGAATGTCCGCCAAACCGATCGTCGTCGTCACCGGCCTGGGTGTCGTCTCTCCGCTGGGACTCGGCTGGGAGGCCTTCTGGCGTGCCCTGCTGGAGGGGCGCAATGCGGCCGCTCCCATCACCCATTTCGATGCGACGGGGTATTCCACGCGCTTCGCCGCCGAGGTTCGCGACTTCGACCCCGCGGAGTACGTGGGGAAGAAGGAAGCTCGCCGGATGGACCGATGCATCCAGTTCGGCGTTGCCGCCGCCCGCATGGCCCTGGAGGATTCCGGGCTGCAGGTGGGGGAGGCCAACGCCCATCGCATCGGGGTGAGCATCGGCTCGGGGATCGGAGGGATGCAGACCTTCGAGAATCAGCACACCACGCTGTCCACCGCCGGACCAGGGCGGATCAGCCCCTTCTTCATCCCGATGATGATCCCCAACATGCCCGCCGGACAGGTCGGGATCCAGTTTGGCCTGAAAGGACCCAACTTCTCGACCGTTTCGGCCTGTGCGACGGGAGCTCACTGCCTCGCAGCCGGAGTCGACATGATCCGGATGGGGCGCGCCGACGTGGTGCTGGCCGGCGGAACCGAGGCGGCCGTCACTCCTCTGGCCGTGGCCGGATTCTGCTCGATGAAGGCGATGTCCACACGGAATGAGGATCCCCTGCGGGCCTCCAGACCTTTCGACCGCGAGCGGGACGGCTTCGTGATCGGGGAGGGAGCCGGCGTCCTGGTCCTGGAGAGCCTGACCTCGGCCCTGGCCCGCGGGGCCCGGATCTATGGGGAGGTGGCCGGTCACGGCAGCAGCGCGGACGCCTACCACATCACCCAGCCCGACCCTTCGGGAGACGGGGCCGCCCGCGCCATGTGGATGGCCCTGGCGGATGCCGGAATGCCCCTGGATGAAGTGGACTACGTGAACGCCCACGGCACCTCGACCCCGGTCGGAGACCCCTGCGAGGTGGCCGCCCTGCATCGGGTCTTCGGAGAGCACGCGCGCAAGCTGGTGGTCTCGTCGACCAAGTCGATGATGGGACATACCCTGGGGGCGGCCGGCGCATTGGAGAGCATCGTCTGCGTGCTGGCCACCCGGGAAGGGATGGTCCCCCCGACCATCAACTACGAGTTCCCGGACCCCCAGTGCGACCTGGACTTCGTCCCCAACGTGGCGCGCTCGATGCCGGTTCGGGCGGCTCTGAACAACTCGTTCGGGTTCGGGGGGCAGAACGCGGTCGTGGCGATCCGCAGGTACGACTCGGCGCCAGGGTGAACGACACGGG
>DCTU01000379.1:8156-8671 GCA_002329445.1 bacterium UBP9_UBA1432
CCGAGAGCAACGAACGCTTGGAGTTCCTGGGCGATGCGGTGCTGGGCCTGGTGGTCTGCCGTTACCTGTATGACCGGCATCCCGACCTTCCGGAGGGCCGCCTGGCCCAGATCAAGGCCCACCTGGTCAGTGCCTCCTGCCTGGCCCGGCAGGCACGAAAACTGGGTCTGGGTGAACACATCCGGTTGGGCCGCGGTGAGACCCTGGCCCACGGTGAAGGGCGCCGGAACATCCTGGCCGACACCCTGGAGGCCCTGATCGGCGCTCTGTACCTGGATGGCGGGCTGGCCGTGGCTGGGCGCTTCGTGCTGAGCCTGCTCCAGGAAGCCATGGATCGGATGGAGGGATCCCAGAAGGACTTCAAGAGCCTGCTCCAGGAGTGCACCCAGCGTCTGCACAAGTTGTTGCCGGACTATGAGGTGCTCCGCGAGGAGGGGCCCCCTCATGAGCGGGTCTTCGTGGTCCAGGTCGGGTTCTTGGGGGAGATCCTGGGGCGCGGGCAGGGGCGTACCAAG
>DCTU01000008.1:0-1661 GCA_002329445.1 bacterium UBP9_UBA1432
TACTCCACCTTCCCTCTGGCGGATGGTTCGGGCCAGACCCGCTTCAGCCGCGACTTCCTGCGAGCCGACGTCGACGTGGACGGCGTCCCGGGGGCGGACGTCACGGTCTACACCACCCACTCGAAGTCCCGCCGTCCCTCTCCGCCCGGCGAGACCCCCGCGCACGTCCAGCGCCTGAGTGAAGCCAAGGCCATGCGGGAGATCGCCGAGAAGGAGATGCGTCCCTATCCCGGGCGCCTCTTCGTGATCACCGGCGACCTGAACGACAACACCGACGACGCCTCGGTCCAGGCGATCCTCAACCCGCCCGAGGGAGGCGAGCCCTGGCGCGACAGCCTGGAGCACCTGCCGGCCGACGACCGCAACACCTGGCCCTCCAGCCCGCAGCGCGGAGGCCGCCATGCACCCGAGCAGTTCGACCACATCCTGTACCCGGACTCCAAGCACGAGCAGCTCAAAGAGTCCAAGATCCACCGCTATGACCAGTCCACCGACGGAACGATCCGGAACGTCTCGGCCAAGGCCTCGGACCACCTGATGATCACCGCGGAGTTCGAGATCACGAAGTAGCCTGCTTCAGGCCGAGGGCGACAAGGGCCCGACCCTCCCCCGAGGGCATCGGGCCCTTGTCAAGATCTGGCGCCCCAGCAGGAAGGCACTTCCCAGGAGAACGGCATGCTCTGGCTGGCCCAAAAGGATCTCTTCGAATGGTCCCTGGTCCAGGGCGCCGAGATGGGACTGCCCCACCAGTTCATGTCGGGGAACGTCCCCTTCCTGCAGGCGGACCGGGCCCAGATCGGGCTCATCCAAGGCCTCGCGCTCCTGCTCCTGGCGTGGCTTGCCAGCCTGAAGATCCGACAGCTCGTCCAGGCAGACACCCTGAGCCGAGCCCGGGCTCGACTGCTGCGGGTCGTCCTCTTCCTGGGCTTCTTCCTGGCCTGGGAGGTGGCCCTGCACGTCTCGCTCGACCGCATCCAGGAGACCTACATCCCAGACCCGGTCGCCTTCTGGAAGGCCAATCCGAGACTGGCGGCGACGGCCAACGCCTCCAAGAAGGGAGTTGTGGGGCTGAACCGCGCCGCCCAGCCCGGCCTCTTCGACCAGGACCACATCGGGCCCAAGCCGGCCGACACGATCCGGATCGCCTTCATGGGCGACTCGCAGGTCATCTCCAGCGGCTCCGAGGTGTATGCGGGGAACGACACCTATCCCAAGAGGCTGGAATCGGACCTGGCCACCTCAGGGCTGAGCGGTCCCCAGGGCCAGAGGGTCCAGGTGATCAACGCCGGGATGTCGGGGCACACCTCCTGGCAGGGGTTGATGCTGCTGCGCTCAGAAGTCCTGCCCCTGCAACCCGACGTCCTGGTCGAGGCCTTCGGATACCACGACTCCAACTGGGCGCTCTCGCACGATCATGAAGTCCTGACCGACTCGCTGGCGCTCTGGAGAACCCGGACCGTGCTCTATCAGAGCCGGGTCTTCCTGCTGCTCCGCACGCTCATGCTTCGCCGCCAGGCCAACCTCAATGACGCCGCCGCCGAGAAGGATCAGGTCCAGCGCGTCCCCCCGAAGCAGTTCAAGCGCAACCTGCAAGCGCTTCTCGACCTGGGAGAGAAGCACGCCTTCCGCGTGGTCTTCCTGCTCGAGCCTCTGCGGGACCC
>DCTU01000008.1:1685-3293 GCA_002329445.1 bacterium UBP9_UBA1432
TCTTCGATGACGCCATCCACCTCAACCGAGCCGGCCACAAATTCCTGGCAGAGCTGGTTCGCAACGACTTGCAGAAGGCGGGAATCCTGGCCTCGGCCGGGCCAAGGACCAGCCCGCCCGTCCCCTCAAGCCTGCCCTGATTCGATCCTCCGGCGCTCCAGCCCTTCGCGGGCCACGCGCAGGCAACCCACGACCTCAGCCAGCTCCCCGACCCCTTGCCGGACCAGGTCCAGTCCGGATTGAAGGGCCTCCTCCCCGGGGTGGGCCATCCTGGCCATCCCTTCCCGCAACCGGGCCAGCCCCTGCCGCCCCCGCGACAGCGCGGGGCTCAGCGAGTCCTCGAGTTCTTCGGGGAACCCGACCTGATCCATCGCCGTTTCCATGGCTTCAAGATCAGAAACCCTCTCGGCCAGGGCCTCTCGAAACGAAACCGGGGTCAGCCGGCCCGCGCGCAGCTCGTCCAGCAGTGCCTCGATCTCCTGCAGCCGACCCGTCTCGCTCATCCGACCTCCAGGACCTCCTCGCGCCCAGAATCAGAGGACTTCGGCCAGCAACTCTTCGCGCGGATTGGGAATCACCACGCGGTTGACCAGGACCCCCTTGCGAGAGACCACCTCGGCTCCGGCCTCGATGGCGCTCTGAACCGCCGAGACGCCTCCCGTCAGGGTCACAAAGGCCTTGCCGCCCAGGGCGACGGCCAGCCGGATCTCCAACAACTGGACCGAGGCCGCCTTGACGGCGGCGTCTGCCCCCTCCAGGAGGGCAGCCACGGTGAAGCTCTCCAGGATGCCCAGGGCCTCCAGTTGTCCGCGCGAGCCCGTCCCGGCCAGCGCCGGGAAGACCTGCTCGTGGAGGTTGGGGATCACGAAGCTGTCGATGACCGCTCCCCCGCCGATGGCCTCCCCGGCCTGGACGCTGGCGGCCACCGCCGCCACGTTGCCCCGGACCAGGACCATGTATTTTCCCGAGCAGATGGTGCGGCTGAGCAGAAGCTCGACATCCGCGGCCTTCAACATGGCATCGGCCACCTCGAACCCGGCAGCGATGCTCGACAACTCGATCAGTCCAACACAGTTTCCCGCCATCTCTAACCCTCGATTTCAACTTCCCGGTCGGTGACCCGACGCACCACTCCGGCGATGCTGGCGTGCAGATCGACGCCCAGGTCTCCATCCGGCACCCGGGCCAACGTGTCCCCAAGCCCGACCCGGGTCCCCACGGACACGACGGGGACTGCGGGCTTGCCGACGTGCTGCTGCAGAGGCAGCCGCACCAGGGCGGGCTGGCCGGGTCGCTCGCGGTAGGGGGCCTCGCTCTCGAAGGCCTCCACGCCCAGCCGGCGACGAAGCATCGCCGAGGGCACGCGCCGGCCCTCCTTCATGGGATGCACCTGCACGGGCTTCTCCTGGGTGAAGCGAATCCCCGCGGCCCGCAGGTCCGCCTTGGCCTTGCCGCAGGCCTCCTTGGGATAGAGCGACTCGGGACAGGAGTAGAGGGTGCACAGGCCGCAGTCGCAGCACAGCGAAGCGTACTGATTCCACAACTCCTTGCCCGTGGCCGTGAAGCCCAGGCTGCGCATGACCTTGTGGGGCTGGACGTCATAGCCCA
>DCTU01000267.1:0-179 GCA_002329445.1 bacterium UBP9_UBA1432
GAGGTGCGGGTGTTGATGCAGCTCTTCGAGCACTACACCCGCAGCGAGCGTCAGAAGCTGCAACGGACCGGAATCCGGTTTCGGGCGGTGGGCCGGATCGACGCGCTTCCCGAGGGGGTCCGCCGGGAGTTGCAGGCCACTGAGGAGGCAACCCGGAACAACTCTGAGATGGTCCTGAA
>DCTU01000267.1:274-5160 GCA_002329445.1 bacterium UBP9_UBA1432
TGATTCGCACCAGCGGCGAGTTGCGGGTCTCGAATTTCCTGCTCTGGCAGATCGCCTATACCGAGTTCTGGTTTACCGACTTGTTCTGGCCCGATATCACCCGCAAGGTCCTCCTGCAGGCCCTGGTGGAGTACCAACAGCGGGATCGGAGATATGGAGGGTCCACCCCGGGCCCGCAGGGAGCTTGAAGTTGACGCAGACACCCCAACCCATGGATGACTACGTGGATGAAGGTCCGGATCGCTCTGCCGAGGCCCGGCTCCGTCGCCTGACCCAGCGGGTGGCCACGGGAGTTCCCCTGGCCCTGGCCGCCGCCGCCCTGATCTGGGCCGGTCCGTTCCCCTTTGCCCTGCTGGTGCTTCTCTTCGCGCTCTTCGGAGTCTCGGAGGTCTACGACCTGACCGAGCTCAAGGGGTTCCGGCCGGCTCGGCGCACCGGCGCAGCGGCCACCATCCTGATCGTCCTGGGGGCCTACTTCCTGGACGATGGCTACCTGGCCCACGTGGTGCTCCTGTGCGTGGTCACCTCGCTGGTCCTTTTCGTCTTCCGCAGCCCTCAGAGGGTGTCGGCCCTGGTCGACGGCTCGACGACGATCATGGGCTTCCTGTACTGCGGCTGGCTGCCCGCCCACCTGATCCTCCTGCGCAAACTGGAGAGCCTGCCGGCGGGCACCGAGGCTTCGCTGGTCACGGGAGCCGGGCTGGTGACCTGGTTGGTCACCCTGTGCGCCGCCACGGACGTCGGGGCCTATTTTGTCGGCAAGGCCCTGGGCCGGACGAAGCTCTGCCCCCAGGTCAGCCCTGGCAAGACGGTGGAAGGGGCTCTGGGAGGGTTGATCCTGGCCACGTTGATCGGGTGGTATCTGGGCCGCTGGTTCGGCATCGCCCCGGCCCACTGCCTGGCGCTGGCCATCCTGGGCAGCCTGACGGCCCAGGTGGGGGACCTCTGGGAGTCGGCCCTGAAGCGCGATGTCGGCGTGAAGGATTCCGGCAACCTGATCGAGGGGCATGGCGGGGTCCTGGATCGCTTTGATTCCTACTTCCTGGCCGCCCCGGTCTTCTACTTCTACGTGACCTGGTTCATGTAGGCAACGATCCGGCGAGGTCACGACGATGAAGACTGTCTCCCTGCTCGGATCCACCGGGTCCATCGGCACCCAGACCCTGGATGTGGTGGAGGCCTTTCCCGATCGCTTCCGGGTCGGGGTCCTGGCCGCCAATCGCTCTTGGGAGGCGCTGGCCCGACAGGCCCTGAAGTTCCGTCCGGACGTGGTGGCCCTGGGAGACCCGCAATTCCTCCCGGACCTGCGTCAGGCCCTGATCGGCTCGGGGATTCCCATCGAGGCAGGCGAGGAGGGCGTCCTGGCCGTCGCCTCGCGACCCGAGCCCGACGTCGTGGTCTCGGCCCTGGTCGGGGTGGCGGGCCTGAAGCCCACCCTGGCGGCCCTTCAGGCTGGCAAGCCGATCGCGCTGGCCAACAAGGAGACCCTGGTGGTGGGAGGCGAGCTGGTCACCGGTCTGGCCCGTCAGAAGAACTGCCCGCTCCTGCCTGTGGACTCGGAGCATTCGGCGATCTTCCAGTGCTTGCAGGGGCAGCCCGCCGGTTCGCTGCAACGGATCCTCCTGACCGCCTCGGGGGGGCCGTTCCGCCTTCTGCCCCGAGAGGAGCTGGGCGCCGTCACCGCCGAACAGGCCCTGCGCCACCCGACCTGGAGCATGGGTGCCAAGATCACGATCGACTCGGCCACCTTGATGAACAAGGGCTTCGAGGTCCTGGAAGCGGTCCACCTCTTCGACGTCCCAGCCGACCGGATCGAGGTCTGGGTCCATCCGCAGAGCGTGATCCACTCCATGGTCGAGTTCGTGGACGGCTCGGTCCTGGCCCAGATGGGCCCGCCCGACATGCGGACCCCAATCCAGTACGCCCTGGGCTGGCCCGAGCGGCTTCCCAGGACCTGGTCTGCCCTGGGCCTGGAGGCCTGTCGCCATCTGACCTTCGAAGAGCCCAGGACGGCTGATTTCCCCTGCCTCTCCTACGCCTTTGAGGCTGGCCGGATTCAGGGAACCATGCCAGCGGTCCTCAACGCCGCCAACGAAGTGGCGGTTGCCCGCTTCCTGAAGCACGAGATCGGGTTCTTGGATCTTCCCGCCACCATCCGGGCATGCATGGACGCCCACCGAGCCGTGAGCAACCCCTCCCTGGAGGACCTGGAGGCGGCGGACCAGGAGGCGCGCGAACGCGCAGGCAGCCTGCCGGCCGGAATCGGGGGGGGCTGAAGGCGCCGGCGCCAGAGGGATCCAGGGGATGGATCTCGCGTCTTCCTGGGCCGCCCACCACCTGCGTCACCTGCATGACGGCACCATGCGGGCGGAGGGCGAGGACCCGAGCACCCACATCTCAGGCTCAGCACCCCCCTTCCGGCCCGGCCTTGGCAAGGGCCTTCCGGCGGGTTAGAATCTAGGACGGACTTCCGCGGCGCCCATGGGGTGCGGGAGTCGCTGCGGGAGGTCTGAATTGTTCGTCTTGGAATGGGTGCTCGGCAACCTGCCGGGCTTCATCGCTGTACTGCTGGCTTTCGGGTTCATCATCTTCATCCACGAGTCGGGGCACTTCCTGATGGCCCGAAAGGTGGGCATCCGCTGCCCTCGGTTCTCGTTGGGCTTCGGGCCGCGACTCTTCTCCTTCGATTTCCGGGGGACCGAGTTCAGCGTGTGCGCCTTGCCCTTTGGAGGTTTCGTGCAGATGCTGGGGGAGGACCCCGGCGCCGACGAGAGCCAGTCGGAGTTCAAGACCGTCTCGCACTATCTTCCGGAGGGAATCCTGCCGGGAACCCGCGACGAGGTCCTGGCCGCCCTGCAGGGCCGTGCCGGCGAGGTCTCCGAAGCTGAAACGCGCGATTTCCAGGCGGTCTGCGGTCATGTCCGCTACCTGCCCGATCGGCGCTACGAGACCGTCAAGGAGTTGGAGGGGAACTTCAACGACAAGACGATCCTGCAGCGCATGCTGGTGGTGGTGGGCGGAGTCACCATGAACTTCGCTTCGGCCCTGCTGTTGTTCTGGTTCGTCGGGGCTCTGTATGGCCTGGTGGATCTCACCCCCAACAGCCTGCCCCAGGTGATGAAGGTGTATGAAGGCTCTCCAGCAGCCGTTGCCGGCCTGAAGTACGGGGACCGGATCGACGCCGTGAACGGGACCCCCGTGGTCTCGGGAAGCGAGATGGTCGATGCCATCGAGAAGTACCCCGGTGAGCCGATCCGCTTGACCGTCTCCCGGGGGGATCAGAGGCTCGACCTCGCGGTGGTGCCCAACATCCAGGTGGGGGGGCTGACCTTCCACCCCGAGAAGGTCCAGAACGGGCTTCCCCAACTGGTGGCCGTCGGGGCCTACGGGAAGGACGAGGTCGCCGGAGGCCTGGCCTCGGGCGACGTGATCACCGCCGTGGATGGGCAACCCGTCCACTCGGTGCCCGAGCTCGTCGAGGCCTTCCGGAGGATCAGCCGGGCCCATTCCGGGGCCATGGAAGAGGTCCAGGTCTCGCTCACCCGGCAGGGGAATCCGCAGCCCGCCGCTGTCTCCATGCTGGCCTTGGATGCCTGGCCGGTCGGCAAGATCGGCATCATGCCGGCGCAGGTCACCGAGTTCCAGTTCATCGACCAGACCACCAACGTGGTGTCTGGCGTCGTGCCCGGCAGCCCGGCCCAGCAGGCCGGCTTCCTGCCGCAGGATGTCCTCTATCTGGTCAACGGGCGCTCCATCGCCGACGTCAACGCCCTGGACGGGGTGCTGGGGGAACTCTCCACCGGAGTCGCCTCGGACGGTCCGCTGCGCTTCGACGTGGCCCGCGCCGGCGAGCACGTGCGGCTGGAACTCAGCTCGCGTCCCGCCAACACGGGGGAGCTGGGCCTGCAACTCCAGCCGGTGACTTTCGGTCTGGTGGTCAAGCACTCGTTCTGGCTGATCGGGAAACTGATCGTCGCGCCGGTGATCATCGTCCAGCAACTGGCGGCCAAGGTCCTCAATCCGGACCTGGTCAAGGCCTCCATGTCCGGACCGATCGGGATCATGCAGATGATCTTCGAACTCTCCGACCAGGGCTTGGGCAAGTTCCTCTACATCGTGGCCCTGATCAACGCGGCAGTCGGCGCCTTCAACATCATCCCCTTCCCCGCCCTGGACGGCGCCCGCCTGCTGGTCCTGGCCATCGGCGGCCTGCGGGGACGGGAGCTGGACTACAAGAAGGAAGCGCTGGTCCACCAGGTTGGGCTCTTCGTCCTGCTGGCCGTGGTCCTGCTGGTCACCTTCCTGGACGTGCAGCGCCTGATCGCCGGGGTTCCCCTGACGCAATAGGGGCGGCCCGGCAGGTTTGCCGGTCGGGCAGCCGAAAATAGCCAGAACGTCCCGCTACTCTGGGACTTGGGAGTCGCCTTGAACAGAATCAGCCTCGCCGCACCCCAGATCCGGTTCTTGATCGTCACCGGTTTCACGGGGCTCAACCTCCTGTTGGGCCTCATGGCCTTGTTCTATGCCTCCCAGGATCTGTTCCCCCTGGCGGCCGCGTGCCTGCTGGCCTGCGTCATCCTGGACGCATGCGATGGGAGCCTGGCTCGCAAGTGGGAGGTCAGCAGCCCCTTTGGCGCGCAGTTGGATTCGCTGGCCGACTTCACCAGCTTCTGCATCGGCAGCGCGGCCCTGGCCTACTACTGGTTCTCGCCCGAGGCCCCGTTCTACCTGATCGCGGGGGCCAGTTCGTTCTACGTCTTTACCGGGGCTGTCCGCCTGGCCCGCTTCAACGTGACGGCCGACCCGCTGTCCCCGCCCCAGTATTTTCAGGGCATGCCCACCACCTCGGTGTCCGCGGTGGTGGCCATCGTCTACCTCACCTGCCC
>DCTU01000283.1 GCA_002329445.1 bacterium UBP9_UBA1432
GCGGGCCCGGTCGGGCGCACCTGGGAAGAGTTGCGGTCTGCTTTACGGGCCGCCTTCTCGGCGTCGACGGCGGCGGCGAACGTCGTCGTCCAGGCTCTGGCCCGGGAGGACGTGGTGCGGGTGCCGGAGATGGAGAAGCTCCCCAAGTGCCCGACCCCATACCTGTACCCCGTGGTCAGGGAGGCGGTGCCGGGCCTGGACCCCACCTCGGCAACGGCTCTCATCCGGGCCATCGAGGGCAAATACCGGGCCATCCGGTATGACGTGGTCTGGCTGCGGAAGGCGTCGTGGCCGGCCTACCGCTACCCGTTCCCCTACCCCATCCACAATCAGGCATGGTCTCTGTCCGTCGAGGATGGCGGCGCCATGCTCCTGTCGGTCCGGTTCCAGGGCGAGCGCTGGACGCTGCGCCTGCGTGGAGGTGCCGGGTTCCGGCGCCAGCGCCGGGCGCTCGAGTCTGTCGTCGCAGGCGACTCCCTGCAGGGCGAGGCCACCCTCTATGAGGTCGGGTCCAGGCCCGGGGACCATCGCCCGGACGGCAATGGCCGGAATCGCCTGATGGCCAAGCTCGTGGTCTGGATGCCTCGACGCGAGGCCCGCGAGGCGTCTGGCCGGATGCTGGTCGAGGGGACTCCAGAGGAGTTTCTTGCGTGCACGATCAACGATGGTGTGCGCTGGGTTATCAACGGCGACCGCATCCGCTCTCAGGTCGTGGGCTACGACCGCGCACGGAAGCGCCGGGCCGAGGACCTGAAGCATGAGAAGCGCTGGCCGGCAAAGCGTCGTGAGGCGTGGCTGCGTGAGGGGCGGGAGGCTGCTGTCCGGCAGCAGAACCGACTCAAGTCGTACTGCCACGAGGTAAGCTTGATGCTGGCCGAGCGAGCCCGGCGGGCCGGCGTGGCCGAGATCGTTCTGGATCTGTCTCGCGCTCAGTTCGTGCAGCCGTTCCCCTGGCATCTCCTGCAGGAGATGCTGGGTTACAAGGCGAAGGAGCGAGGCATAGTCCTGACAATAGCCGCGAGCACCCCATTGGTGCCTCCGGCCCCAGAGGCGCTCGACGCGCCCTGATGACAGGCAGGCAATAGTTCAAGCGGCCATCGCAAGGCCGACCGCGAGTAAGGACCACTGGCCGGGCGCCAGGCACCGCTCGCAGAACGCGGCAAATAAAGCGCGAGGATACAGGCCTGTAGGCCGCCGCCCTCGCAACACGCAGACCCTACTGGTCTGGTTGCGAGCTGAAGCCTGCCGAGAAGCGCCAGGCCGCCAGCGGCCTCGCAACACGCAGACCCTACTGGTCTGGTTGCGAGCGTCGGGTTCCATCCTACCGTCCCACCCCGACCGGCCTCGCAACACGCAGACCCTACTGGTCTGGTTGCGAGGGCACGCCATTCGTCCGGGGTCTTGTCGCACTTCGGCTCGCAACACGCAGACCCTACTGGTCTGGTTGCGAGTCGCAGAACGGCTGCCACCTGCACTACCAGCGAGCAGGAACCAGCCTCCTGACGGCGTAATCCATACTCGCCCCCGCGGCCCCGGGTGCCGCTCCCGCCGGAGCATTCCCACCGGGTCCAAGCCGCGGACCTGGGCAGGCGTTCTCACGGCGGCGGCCGGCCTGACCCCGCGGGGGTGCGCAGCAGGAGCCCTGGCAGCGATGCCGGGGCTCCTGTCATGTCTCGATGGCCACCCCGGAATGCCGGGTGTGTGCGCGCCACGTGCTGCATGTGCAGACGTGCCGCACGACGGACGGGATGCGGCACCAGATGGCGGACCTGGTGGCCACAGCCCAGTTGCGGACGGCGATATCCAGAGCGCTCCGCTCCGGCCAGTGGGCAGGCAGGGCCTCGACCACGTCACGACGCAGCAGGAGGCACTGCCCGCCATACCAGTCCGGCACCCGGCGGACCATGCGGAACCCAGGCACCAGGCGATGCGGGGCAAACCGAGTCTCGGAGAGGTAGAGCGTCATGACGCCGTAGCCCTCCCCCGCAGCTCCCAGGACGGCCTCGCGGAATGACCTGGTGAGTTGGATGTCGTCCTCGCAAATGAGGGCGTAGTCGGCGCCGACATCCAGCGCCCTGACACAGGCTCGGCGGCCGTTCCAGCCGATGCCGGCGAGGCTGTATCGTCGGCCGAACCGATTGCGCTCCGCATCCGGCAGGACACCCATCTCGAGCACCTCGGGCGCGAACCCGTGCGCCTCCAGGTCTGCGACGGTGCGCTCCCGGTAGGCTCTCCGCTCCGGGATGGTGATGACGGCGGTGTAGATGTCAGCCACGGGATCCTCCTCGCTGCTGTCCGACCTGGTGGCGCAGGCGCCAGAACAGGACACCATCCACGCTCGCATCCCCGTGCACGGCGGTCGGGTCGAAAAAGGTCGATGTCCTGGCCTGGTCCCAGCCAATCAGCGGCGCCATCTGGTCGTAGGCGCTCAAGTAGGGTAGGCCATGCGTCACGATGTAGGCCCACACGTCGAGCCAGGTCCAGTTCGCCAGGGGCCAGGACTCGGGTATGTCCGTGATGTAGAGCCGGCGGGCGATGCGACGCCGGCGCTTGCCGGACTCCTCCGAGCGCAACCCCACGAAGACCCGGTCGTGCCCCTCCTCGAGCAACCTCGGGACGTGCTGCCCATGCAGTCGGCCGCCGAGGCCACGGACCACGCGGTAACGCTGGACACCCAGAGCCTGGGCGATGCCGTCAATCTCGGCCTCCACCTCAGGCGGGCGCCAGATGCTCCAGGCGTGCCAAACCAGGACGCCAGGGCGCTGGTCCAGGACCAGGTGCGCCATTACGGTCGAGTCCTTGCCGCCAGAGAACGCCACGTAGGGGCGCTGGCTCGAGTCCAGGACTCCCCGGATGACATCCTCGGCCTCGCGGACTCGCTGCCAGTAGCCGCGGGTGCGAGTATGCTGGCGGAAGGTCTCGGCCCAGGTCTCATCCATGCGAGATGGCTCCGGTCCGGCGCAGCTCGCGCGAGGACATTAGCTCGACCTCGGCGCCCGGCGGGGCGCACATCTCGACGTTTGCCGGATCCCAATAGGGGGCCTGGGCCGCCATCGGCAGGGCGTCGCTCCACCTCCGCAGGATGCGCGTCGGCAACGGTCGCATGGCCCGCCCCTCCCAGACCAGGGCGCGATTGTCGTCCAGCTCGTCCACCGTGACGCCGGCCACCCGACCCCACCCGGCCCGGGATTTGTTGCCCAGGTGGGTGAGGTCGTCGAGCAGGTCGCGCACCACCTCGACGTTGCCGCGCCCGTAGAACACCGCCCACTCTGCGGGCACGTAGACCACGCGCAACATCCAGGCGCGATAGTGCCCGAACCCCATCGCGATCTTGCGCCGCGCGGGAAACCCGCGTTCCTCGAACCGCTTGAAGAACTGGAGGCTGCACAGCCTCTCCTCCGGCCCGAAATAACTGATGCTCCCCTGCGCCACAGGGGTCCTGGTCAGGGCGTTGGCGTAGGGGCCGAGGTCTCGTGCGGAGTAGGACTGCACAGCCTTCGTGGGCCGGCTGTACTGCGCCCTGCCGGCCACCCGGTTCACTGCCAGGTGCGCCAGGATGCCATCCAGGTGCAGCCAGGGATGGTTCAGGCTGACCGGCGCTGCCAGCCTGACCTCGACGCGGAAGGGCCTCGCCTCGTCACGCACGTCACGCCGCCTTCCGCTTGCCGTCGAGGCGCAGGGCGAGGTCGTCCAGGACCGTCACCACCTTCTCCCGGTGCTCGTCCAGGTATGCGAGGTAGGCATCCGGGCTCGGCGCGGTCGGGTAGTGGTAGGCGACCCGGCCGTAACCGGACGAGGACTTGCCGCCGATGTAGGGGAGCTCCGCCAGCAGAGCGATACCACGGCCCAGACAGGACGCCTCGATTGGTGAGGCCCAGGCGAGGGTGAAGGAGTGAGCGAACGCCGTCCCCGAGATGAAGGACTCGAACTCGATCTTCATCTGCTGGGCCTGCTCGTCGGCCCCGCGCTCAGCCCGCAGGTCGTCACGGCGAGTCGCGAACGAAACATCCGTGAACGTGCGGATGCTCTGTTCCTTGCGCGGGTCGTCGACGTGTCCCAGGAGGGCCGCATACTCCCGGCAGATGGGCATGGCATGGTCGACCCGCAGGCAACCCTGGATCATCTGATTCCCCACGGCGCTCCCCAACAGGGCCAGTGGCGGGATGGTGTCGCGGACCTGGACACGGAACGCCAAGTCGATGAACCCGGCGGCCTCGTCGGTCCCTTCCAGGACACCGCCAGTGAACAGGGCGTGATGCATCTTGGGACTGCGCACCTCGTAGCCCAGGCGCTCGCACATGTCGCGCATCAGGAGCCGCCGCATGATGCCCCGGATGGCGTTGCCCGAGAAAAACGGCAGGCGGACGTGCCTTGCCGTCAGGCTATCCCAGTGGGTCAAAGAGCGAAGGACCGGGGTCGATCCGGTTTTCTCGTCTCCTCCGTGCTGGATTGGCGACAGGGCGACGATCATCCCCTCGTGCCTCTGGATGCTGCTCATGGTTGTCCTCCTCGGCGAACGGGTCTGGGGCCTCGTAGGGCCTCCACTTGGCGGCCTTCCAGGCCTTGGCGCGCGCCACTGCGCGCATGCTGACCGGGATGTGCTCCCGGTATGTCAGGTCCAGCAGGTCGCCTGTGTGAGGCTCGAGGGCGTCGACAATGACCACCGCCTCCTCGGGCAAGGACTGCAACCCGAAATGGTTGGCCAGGCGCGAGGAAAACTCGCCCAGGCTGCCACGGGTTGCGGCCGCCCGGACCCTGTGGTTCCAGATGTCCCAGGCGTTGTGGCGGGTGTTGATTTTGCTCCAGCGGATCGCGCAGTAGATGTGCGCGAGCAGGTCGGTCCACCGCTCTCGGACCTCAGGGGTGAGCACGGACTACCACCTCCCAGCGCGGGTCGCCCACGCGGGCAAGCACCGCCTCGATGTCGTCTGTCCACCCCTCGCGGATGGCACGGTCCCAGGACCCGGAGGAGAACTGGCCGTCAAGCAGGACCTGCTTGGGGGTCTTGCGCTCGCGCATCCGGTCGAGAAGCTCGGCCTGGCCGTGGACCCAGGCGCGCTCGATGAGGATGGGGCGGTCGGTCCAGTCAGTGCCGACCCAGTAGCGATCGCGCGACGTGGACGGGTAGATCCCCAGGGAGATCCACCCCTGTTTCTGCCCGCCGGCGGTGACGTAGACGCAGAACGGCGGGTCTGGGGGCTCGCGCAGGGTGTCCCAGAGGAGCGTCCGATGCTCCGGGTCCGCGAACTGGACACCCGTCGTGGTGGCGACCCAGGATCGCTGGCGGAAACGGCGGTCCTTGAAAATCGGTCGACACCGCTCGCACATGACGCTGCCCCGGTAAATCTGAGACCACGCGGTGAAGTTGTCCGATGGAGCCTCTGCCCACCCGTGTTCCGTCTGCCTGCCGCAGACGTAGCAGGTGCCGTGGTGGGTGCCCGGCAGGGGCTCCTGAGCACCCACGTCTCCGATGAGGAGCGGGGCGAGGCTTGAG
>DCTU01000382.1 GCA_002329445.1 bacterium UBP9_UBA1432
GAGCCCCCGCCCCTCGCGCTCCGGCCCGCCCCTGAGATCGGTGGCGTGCCCTGCGAGCCCGCAGAATTGCCGCGCAGCCTCTCGCTGCATGTCCGGCCCCTGCTGCACCAGCTTCATGGCATCGCCTGGCTGCAGACGCTGGTTCGCAACGGCCTGGCTCGCGGGGCCCTGCTGGCCGACGACATGGGCCTGGGCAAGACGCTGCAGATGCTGGCCCTGCTGGCCCACGCCAAGGACACNNCGGCCCGGCCCTGCTGGTCGTCCCCATCGGCCTTCTGGACAATTGGGAGGAGGAATACCGCAAGTTCTTCCGTGGCCCGGGGCACTTGCAGGACGACCGGATCTACCGTCTGCACGGGCAGGGGCTGCAGAGTCTGCGCCGGGGGGAGGGGCTGGATCCGACCCGGCTCCAGGAGTATCCCGTCGTCTTGACCGGCTACGCGACGGTGAGGGACTACTACCAGTCCCTGGGGCGGGTGCGCTGGTCGGTCCTGGTGGCCGACGAGGCCCAGAGCATCAAGAACCCCGTCACCCGCACCACCCAGGCCCTGCACTACCTGTCGGCCCGCTTCCGGGTGGCCATGACCGGAACGCCGGTCGAGAACGGCCTGGGCGACCTGTGGTCCTTGATGGACTTCGCCTCGCGCGGTTGCCTGGGGACCCAGAAGGAGTTCCTGGCTGCCTACGCCCCCAGCTCCGACCAGGAGTATGCCAGCCTGGCGGCCCGCATCGCGACCAGAGCCCGTCCCAGCCTGCTGCGTCGGCGCAAGCAGGATTACCTCGAGGGGTTGCCCGAGCGCAATCTGCACTTCGTGCCGCTGGCGATGACCTCGCGCCAGCAGCAGGACTACCTGAAAGCCGTAGCCGACTATCGGGTCACCCGAGGGGCGGGAGGGCAGGGGGTGATGGACCTTTTGAGCCGCCTGCGGCAGCTCTGCTGCGCTGCGGAGGGACTGGGACCGGAGCATTCCACAGCACAGGCCGTAGAGGCTTCCTGCAAGATCCGCTGGCTGCTGGAGAAGCTCCGCGAGATCCGCCAGCAGGGCGAGAAGGCCCTGGTATTCGTGGAGTATCGGGACCTGCAGCGCCTGATTGTCGCCTTGATCGAGCGCGAGTTCCGGATCCCGGTGGGCATGATCAACGGCGAGGTTTCGGCTACCGCCGCAGGGGGCGGAGCCAGCCCGCGGCGCCAGGTCCTGCAGCGCTTCGCTGGCACCGAGGGGTTCTCCGCCTTGGTCTTGTCTCCCCTGGCGGCAGGGGTCGGCCTGACCATCGTCGAGGCCAACCACGTCATCCACTTCACCCGCCACTGGAACCCCGCCCGGGAGGACCAGGCCACCGATCGCGTCTACCGGATCGGTCAGAACCGCCCCGTCCACGTCTATCACCCCCTGGCCCTCGGAGCCGGGTTCACCAGTCTGGACGAGCGGCTGCACGAAATTTTGGAGAGCAAGCGCCGGCTGCAGGAGAGCGCGCTCTTCCCGGTAGCCTCTCGCGAGGTGGAAACCCAGAAGCTGGTCGAGATCCTGGAGGTCCCGGACAACCCCTTCGGTCCCATCCCCTGGCCGGAAGTGCAGAAGATGGACCTGCCCACCTTCCGTCGCTTCGCCTGTGCCTTGCACGCTCGGATGGGCTGGCAGGTCACGCGACTGGCTGGCGATCCTCTGGACGCCCGGGGGCACCGCGGGAAGGAGTCCCTGAGGCTTCGCTGCCCCGAGCTGGGGGAGGACCTGGAGCCCCTGCCCGAGGGCACCACGGTCGTCAGCCTGGAGCCTGTGGCCTTGCCCGGCCATTTGACCTGGCTGGGGCCGACAGACCTGGCCGATCTGTTGGAGCGCCACCACCCCACCTGGGACGACCTCCTGGCCTACCTTCCTCCAGAGGAGGTCCTCAGGGACCGCCACCCGGCCTTGGCCGAAGCCCCGCCGGAGCCGGAGCCCGTCGGTCTGCAGTCAGTCGGTCTGGAGTTGGAAGCCCGGGCCGCTCTCGAGTCGCTTCCTCCGGCCAGTCCGGCTGGGCCTTCCGAGCCTCTGGAGGTGCCCGCGGAGCCGGTCCTCTGCGAAGCACTCGGGGAGCCCCAGTCCCCAGAGGCCCGCGAACATCCACAGCCGTGTGAGGCCGCCGAGGCCCTTCTCCTCCGCGATGCTCCGGTTGGTCCGCCCTGGTTTTCCCATCTGCGGGCGGCTCTGCTCCTGGGGCAGGACCTGCCGGGGACCCGCATTTGGCTCAGCAGTAAGCTTGCTGTTGCACCTGATGCTGCGGCCCGCCTGCCCAACCACGCCTTCCTCCCGGGTCTGACCGCCCAGACCCTGGCTTCGGCCACGGGCCGGGCCGCCGAGGACCTCTTCCGGGCTCCACTGGACGGGGAGGCTGACGCCGCGCTGCTGCCGGAGGGCCGAGCCTGGCGGCTGTACCTGCGCGAAGGCCTGGAGCCCCAGCAACAAGTTCGCCTCTACCTTCATGCCTTCGTGCACCGGCTTCTTGGTCACCTGCGCGACGGGGACAACCTGGGCCACTGGGATCGGTTGAGCCTCCTGGAGCCGCCGAGTCGTCGCTGGGATCGTGAGGTTGAAAGCCTGCTGGGCCTTTCAACACCCTATCCGACCCCGGGCCCAGGCCATTCCCTGGCTGCGGAATCACTTCCGGAAGTCCCCCCTGAGGACTGCACCCCGCACCCCATTGACCTGCTCCGCCCGCCCCGCGAAGTGCCCGAGTTGACCCCTTACGCTGAAGAGGCCCTCGGCAGGCGCCAACCCTTCTTGGAGGCGGACCTCCTGGAGGGCTTGTGGGTTTCCGGCGAAGAGGCACGCCTGGGCGAGGACGTGCGCTTTGAGGAGCTTGTGCCGGGCCTGTGGAAGCATCGCGACCAGGCCGTGGCCAACGACCTCCTGGTGGGAGCCCTTCTGGCCGGCTGGGATGGCCGCGGCTGGAAAGAGCGCCTGGAACGCCTGGACCACGAGCGCGGTGGGCAGCACCTGTGGAATCCCGAGGACGGACGCCTGCGCCTGCTGACGGAAGGCAGCCTGATCCTGCGGCGCTTGCCGTTCCGACTGCGGCCCGAACCGCTGGAAGGGGAGGTCTGCCCGCCCCTGCTGACGCTGACGGCGGCGGGTGAGTGGCTGGCCGGCACGGCCCCCCTGCAACCGCGGGGCTACGTCCTTCTGGAACCCCACGACGCCGAGCCCCTGCCCGACGGGGCCTTCCTGGTTGAGGTCCCCGACCGCGCCCTGGAACCCGAGTTCCCGGAGGGCGCGCTCCTGCTGCTGGGTCCGGACTCGGGCCAGGGGCCGCACCTGCTGCTCCGGGAGGGAGTCGCCGCCCTGGGGACGCCAACTCCGGAGGCCTGCCCTCTGGCCCGGGTGCAGCGCCGGATCGAGAGCAGTGAAGTGGTGGAGTTCGATCTTCCCGGACTGGCCGTCCGGCGCCGGTCGGGCCAGGCCGACCTGGAACGGCGTCTGCAGCGCCTGGCTGCTCGCAGGTCGATGCAGGCGCAGCCGTTGGCTGGGGAGGAGCCCGCCGCTTCGGCTTCTCGTCCGCCCCCCCCGGAGTTGGCCCTTTCCCAGGATGGCCAGGAGCTGTTGCTCCTCTTCCCACCCCGCGCCTTCCCACCCGAGGTGGAACTGGTGGAGGTCGAGGGTTGCCGTCGGGCCGCCGGCGCCTTCAGCCGTCCCGTTCCAATGGCGGTTCCGGCCCGCGACGGGGTGTATCGCCCCCAAGCCTGGTGCGCAGGCCAGGCCCGGCCCCTGCCCGATTGGGTCTGCCCGGGCCTGGCGCCGGAGGCCGCCACCGCCTTCGCGGCCAGCGCTGGCAGCCCGGGGCGTCGCCTTCGGGGCCCCCTGTCCCCGGGCCGCAGCTACCGCCTGGTGACACCGCCGACCCGGCGCGGAACCGCCCGGCGCCTGGTGCAGCACGGCTACGCCACGCGCCTGGGTCGCTTGGCGGGGACTGGACACAGTTTCGACGTCTTGGAAATGGCCGTCTCCCGCGGCCAGGACCTCCTCCTGGACCGCCTGCTGGGTCGCCTGGGCCTGAACCGCGCCCCGGCGGGCCTGGAGATCGAGGTCGGCCAGGGGCTTCCCGAGCGCCTGTACGAAACCCCCTCCGGCGAGGTCGTGCCCGTGTACGACGGTGGCGCCCCGCTGCGCCTGCACCTGGGGGCGCCGGGCGAATTGGAGGCGGGCCAGGCCTGGCTGTTGCTGGCCGGCCCTCAGGCCACGCTGCGCCAGCCCCTTCCCGCGGGTTCTTCCTGGCAGGCCGAGTTGCGGGACGCCGCACCGGGCTTGTGGATCGCCGAAATGCGCGGTCTGGCCTCGGACCTGGAGCCAGTCAGCACCACCTTCCTCCTTGAGACCCCCCTGCAGGAATCCCAGCCCGTGGCCGCCACCTGGAGCCTGGCTTGGGGTGGGGAGCAGGTGCCCCCGGGCCAGGTCCTCCCCGCCGGGGACCTGCTGGGGGGCCTGTCGGGCCTGGACCTGCGCCTGCCACCTCTGTGGAGCCTGTCGGTGCAGGCCCTCGGGCTCGGACAGACATCCCTTCTGCGCACCACGCGCGCCGATCTCCAGGGCAGGGTCGAACTGGCCGTTTTGCGCGGAGAGCTTCGCTCCTTCCTAGCAGAGAACCGGGTGGCGCGGATCACCTTCTCGGCGGGCGAACTGGGAGCAGCGGTGCTGTTGCACGAAGGCCTGGCGGACGAGGGGGACCTGGTCGGCCGCCTGCGTCGCCTGGCCGGGCAGGTCGACCTGGAGACCCTGGATTTCGACCCGCTTCAGGAACGCCTGGCCGGGTGGATCCTGCCCGTCTTGCGGGGGCTGGGCTTGGATGCCGCCACCTCGGGGGGGATGCAGGGCTTCCCTGTGGGCGTCGGAGCTTTGCTGGAGGGGCGCCCCGTGCTGGAGACCTACGCCTGGCTGCAGCCCGTGGATGTCTTGGACCACGCGGATCACAATCCGGACCTGCAGTCCGCTCGCCAGCGGGCCCGGGCTGAGGATCTGGACCTGGCCGTGGTCACCGACGGTTTGTGCTGGGCCATCCAACGGACCCGCTCGCGCCTGGGCCTGTCGGCCGCGCGGCATGACCTGCGGGAGGCCTTCGCGGACCCGGGTTCCAGGCTGCTGCTGGACTTCATCCGGGACCTGGGAGGCTGATCGTGGCGAACCTGACCATCATGCCGGCTCCGCCTCGCGAGGCGGCTCCCTTCACCGACGGCGAAGCCGCCGAGGCCTTGCGGTGGGCGGCCAACCTGCTGGGGCCGACCACCCGGGCCACCCTGCTGCGCCATGCCGGCAGGGCAGTGGCCGCCCCGGATCCGATGCGACTGGACGTCCTTCTGCAGCGCCTGAAAGGCCTGGGCGACCTGGCTGGTGATCCGAAGGAGTCCGCCGTGGCCCCGGCGCCCCTGCGCGCTCTGCGCTTGTCGGAGGAGGGCGAGCAGGACCAGCGCTTCCTCCTGGTCGGCGGTCCCCGCACGGAAGCCTTGCGCCTNNTGCGGGTCGCGCGGCTCGGCGCGGCCGACGTCGAGGCTCTGGTCGCTCGCGTCGGGGCCCTGGGCGGCCTGGTCCTGCCCTGGCAGGCCTGGGCTGGCGAGCGCCCCGCCCGCCTGGACGCGGGCTTCGTGGACTGGCGCAGGCTTGCCCTGGAAGAGGAGGCCACCGACCAGTTCCCCTCAGCTTTGGAGGACCTGCGCCTGTGCCACCCTGGCGCCGGTCCGCATGGATACCCGACCCGCTGGACCCGCCCCCGCCGGGCCGAGTCCGGTTGGTTCCTGGCCCGCCTGGGCCGACACTTCGGTTGGTTCCTGGTCGAAGGGGGACAACCCCGCCGCTGGTCCAGGCTGCCCTGGAGCGAGGCCGCGGCCCTGCAGTTCGCTTTGGAGCGCATGGCCAGCGCACCCCGGTCGATGCAACTGCAGCTTCTGGATGAGGACCGGGCTCGCTTGTCGGTGCCCTCCCCGCTGCCGCGGGAGGAGTGGCGACTGCTGCGGGCCCTCGCTACGGAGGTCCAGGGGCGGGAGTGGACGCTGGAGGTGCACGACGCCCTGTGGCTGTCCCGGGTGTTGCAGGAGAGATTGGGCGTGGTCGTCGGGGAGGCAGCAGGGTAGCAGGAGCTCCGCGGGCAAGATCCCACACTGATCAACGCGGAAGCGCAGCGGGCACCATCTGCTGAGGTCATCACGTCCTTCACGGTTGGCCGATCTGGAGAGGTCGGAGGCCGGACCCTCGAGCTTGACGCGTGGCACCTCTTCCAGTACAGTAATCCTGTACTGGAGGCGCGATGGACATCCAGAGGACCTATACGGAAGCCCGCGCGCACCTGTCGGGCCTGCTCGACCGGGTCGTCCAGGATCGGGACGTTGTCTACATCACCCGCCGCGGGGTCCCCGAAGTGGCGCTGATCGCAGCCGACGAACTGACGGGGCTTGTCGAGACGGCTCACCTGTTGCGCTCGCCAGAGAACGCCAGGCGGCTGCTGACTGCTCTGAATCGGGCATTGGACAGGGATCTCCCCGCCGAAGACACCTCCTCGCTGCGCCGGGAACTGGGGATTGACACACCCTGAGAGGCCGGCCTCCAATGAGCCCAAGCGGGAGGCCGTCTTCCATCCCGAGTTCCGGGAGGACCTTCGCTTCTGGGTCGACTCCGAACGGAAGGTCGCCCTGCGAGCCCTGGACCTTGTGGAGGCCATTTTGCGCGACCCCTTCCGGGGAATCGGCAAGCCCGAGCCGTTGAAGTACCTGGCCCCAGGCGTATGGTCCCGCCGCCTGACGCGCGAGCACCGCCTGGTCTACCTGGTGAGGTCCGACCGGATCGATTTCCTGCAGGCCAGGTACCATTACTGATTCTCTCCAATGGATCTACCAGGCCTGAACCTGCAACTTCTGTCCCAAAAGCGGCCCCGCCTGGTGGTGCCCACCCCGCTGCCGGGGGAGGAGTGGAGACTGCTGCGGGCCCTCGCCACGCAGGTCCAGGGGCGGGAGTGGACGCTGGAGGTGCACGACGCCCAGTGGCTGTCCCGAGTGCTGCGGGAGAGATTGGGCGTGGCCGTCGGGGGGAGGACCTGGCACACGTTGGGAATACGTCGAAGGCTTCCACTTATGGGGCCTCGTCCCGTAGTCTCGGCGAAGCCTGGGGATTGAACTTTTCATTGTCGGAGCGACGCACCGTGAGCGAAGTCCTGGATCTCGGCTCGGAAGCCCCTCGGCTGGACGACGTCCGGAGGGCTTCGGAGCACGCCGAGCATGTCCTGAAGGCCCTGGGGTCTGGGATGGGCATCCGGATCCAATTCACCGGCGTTCAGGAGATGACCGAGGCCTATGCGGACGCGCTCCTGGGCGAGATCCTTCGCCAGAGGACCGTTCGGGTCGTGCGCGAGGTCCTGGACCTGCCCTCGATGGCTCCCTCGATCCGCGCCAGCGTGAAGGCTTGTATCGAGCGCCACCAGGCGGGGCCGGCCGCAGTCTCCTCGGCCTCGGTCGCCCCGGTGGAGCCGCCGCCTTTGCCCCCCGAGCCAGAACCCGAACTGGACCCGCAGGAACGCCGGGAACGCTATACACCCTCGCGCCTGGCCCGCCGCCTGCACCAGAGGTTGCGAGCCTACCTGGAGGCCGCCTACCCCCTGCGCGACCCGGCGCTGGTGGCTGCCCGCCGCGAACTGCTGGACCGTCGTGGTCGGGATGGAGTCCTGGCGCAGGAACCCTACGTGGAGAGCACGCCGCGCTACCAGACCGGCGAACGCTTCACTGACCTGGATCTGTGGCCCGAGACCCGCCAGCTCCTGACCGACCTCGCCGATCCGGCAAAGTTCCGCAAGCCCGGCAGCCCCGAGCCCCTGCTTTTCGACCCGCCCTACCAGCACCAGGCGCGTTCGCTCGAGCTTTTCCTGACCCGGGGGCGGGACCTGGTGGTGGCCACCGGCACCGGCTCGGGCAAGACCGAGTGCTTCCTGTTGCCCCTGCTGGCGGCCATGCACCAGGAAGCTTCCCATCGGCCCGACTCGTATCGCCGCCGGGGGATGCGGGCCCTGATCCTCTACCCCATGAACGCGCTGGTGAACGACCAGGTGGCGCGGTTGCGGATCCTTTTCGGGAACGAGCGCTTTGGCGCGCACTTCCAGGCCCTGGGTGGGCGGCCCGTGCAGTTCGGAATGTATACCAGCCGGACGCCCTACCCGGGAGCCCGCATGGACCGCCGAGACCGGGACCGGGCGGGCGCCCTCTTGGAGGGGTACCTTCACGGCCGCCTGAGCAACCTCCAGGAGGAGCTCAAGGCCAAGGGGCGCTGGCCCGCCAAGGACATTGAAGCCTTCTACGGTCGCTCGGGACAGCGCTGGAGCAACCGGCTGCGCACCGCACCCGGCGACCGGGAACTCCTGACGCGTCACGAGATGCAGGAGACGTCTCCGGATCTGCTGGTCACCAACTACTCGATGCTGGAGTACATGCTGATGCGGCCCATCGAGAGGCCGATCTTCCAGCAGACCCGCGAGTGGTTGCACTCCGACCCCCAGAACCGCCTGCTTCTGGTGGTCGACGAGGCTCACATGTACCGTGGCGCGCGGGGCGCGGAGGTGGGACTTCTGCTGCGCCGACTGCAGGCGCGCCTGGGACTGGAGGGGAGCCCCGATCGCTTCCGCGTGATCTGCACCAGCGCCAGCCTCAGCGACGGCCCCGACGCCCACGAGCGGGTTCGGCGCTTCGCGGCCGACCTGACGGCCAAGCGGCCCGAGGACTTCGAGGTGGTCACGGGCAGCCGCAAGGCCCTGGGCGACGCCGAGGGCCGGACCCCCGGCCTGGCCGAGGTGCTGGACGGGCTGGACCTGGTGGCTCTGCACCAGCCCGAGCGGTCGCTGGCCGAGAGCGCCCGCCCCCTCTTCGAACTCCTGGACTTGGATCCCCAGCCCGATCCCGAGGCCGCCCTGTATCGCCGCCTCCCGGACCTGCCCGAGGTGAAGCGACTGCTGGCCCGAACCGCGGGTCGGACCACGCCGTTGGGGGCGCTGGCCGAGGCCCTCTTCCCCGGAGTCTCCCAGGCCGAGCATGCCGCCGAGGTGTTGTTGACCCTGTGCGTTCTGGCCCGCCCCGAGCTCAACGCTCCGGCCCTGGTTCCGGCTCGCATCCACCTGTTCCTGCGGGGCCTGCCCGGCTTGTTTGCCTGCACGAACCCCGCCTGTCCCGGGGCTCTGGCGGAAGGGGCGGCTGGAAAGATGTTCGTGGCGAGCCGCCTGCACTGCGACGCATGCGGCTCGCGGGTCCTGGAATTGGGGTCCTGCCGCGACTGCGGGGCGGCCTACTTCCTGGCCCGGGTGCCCTTCAACCAGGTGGCGTCGCCGGAGTTCCTGTGGACCGAGTCCGAGCCCTCCACCCTGGTGGACCTGCAGTTGCTGGCCGAGCCTCCCAGCCACGAGGCTCGGGTGGAGCCCCTCCGGGTCCACCTGGGCACCGGTTTCGTCAACATGCCGGGGGCCCAGGGCTTGGTGCGGACCTTCTGGCGCTACGTGGACGGCAAGGGCCAACGGACCGCGGATTTCAAGCAGTGCGGCATCTGCCAGGGAGTCGGGAAGGTGCTGAACTTCGCCACCAAGGGCGAGCAACCGTTCACCGTCCTGGTTGAGACGCTCTTCGCCGAGCAGCCCAGGCAGACGGCGCGGGGGCGTCAGGACCTGCCCAACGGAGGGCGCAAGGTCCTGTGCTTCACCGACGGCCGCCAGCGAGCGGCCCGACTGGCGCCCGCCCTGGAGATGTCCCACCTGCGCAATACCTTCCGACAGGTGCTGGTGATGGCCGCCCAGCGCGTGCCGGCTGAACTGGGTGTCCCGGCTGAACTTTACCTGGTCTACGAGGCGTTCCTGCGGATCTGGGCTGAGCGCAACCTGGCCGTGGCCCAGTACCTGCAGGAGGATGCCTCCTTCTGCGGCTCGGTCCTCAAGGTCCGGACCATCCCATTGCGGGCGGCTCTGGGCGCCGCACGCCGCCAACCCCGCTCGCAGGCCTGGTCGCTGCTGCTCTACCAGGAGATGACCGACCGCTTCTACTCGCCGGCGCCCCTGGGCCTGGGCCACTTTCGCGAGGTGGACGAGGTCTGGGACCTGGTGAAGGCCACCTTCCCCGAGCTGGGCTGGGACGAGCAGCGCCAGCGGGCCTTCCTGCGCGTCTGGATCCGCACGCAACTTGAGAGGCGCTCGTTCTGGCCCGACGGGGTGGTCCACTTCCGGACCGAGAATCTGGAGCTGTATCGCCCCCAGGGCCTGGACCCGGCCAAGAACGTGCATTGGATGCCCATGCGCCTGGACCGCTACCTCCAGGAGGCCCTGCTGGGGGCGGACGAGATCGCCCTGTTGACGGCCTGGCTGAAAGAGCGGGTCGGGGGAACGCCCCTGCTGAAACACGAGGACAATCGGTACTACCTGGCCGAGGAGGGGCTGCGGCTGGACCTGTGCGAACCTGCCGAGTTCACCGTTTGCGGGCGCTGCAGCCGTCTGCACGTGGCTCACCTGGACATGCTGTGCCCCGACTGCCTGGGCGGGTTGAAGCCCCTGGACCTGTCGGAGGCCCCCCTGGTTGCCCGGCTCTCCTACTACCGCGACCAGGTGCAGCGAGCCCTGGCCGGCAGCGACCTGGACCCCTTCGGCCTCTTCGCCGCCGAGCACTCGGCCCAGTTGTCCTCGGCCCAGGACGATCCCGAATTGTCCCGGGTGGAGGAATACGAACTGCGCTTCCAGGACATGCCCCTGGAGTCGGGCCAACCCGTGGTCGACGTGCTGAGCTGCACGACGACCATGGAGGTGGGCATCGACATCGGCAACCTCAGCGCCGTGGCCCTGCGCAACGTCCCTCCCCAGGTGGCCAACTACCAGCAGCGCGCCGGCCGCGCCGGTCGTCGGGGCCGGGCCGTGGCGGGCGTGGTCACCTGGGCCCAAGGGGGAACCCACGACAGTTACTTCTTCTCGGAGCCCGGAGGCATCATCGCGGGTGATGTCCGTCCGCCGGTGGTCTACGTCGAGAACCGCGAGATCGCCCTGCGCCACGCCCGAGCCTTCGTGCTGCAGACCTTCTTCCACCAGACGGTCCCCGGCGACCAGGTGCGCAACGGCCTCCTGGCCGCCATGGGGACGGTCGAGGAGTTCCTGGGCACGGGGCCATGCTCGCTGAGCCAATTGAGCCGCTGGCTGGAGGTCAATTCTCGGCGAGTGGAGGAGTCCATCCAGGCCTGGCTGCCGCGGCGCAGCCACTGGCTGGAATCCGACATCCCGGCCCAGCAGAGGGCCGAGGTGGCTCACGAGGCCACGGCCCGTCTGGTTGACAGGATCTCCCGGGCTTTGCCCGTGGAAGCCTACCGGCGCCGCGACACCCTGGACCAGTCCGAGCGCGACCGCCTGGAGCCGATCCTGGCCCAGGAACTGCTTCAGACGCTGATCGAGCAGGCCGTCCTGCCGCGCTACGCCTTTCCCACGGATGTCGTCTCGTTCTACGTCTTCAAGCGTCGCCCGGTCCGGGGGGGGAGTCCGGAGTTCAGGTTCGCGCCGCAGCGCGACCTGCAGATCGCGCTGAGCGAGTATGCCCCCGGGGCCGAGTTGACCATCGACAAGTACGTCTACCGCTCGGGCGCCCTGTACTCACCCTTCCAGTCCTCGCCCGCCGACCCCCTGCAGAGCCAGAAGCTGTTCCTGGCCTGCGAGGAGGGCCGGGACCGGGCTGGCTGTGGCTTCGCCGCCGTGGGAGAGGTNNGTCGACCAGCCCTTGGATGCCTGCCCCGTCTGTGGGGGGGCTATCGACGTCAAGCCCTTCGTGCGCCCGCAGGGCTTCGCCCCGAACGTCAACGAGGAGCCGACCCTGGACACGGGCAGCTCGGGTCAGTACGCGGGTTCGTCCAGTCGCGCACGCCTGGAGATTCCTTTGGGCGAGGAGGCCCAGAACTGGCGCGAGGAGCCCTACGGAGGGCGTTTGGCCACCGTCAACCGTCGCGGGCACCTGATCAGTGTGAACAAGGGGCTGCAATGCCGGGGCTTCCAGTTCTGTCCGGAGTGCGGGTTCGCCGACCTGGTCCGCGAGTCCGACGATCCGAAGGGCGGTGCGCGGGCGAGGGCTTCCAAAAAGGGCCGAGATGCAGGCCACCCCAACCCTCTCAAGCCCAACGAGCGCTGCACCGGAGAAGTCGTCCTGCCATTGTATCTGGGGCACCGTTTCTTCACCGACCTTCTGGTCCTGCGCATCCGGGCCCTGGAACCCCTGCACTTCGACACCCGGCAGGCAGGAGTCCGGGCCGCCCTGACCACCCTGGCCGAGGCCCTGGTGCTGGGCGCCTCGCGCCTGCTGCAGATCGACGAGGGCGAACTGCAGGCCAACTGGAGCCCCGTGCACGCCACCTTCGGCCAGGCGGTGGACCTGTACCTGTATGATGTCCTGCCGGGAGGGGCGGGCTTTGCCCGAGAGTGCTCGATGCGGCTCCCCGAGGTGCTGATGGCCGCCCGCGACCTGCTGGTCGACGCCCGCTGCGGTTGCGCCAGCTCCTGCTATGGCTGTATGCGCAGCTACGCAAACCGGGTTCTGCACCAGGGGCTGCACCGCTGGCTGGGCCTGGATCTCTTGGACTACGTCCTGACCGGGGCCCGGCCGACGCTGTCCCGGGAACACGAGAGGGAGGCCCTGCTCGGGATGGCGGCAACCTTGCGCCTGCACCGGCACGGGGTGGAGGTCGAAGCAGAACGGGCCCGCGGCCTCCGGGTTCCGATCGTGGTGACCTCGGGCGGGGAGGATGCCTTGTGGATCGGCGCCCACCACCCGCTGGTGCGGGGGGACGCCGCCTCGCCCCTGGTGCTGGCGGCCGACGGGTGCGGGCGGAGGGTTCGCCTGGTCAACGCCTTCTCGGCTCAGTACCACCTGCCCCGAGCCTTCGAGGACCTGAGCCAGGACTTGCCCCAGGGCCTGCCCGCGGGGAGGACGGAGGCCGGCCAACCCCGGGCCCCAGTGAGTCCGAAGCGCCGGAATTGGCCATGACTGCTCCCGACCGCTCCGGCCAGCACATTGCAGCCCCGGCAGGGAAAGGCGGTGGGGCGTCGGAAAGCCCTGTGAGGACTCACATGTTCGCCAGTCCGCTTTGACATCCGCTCGTTCGGGGGCGCTTGCCTGTGGGGACGCGACTCGACGTCTGGTAAGGTGCAAGGATCTGGATGGCTCAAGACCGACGCAACAGGCGGCAACCCGATATCCCCTTGGGTGCGGTGCCGGGAGGCGACCTGCCAGTGCGGCGCCTGGTGCCCTTGATTCCGTGCAGTCTGGCGAGGCTGCTCGAGGGCGCGGCCTTTTCGTCCGTCGGAGACCTGATGGACCCTCGCCGCCGGGACGGGCTTCTTGAACTCCTCACTCCTGCGCAGGCCGCTTTGCTCCGACAAGCCTTGACGATCTGGCCTCAGCATTTCGCCTATGCGTGTCGGCATCCTGAGATCTGGCAGGATGATGACGACGACGACGATGACGACGATGACGACGATGACGACGACGACGATGACGACGATCAGGACGTTGAGGACAGCGCTGGGGGTGACGAGGACGACCAGGACGGCGACTGGGAATCCGAGGAGGAGGACGAGGTAGAGCCCGAACCGCAGAGTTCTCCCGCTGGGGATGACCATCCGGTCTTCGACGTCAGCCTGTCCGAACTGGACTTCTCGGACAGCCTCCTGTCGGGATTCTGGGCGAACAGGTTGTTGACCGTGCGGGACCTGATGTCTTTTTCCGCGCTGGAGGTCATGCGCCTGAAGTGCGTCGGGTGGGAATGGCCGCTGATTGTCGACCGTCTCGACTCCCTGATCCCCGAGGGACACCCGGCCCGTCCGTATCTGGACCGTTTCATCGGTTCAGCAGTCGACCCCGGGGTCCACCGGTCGCCACCCAGGAAGAGGACCCGCTGAGGCGCCTGGGCGAACACCCTGGCCGCGACCAACCCGGGATAGAGGCAGTAGAATCATTCCAGATTTTCGCGGCATGGATGGTGGCCTCCCTGGAGAAGTCCCAGGCTCGATTCGTCTCCCGGGTGGAATTCGTGGGTCTGCGGGCCAACTACGGGCGTGGAGAGGCCGCCGACAGCGGCAAATCAGGTCCAGTGTCGACACAAAGTTCGCGTCCGACCTCGCGCACCCGTCCGTCTATTGCAGAAGGTCATCGACTCTGGCTCTGATCTTCGCCATGTTCGCCCGGCCGGGATCGATCTTGTCGTAGGGGCCCGGGTTGACCAGGTCCAGCACCCAAGGCACACAGGAGGGGTCCATCGTCGCCACCTCCTCGTGGCTATAGACCTCCTCCAACGGGATCTTGAACCTGCTGGCCAGGTCGGCTACCAGGCGCGCGGTCGACTCCAGGGTCTTCTTTCGATTGCGGGCCAGATCCGCCTGGTCCAGGGCAACCATCTCGATGTTCAGGGCCCTGTGGTTGATCCCGTAGGCTCCGCGCGAGCGAACCGTGGGAGGCAGGATCTGCCAGACCTTCAGGCCGTCCACCACGTAGTGGGAGGCCAACCCCGGTGCCTCTCCGGCGAAGTTGCCCGACTGGACCAGGTTCCAGGGAAAACTTGAGCTTGCAGTGTAATGAAGCACGATGCAGCGCGGCACAAGGTGCCAGCGTGCTTCGCCGTAGTGTCTCATTGAGTAGGCCTGGATCTGTGGCTTCCAGGTCTGCAGGGGGCGCGAGCGGCTGAGGTCCACCTGGATTCCAGCCTGATTCAGGCGTAGGAATGACCTGGTGGACGGCGCTGCGCAGATCTGCCCCAACAGGGCACTGGCCACAAGCAGGACGGTGAGGACCAGGGCTGCAGTGGCCTGCCTGCAGGCAATGAGGAAGATGGTCTGGATGCGCATGGCATTCTGCCGTCAGTCTTCAATTGGTTTCTGTGCCCGGAGGTCCAGTTTCAATGATCCGGGAAGGACCTCCTTTCGGTCCGGGGCGGGGTGTCCTGCAATGACTCCTGGTGTGGGGGCGGGCACAACACCCAGGGGGCCCACTTCCAGATTCAGACGAGCCGCCTCCCGGGCGTTCAGTTGGCCTGCCTGGTCTGACTGGGGGGCTCTCCGAAGCACCGGCGAGAGGCGGCTGCAAAGTGGCTGGGGCTGTCGAAGCCCAAGTCCAGGGCAATCCCGGTCGTTGGCCGCCGGTTGCCCCCCCGGCCGTGTGTCATTCCATCGGCCCACCCGAGCCTGCCAGGAGGTGGGGCGAAGCAGGTCAGCGCCCTCGTGCCGAAGGTCCATCGACCGTCTCCGTCCAACAGCAACGCCTGGAACACCCCTGCCTCCCGTCTCCCGGCCATCCCAGGCCGGGGGGGGCGACTGGAGCTCACTGCCGGCCCACCAGGCCCCGTTCCCAGCACCTGTGACCCCGGGCCATCAGGCGGGCGTGGCACCGGGCCCCGAGGCCGCGCCAACTCAAGCCTGCCGCCCCGACGGAAGAATCCCCGAAAACCAGTCCTCCCGGACGGACTTTCGGGAGATTCTTGAGAGGGCCCAGGACGACAGGATTGACCTGGCAGTGGATGCCCCCCGACCGGGTCCCCCCCCGGCGCTGGATCAGGAGTTCAGGGCAGCACGAAATGGAAGTCCACGACGTTGTCCAGGTGGGAGGTAACCTCTGCTTTGTCGGGTTGGAAGCGCTCGACCCGCTGCCAGTCGCGGAAGAGGCTCTTGCCCGAGAAGATCTCCAAGTGCCCGGCCACGCTGGCCAGTTCGCGGACCACCCAGGTCTCGTCGTGGGCCTTGTCGCGGTTCTTGTAGACCCAGTCCCCCTGGTTCGCGGTTCCCGCCGGGATGGTGAACCAGAAGTCGGTTCCGTCGGTGGCGAAGTTGTTGGGGTAGTATCCGTCCAGGAAGTAGGGCTTGCCGACCTGCGTCCCGTTGCGGAAGACCTCGCCCGTGTCGTTCATGATGAAGATGTCGGGTCCCCGCAGGATCAGGTGATGGGGGCGCTGGACCCGCCCGGCCGGCATGATCACCTGTCCGTTCCGGTACAGGTTTCCCTGCAGGGTCAGGACGTAGTAGTCGTCGCCCCGGGCGTCCAGGTCAACGACGTTCATGTCCTTGTAGAAGCCCTGGACGATTCGGGTTCCGTCCTTCCAGATCGAGCCGTCACGGGTTGCGACGAAGTGGTGGTCCGCCGTTCCGGCGATTTGTCGGGGTTCCTTGTAGGACTTGTCGGCCACCTTCTTGAGGTTGCGGTAGACCGAGCCCCATTCGGTGACCATCCAGGTCACGTTCTGGCCCTGGGCGGGAGCCAGGGCTGTCAAAAAGGCCAGGAGTAGCAGGGTGATCAGGACTCTGGAGCGCATCGGAGATCCTCCATCCGCTTCGGGATGATTCATCTGTTCCCCGGGGGCGTCTCAGAACGCCGGGTGCGCTGGCAAGGCCCCCCCTCCACTGTCCCAGGGGTTCGAGTCGCGGGTTTCCACTCCTGGCTTTTCCCTGTAGGAATCTTGGGCCCCCGGCATGTGCCGCCCCTCAGCCCCGGCATGTGCCGGCCTCCAGAGCCGGCAACCCTCTCG
>DCTU01000117.1 GCA_002329445.1 bacterium UBP9_UBA1432
GATCCGGGTGGGCAGGTTCCCCCGGATCTCCAGGCAGCGCAGGTCGCCTCGGAGGGACAGCAACTGGGCTCGCCGACGGGGGCTTCCCGTGCCGACCCGGGCACCGGGGGGAAGTTCGGACAAAGGAGGCCCCACCAGGCAGTCGCGAGGATCCTCGCGACGCGGCGGGTTGGCCAGGGTCAGGCCCTCAGGCAGGGTGCCCGGCAGGTCCTTGAGGCTGTGCACCGCCAGGTCGATCCGGCCCTCCAGCAGGGCCTCCTCCAGCTCGCGGGTGAAGATGCCCTTGCCTCCGAAGCTGGACAAGGCCCGGTCTTGAATCCGATCGCCGGTGGTGCGGATGACCTCCAGACGAACCTCCAGGTCGGGCCAGGCACGGCGCAGAGCGTCGGCCACTGCCTGGGATTGGGCCACGGCCAGGTCGCTTCCGCGGGTTCCCAGGCGCAGGAGGGGGCGCCCCGAAGCCACTTCCGAAGAGGCTTCTGCAGACTCTGCCGCAGACTCTGCCGGGGGCGCCTCCAGTCCGAAGAGCGCCAGGCCGTCCTGCAGTCGGGCAGGAGCCTCCCCGTCGGCCGCCATCTCGCGCAGCCTCCGGGTGGGCTGGTGCAGCAGCTTGCGCACCAGGTTTCGCGAGAAGTTCTCCAGGAGGGCGAAAGGCTCTGCGTTCAGTCCGCGGGCTCGGGCGCGCTCCAGTTCTTCCTGGCGCAGGGCCTCGACGTGCTCGCGAAGCCTGCGGATCGCCGGCACGGCCCTCCGGCCCGCCAGGTCGCGGAGGAACTCTCGGGTCTCCTGTTCGACCATCCGGGTCACCTCGGCCACCTCTTCGTGGCGGTGCGAGAGGTTGCGGGCCACGGCCTGCTGGAGGTCGTCGAGGTTGCACAGGTGGACCTGCTCCAGTTCGGCGCAGGAAGGCTCGACGTCCCGGGGCAGGGCGATGTCCATGATGAAGAGGGGGCGGGCCGGCCGGGTCTGCATGAGGCGTTCCAGGCGCTCGCGGGTCAGGATGAAGTGGGGCGCGCCGGTCGAGGTCAGCAGGATGTCGCAGTCCGCCAGGGTCCGGTCCAGGTCTTCGAAGGGGACGGCGTGGACACCGCAGCGTCGGGCCAGCTCTTGGGCCCGCGCATCGGTCCGATTGCTGACCGAGACGCGCTGGACGCCGCAGTGGGTCAGGTGTCGCAGGGTCAGCTCGCTCATCTTGCCGGCCCCCAGCACCAGGGCGGTGCGCCGGGCCAGGTCGCCCAGAAGGGCGCGGGCCATCTCCACCGCGGCGTGGCTGATGCTGGCGGCGCCCTGGTTGATCCGGGTCTGGCTGCGGGCTCGCCGGCCCACCCGGACGGCCCAGGGAAAGAGGCGGTCCAGGTGCGGGCCGGTCGCCCCGGCGCTGCGCGCGGTTTCCCATGCCTTGCGGACCTGGCCCAGGACCTGGTTCTCGCCCGGGATCATCGAGTCCAGGCCGCTGGCCACCGCGAAGAGGTGGGTCACCGCTTGATCCTCGACGTGGGTGTAGAGGTGGTTGCTGAAGTCGTCGGGTTCAAGGCCGCGGGCCCGGGCCAGGAAGTCGAGAAGTTGGCGTCCGCCTTCCTGGAGGTCGGGCGTCGAGACGTAGATCTCGGTCCGGTTGCAGGTGGAGAGGATCACGCCCTCCCGGATCGCCGGGTTTTCCAGAAGCCCGGTCAGGGACGACTCCAAGCCCGACTCGCCGAAGGCCAGGCGCTCGCGCACGACCAGGGGAGCCGTCTTGTGGTTCAGGCCGACCAGGAGCAGTCCCATGCCGTCTGGTGCCGGGGTCAGCGGAATCCCTGCCAGGATTCCCGGGCCCACTCGCACAGTTGCCGGGGATCCTGGGCGACCTCGGGGGGAACCTGGTAGTAGGTCTTCAGACGGGTGGTGGGGCTGGGCTGAAAGGGCTGCATGCCGAGGCCCTCATAGCGGGGCAGGGTCTGGGGCCAGGCCTTGAAGTAGGCCTGGCCGCCGACCACCAGTCCGAAGAACTGACCTTCGAGGAAGAGGCCGAACCCTCCGAACATGGGCCGGGGGTCCACCTCGCCCAGCTCGGACAGGCGGTCCAGCAGCACGTAGTCTTGCGGGTTCTGTCTCATTGCGGCGACCCCTTCGACGGCTTCGGGGGTGCCTGTGTGTCAGCCGGCCTGTTTCTCGAGGTGGCGCAGCAGAAGATACTCGGCGGGCAGCAGGGCTCCCAGGAGGGCGATGGAGGCCAGGGGAGGCAACCCGATCGAGGTGGCCAGGGCGGCGAAGTCGTTGCCTTGCTTGGCCAGCAGGGGAAGGGACCCCTTCAAGGCCGTCCCCGCGTAGAGCATGCTGTTGAGCACCGTGAATCCGCCGTAGCCCATCAGGGCGGGGCCCAGAACCGGATGCTCCTTGCGGATCTTGTAGCCCACCGCGAAGGCCACGGCAGCGGAGGTCGCGTCCACCAGGGTTCCGGCTCCGGCCACCAGGGCGCGGGCTCCGTTGGGGCCCAGCTTCTCGCCCAGGTCGGTCAGGGGACCGGGGGTGTAGCGGCAGACGCCCCCTTTGAAAGGCTGGATGCTGATCGACGGGTTGGCGTTCTGATAGACCGCGTTGGCTGCCACCGCGTGGCCCAGCTCGTGGGCTGCGATCGAGGGGCCGGCGGTGGCCGCGGTGCTGGCAATCCCGCCGAAGACTCCGCTGCGGAGGACCTCACCGCCTGTCAAATCCACCCCGTCGAGGCCTTCTGCCGCGGCGCGCAGCTCCTGGGCCGACGCGGGGCGCGGGGCCAGGTGGGCCCGCATTCCGGAGTTGGGGTTGTGGGCGATCGGCAGCGTCATCGGGACACACTCCTCCTGGAACGAAGGATAGCAGGCCCGTCGTCGGCATGGGTTGGAGGATTGTAAACTGAAGGACGCCGGGGCCTCTCCCCTGACCGGGAAGAAGGCGCCGGCGTCCTTGGCAAGTCTTCAGATGGCGCGGCGACGGTCCATCCGGCGACGGCCCGGCGGGAGGGCCTTGAAGGACTGGATCACCTTTCCGTTGCGGATATAGGTGAACTGCTTGATCTTGGGACTGTTCTGCGTGTAGGAGGTGGTCGTGCCCGTGATCAGCACGCAGTCGGACTCGCGCTCGCGGCGGCCCACCCGGCCGACGAGCTGTTCGATCTCGGCCTCTCCGAAGTGATCCGCGTCGGTGACCAGCACCATGTCGGCCATGGGGATGTCCAGGCCCGAGCCCACCAGGTTGGTGGCCACCAGGATGGCTGGCTTGTTGTCGCGGAACTGCCGCATCATGCTGACCCGGTCCTCCAGGGGCATGTCGGCGGACTTGCCGCGCGAGCGACGACGGTGCTCGAGGCTGTCGGCCATCTCGCCGTGCAGCATGGAGACCGGCACGCCCACGCGATCCTCGATATAGCGGGCCAGGATCGGCACCCGGGCCCGGGTGCGGCTGATCACGTAGATGCGGCTGCCCGACTCGATGTGGCGGCGAAGGACCTCCATGCCCAGGTCGATCTGGGTGAAGATGTTCTCGTTCCAACTGGCGGGCACTTCGTGGCGCCGGGTGGGGGGCGAGTCGAAGGGCATGTCCGTCATGGCCACCGTTTCGCGCCAGGCTCCCTCGCGCTTGAGGAAGCGCTCGACGGCTTCGGGGGTGGCCGAGGTGAACAGGACCGGTGCCGCCAGGCCGCGCAGGTGGGCCAGGTCCTCGTCCTCGTCAAAGGCGTTCACGTCGTCGACGATCACCAGCGAGGCGGTCTCCAGCAGGCTGCGGTACTTGCGCTGCTGCAACAGCATGGCCGATCCGATGGCAAATGACACGTTCCCGGCCAGGAGTTGATCCAGCGAGCGCTGGCGATCGCGGGGCGGGATGCCGGCATGCATCTGGACGCACTCCAGGCCGGTCCCCGCCAGCCGGTCGGCGAAGTACATATGCTGCTGACGGGCCAGGTCGCGGGTGGGGGCCAACATGACGACGTGGCGGCCCGTGTCCAGGGCGCGCTGCACGGCGACGCGCAGCGAGACCTCGGTCTTGCCCGAGCCGGTGGGGGCCTTGAGCAGGATGCGGTCCTTGCCTTCGGTCAGCCGCGAGCCGACCTCCGCGATGGCGTATTCCTGGTGCCGGGTCAGCGCAAAGGTCTGGCCCGGTTGGACCAGTTCGCCCTGCTCGGCCACGCGTTGAACGTTCTCTTCGATCTTCTGCCAGATGCTGTTCTTGTCCATGAAGTCTCCAGGGTTTCGGGTCCAGGATGACACCGGCCCGCCCCGAGACTGCCGGCGCCTGGATGTGCGCCACCCGGGAGAAAGACTCCGGGCCAGGGGCTTCGGGGAGGGCCGCAAGACCCGCAATGGGTTGGGCTCTCTCTTAATATCCGGTACTATATCACCGGGCTCGGGGGGTGTCAAAATCGACCGAACGTGCGGGGTGCGAACGTGTCAGACCTTTCAGAGAGTCTGCCGGTCGCGGGTCACAGACGTCTGAACCCACGTTGTGGCGGGTGTTCGCCTTGCCCGTTTGGGTGTTCGCCTTCTCTGTTGGGCTGTTCGCCAGCGACCCGCCAGC
>DCTU01000007.1 GCA_002329445.1 bacterium UBP9_UBA1432
GATCGCCGGGGAGCTCACCAGCACGGTCTTCCACATCGCCGCCCGGTCGCTGGCCGTCAACGGCCTGTCGATCTTCGGCGACCACTCCGACGTGATGGCCTGCCGCGCTACCGGGTTCGCGATGCTGTTCTCGAATTCGGTCCAGGAGGCCATGGACATGGCCGCCGTGGCCCACGCCGCCACCCTGGCCAGCCGGGTCCCCTTCCTGCACGCCTTTGACGGTTTCCGCACCTCCCACGAGGTGAACACCATCGAGCGCCTCGCCGACGAGGTCCTGCGCGAGATGCTGGACGCCGAGGCCATCCGCGCCCACCGCGCCCGGGGTCTGAATCCCGACCATCCGGTGCTCCGCGGCACGGCCCAGAACCCGGACGTCTACTTCCAGGGGCGCGAGGCCAGCAACCCCTACTACGCGGCCACTCCCGCGCTGGTGCAGCGCTGCATGGACCGCTTCGGCGAGCTGACCGGCCGCCACTACAGCCTCTTCGAGTATCACGGTCATCCCCAGGCCGAGCAGGTCACCGTGCTGATGGGGTCGGGCGTCTCGACGGTGCGGGCGACGGTGGACAAGCTTGTGGCCGAGGGCCGCAAGGTGGGCGTGCTGACCGTGCGCCTGTACCGTCCGTTCGACACCACCGCCTTCCTCAAGGCCTTGCCGGCGACGGTCCGCACCCTGGGCGTTCTGGACCGCACCAAGGAGCCCGGTTCGGCTGGCGAGCCGCTCTTGCAGGACGTCCAGACCGCGGTCATGCAGGGCATGGAGGACGGGATCGCCCCGTTCGCCAAGGTCCCGCGCATCGTGGGTGGTCGCTATGGCCTCTCCTCCAAGGAGTTCACCCCCACCATGGTCCGCGGCATCTACGACGAGTTGACCAAGGAGAAGCCTCGTCGCGGCTTCACCGTCGGCATCCAGGATGACGTCAGCCACACCAGCCTGCCCTACGACCCCACCTGGATCGTCGAGCCCGAGTGCTCGGTTCGCGCCGTGTTCTGGGGCCTGGGTTCGGACGGAACCGTCAGTGCCAACAAGAACTCGATCAAGATCATNNNCGTCTACGACTCCAAGAAGTCCGGGGCCCGCACGGTCTCGCACCTGCGCTTCGGTCCCAAGCCCATCGACGCGCCCTTCCTGGTGCAGAGCGCGAACTTCATCGGGGTCCACCAGTTCGAGTTCCTGAACCGCTATCCGGTGCTGGACGTGGCCGAAGAGGGCGGCGTCTTCCTGCTGAACAGCCCCTTCGGTCCGGACCGGATCTGGGACGAGCTGCCCCGGCCGATTCAGGAGAGGATCCTGGCCAGGCGCCTGCGCCTGTACGTGATCGACGCCTACCAGGTGGCCCACGACGCCGGCATGTCCAACCGCATCAACACCGTGATGCAGACGGCCTTCTTCGCCATCAGCGGCGTGTTGCCGCGCGAGGAAGCCATCGCCCGCATCAAGGAAGGGGTCAAGAAGACCTACGGGCGTCGCGGCGAGGCCGTGGTGAAGAAGAACTACGAGGCCATCGACCACACCCTGGCCCACCTCCACGAGGTGTCCCTGCAGGGCCGTCAGGTCACCGGGCAGCCTCTGCCCTCGCTGGTTCCCGACGAGGCTCCTGAGTTCGTCCGCAACGTGACCAGCATGATGTTCGCCGAGCGCGGCGACGACCTGCCGGTCAGCGCCATCCCGGTGGACGGCACCTGGCCCACGGGCACCACGAAGTGGGAGAAGCGCAACGTGGCCGCCGAGGTGCCGGTCTGGGAGCCCAGCCTGTGCATCCAGTGCGGCAAGTGCGTGATGGTCTGCCCCCACGCCGTGGTCCGCTCGAAGATCGTCTCGCCGGAGCTGCTGGCCAAGGCCCCCGAGGGCTTCTCTTCGGCGGACGCCAAGTGGCGTGAGCTCAAAGACCAGAAGTTCACCCTCCAGATCTCGGTCGAGGACTGCACCGGCTGCGGTCTGTGCGTCCAGGCCTGTCCCTCCAAGGACAAGACCAACCCCTCCCGCAAGGCCCTGAACATGGCTCCCCAGCGTCCGCTGCGCGAGTCCGGCCGACTCAACTGGGAGTTCTTCCTGAACCTGCCGGATCACCCGATGGTGGCCGACGGGGGACTGAAGCGCAACCAGGTCAAGAACGTCCAGCTCCTGCAGCCCTTCTTCGAGTTCTCGGGCGCCTGCGCGGGCTGCGGTGAGACCCCCTACGTCAAGATGGTCAGCCAGCTCTTCGGAGACCGGGCGGTCATCGCCAACGCCACCGGCTGCTCGAGCATCTACGGAGGCAACCTGCCCACCACCCCCTGGACGGTCGATGGCACCGGTCGGGGTCCCGCCTGGTCGAACTCGCTGTTCGAGGACAACGCCGAATTCGGCCTGGGGATGCGGGTGGCCCTGGACCACCAGGCCCGCTACGCCCGGCAGTTGCTGGGTGAGCTCAGCGCCCACCTGGAGCCCGATGTCGTCCGCGAGCTGCTTGAAGAGCAGTCGACCGAACCCGACGTCATCGAGCGCCGCCGCGCCCTGCTG
>DCTU01000237.1 GCA_002329445.1 bacterium UBP9_UBA1432
CCAGGCCTGCGCCGAGGCCGGCCACGCCATGCAAGCCCTCCCGCTGGGGCTGGCCTGCGCGGTGCTCTTCGCCCCCGAGGCCGGGCGCCGCCCTGAACTGACGGCCGCCGCCGCCCGCCTGGAGGCCTTCGTCGGCAATCGGCCGGTGGGGCCGGGCCCGGGATGGGAATGGGCCGAGGCCGCGCTGGCGGCGCTGGAAGACCTGGACCCTGAGGAGCGCCGCCGCGCCCTGGAACTGGGTGACGAGGCCCTGGACCGGCTGCGGGTCAGCGGCCTCGCGCACCTCAGCCCGGTCTCGCCCCGCGGATTCGCCCAGCGGGTGGCGGAACTGGCCCAGCTCCTGCGAGCCGCCCTGGAGGCGCCGGTTGGAGTGAGGGCTGGCAGCACCCTGCTGGCTGCGGCCGGCTCGGTGCTGGAGCACGGCGAGGCGAGAACCTGGCCGCGTCGGGCGGGGGCCGTGCAGATGGCCATGCGGCTGGTCCGCTGGCTGGAGGAGGGGCCCGAAGCGGCAACCCCTTCGGGAGTGGCCGCCCTGGCTTTGCAATACCGGGCCGAGGGGGCCTGGGTGGACCGCGCCCGGAACTTCCTGGCGGCGGGGGATTCCCACGCGGATCTCCATGCTGCCTACGCCCTGCTGGGGCAGCGTGTCCGGGCCGTGCGCGAGCGTCAGAACGAGGCCTTCGCCCGGGCCCTGGCGGGCTGGACGCAGGCCGGGAGCACAGGCCCCGGCCTCCTCTTGATCGAGCGGGTCCTGGACGAGGTGGTGGTGCCCCTGGCGCGCTCCCACCGCGTGCTGCTGGTGGTGCTGGACGGTGCCTCTGGCGCGATCACCTCGGAACTCTACGAAGACCTGGTCCCTCGGGGCTGGGTGCGCCGTCGCCCCCAGGCCGGAGCACTGCCTCCGGTGATCGCCACTGTGCCCTCCATCACTGAGGTTTCCCGCGCCAGCCTCCTCAGCGGGCGCCTGGTGCGAGGCGGCCAGGACCTGGAGAAGGCCAACTTCCGCGACCACGCCGGCCTGCGCTCGGTGGCTCGCACCGACCGGCCGCCGCTGCTCCATCACAAGGCGGACCTCTTCGCCGGCTCCGGCTCGGCCCTGAATCCTGAAGTCGCCTCCCGCGTCGCCAGCGAACGTTACAAGGTCCTCGGCGTCGTGGTGAACGCCGTAGACGACTTCCTGGCCAAGGACGACCAGTTGGAGCCTTCCTGGAACCTGGACACGGTGCGCCCCCTGGAGGCCCTGCTGGACGCCGCTCGGGAGGCTGGTCGGGTGGTGGTGATGGTGGCCGACCACGGCCACGTGTTGGACTACGACGGCGCCTCGGCGGGTTCCGGGGAGGGCGAGCGCTGGCGAACCGCCGAACGACCTGCCGGCGAGGGCGAGATCCTGGTCCGCGGCTCGCGGGTCCAGGGGCAGGAGATCATCGTCCCCTGGAGCGAGGCCGTCCGCTACTCGCGGCGGCACTGCGGCTACCACGGCGGGGCCACGCCCCAGGAGATGCTGCCCCCGATGCTGGTCCTGGCCCCGGCTGGCGCCAGCGTCCCGGGCTGGGTGCTGGAGGGGCCCGGCCTGCCACACTGGTGGGACCCCTTCGCCCGACCCGTGGAGTTGGCGGACCTGCCCGAGGAGTCGGTGCAGGCGCAACCTCCCAGGGAGCAACTCGACCTCTTCACGCGTCCGCCCGTGCCCAACCGGTTGCCGGATTGGGTACGAGACCTGTTCCGCTCGGAGAGCTTCGAGGCCCAGGAACTGCTGGCCGGTTCTTTGGCGCCTCCGCGGGCAGTTCTGGCCAGGCTCCTGGTCCTCTTGCGCGAGAGTGGGGGCGAGGCGTCCCTGGAAACCATGCAGAGCCATCTCGACCTTCCATTGGATTCCCTCGCAGACCAGGTGGACGGGGCGTCCCAGGTCCTGAACCTGGGAGGACATCCCGTCCTCTCCCGGTCCGAGGTCACGGTTCGGCTGGACTTCACCTTGCTCCAGCTTTGCTTCGGCCCGGTGGGCTCGGGAGTGGAGATCGAGGTCGACGGCTCTCGGGTTCGCCTGGACCTTCCCTTGAGCGAGGTGGAGGTGCAGGTGCTGCAGGCGCTGGCCCGCCACGGCCGCCTCACCGAGAAGGACCTGGCTGCCAGCACGGGACGGCGGCGCATCGGCGGCGTGGTGGAGACCCTCAGCCTGCGCTTGGAGAAGGCGGGGAAGCCCTGGCTGGTTTGCGAGGGAACCGGCGACGACGGGCGGGTCTACTCGTTCCAGCACCCCTGAGGCCGTTGCGCCCGGAGGGGCCGGCCCCCAGGGCGCGAAGCCCGCAATCGTGTTGACTCGCGACCTGGCCCTGTCGATCGTCCACGCCCTGCGCGCCGGCACCGTTCCGGCCGAGGGCCTGGAGCACTTTGCCGTCGGCCTGGAGCCGCAGGTGGAAGCCCTGCGGGAGCAGTGGGACTTCGTGGCGCGGGGCCACGGCCAGTACCGCCTCCTGCGCGGCCCCTACGGCTCGGGGAAGACCTTCCTGGCGGCCCTGGCCTCGTCGGAGGCCCAGAAGGCCGATTTCGCAGTCACCCACGTGGTGGTGTCGGCCACGGACGCTCCCCTCTACCGGTTGGCGGAGATCTACCGCCGGGCCTGCCTGGGCCTGACGGTGCCAGGAAGGCGGGGAGGAGCCCTGCAGGGGGTCGTCGACCGCTGGCTGGATCGGATCGAGGGGCAGGTCATGGATCTGGAGGGCCTGGATGAGGCGGACCACCGCTTCCCGGGCGCGGTCCAGCGCAGGGTAGACAACCACCTGGTGGGGCTGGGACGCGAGGCCGGCCGCTTCGCCGCCTGCCTGAAGGCCTACCACGAGGCCCACCTGCGCCAGGATTTCGCCGAGGCCCGGGGGATCCTGGACTGGATGGCCGGAGAGGCCAAGGTGGCGGCGGCCGTCAAGCGGGCGGCCGGGGTTCGGGGAGAGATCGACGGCAGCGATGCGCTGATCTTCCTGCGCGGGCTGGTGACGCTCTTGAGGGAGTCGGGACACCGCGGCCTGGTGCTGGTCCTGGACGAGGCGGAGACCCTTCTCCGCCTGCGGGGCCCCGAGCGCCAGAAGAGCCTGGAGGTTCTTCGTCAACTGATCGACGCCCTGGACCGCAACCAGTTCCCCGGCCTGTTGCTGCTGGTGACCGGGACCCCGGACCTCTTCGAGAGCGCCAGAGGCATCCGCGATCTGCCTCCCCTTCACGAGCGGATCCGCCTGCTTTCCCGGGAGGGCGAGCCTGAGAACCTGCGCCAACCTCAGCTCCGGTTGCCGCCCTTTGACCGCGACCGGCTGCTCATGGTGGCGCGGAGGGTCCGAGGGCTGTATCCCGCCGGGGATCGAGCCCGGCTGGTCGGGAGGGTTTCGGACGGGTTCCTCTGGAACCTGGCCGACCAGGTCAGCGCTGGCTTCGGTGGCCGGGTGGACCTGGCGCCGAGGATGTTCCTGAGAGAACTGGTGCACGTCCTGGACCTGGTGGATCAGCACCCCGACTATGACCCGGTGGCCTCCTACCGCTTCGAGGTCCCAACCGCCGACCTGCGACCCGAGGAGGACGAGGCGCGCGAGCTGATGCTCTGATGGAC
>DCTU01000459.1:0-699 GCA_002329445.1 bacterium UBP9_UBA1432
CCAGGCCCAGGTGAACCTGGCCACGCACAAGGCCACCGTCCGCCACTCGCCCGGTGAGGCGTCCCTGGAAGCGCTCGTGGCCGCGGCCGACCGGGCAGGCTACCCGGCCCGGCCCGAGGACCCCTCGCCTCCCCTGTCGGGCACGCGGACGGAGAAAGGTCAGCAAGACACGGAGGCCGCCAGGCCGGACTCGAGGTTCCTCTGGCAGTACAGCCTGGCCATCGCGATCGCCATGATGGCCCTGATGTACCTGCCTGCGGACCCGGACCTCGTCAACCCCCTGCTCCTGATTGCGGCCTCCGTCGTGCAGTTCCACGCGGGGGCCTCGTTCTACCGCCAGGCCTGGGCGGCGGCCCGCCAGGGGGCGGCCAACATGCACACCCTGGTCGCCGTGGGCACCAGCGTGGCCTACGGCTACTCGGCCTTCGTCGTGCTCATGCCCGGTCTGGCCCGGACCTGGGGCCTGCCTGCCCACGTCTACTTCGAATCCTCGGTGTGGATCATCGCCCTGGTCCTCCTGGGCCGCTGGCTGGAGGAGCGTGCCCGCAACCAGGCGGGAGAGGCCATTCGGGCCCTGATGGACCTGGCCCCCCGGACGGCCCGCAGACTGCGGGACGGCCTGGAGGTGGACATCCCCCTGGAGCAGGTGCAGCCGGGAGATCGCCTGCTGGTCCGGCCGGGCGAGAAGGTTCCCGTGGA
>DCTU01000459.1:726-3765 GCA_002329445.1 bacterium UBP9_UBA1432
GTCGAAAAGGCTCCGGGCGACCGCGTCGTGGGGGCCACGCTGAACCGCTCCGGCAGCTTCGTGATGGAGGCCCGGGGCGTCGGACGGGAGACCGTCCTGGCCCGGATCGTGCAGATGGTCGAGGAGGCCCAGGGTTCCAAAGCCCCGATCCAGAGGCTGGCCGACCGGATCTCGGCCTGGTTCGTGCCAGGAGTGATGGCCCTGGCAGCCCTGACCTTCGCGGGGTGGATGCTGTCCGGGGCCGAACCCCGGGTGCCGCTGGCCCTGCAAGCCGCCATCTCGGTGTTGATCATCGCCTGCCCCTGTGCCTTGGGGCTGGCCGCCCCTGCGGCGATCATGGTGGGAACCGGACGAGGCGCCAGTCTGGGAATCCTGATCCGGGGTGGAGAGGCCTTGGAGGCCGCCTTGAAGATCGACCGCGTCGTGCTGGACAAGACGGGCACGCTGACGACAGGGCGCCCCGAGGTCCACCTGGTCCAGGCGGCGCCGGGGTGGGAGCGGCAGGAGGTCCTACGCCTGGCCGCCGCCGTGGAAAGACACTCCGAGCACCCGCTGGCCGAGGCGGTGGTCCGTCGTGCCCAGGAGGAAGGCCTGGAACTGCCCCGGGCGGAGGGCTTCGAGGCCCTGCCGGGCCGGGGAGTGCGAGCCCGGATCGACAGGAGGCAGGTGCTGGTCGGGAACCGGGCCCTGGTAGGGGACGGGCCTGACCCCGAACGCGACGATTTGACCGCGCTGTACCTCTCGGTCGACGGCCGGCTCGCCGGCTGGATGGGCCTGGCGGACCGACTCAAGCCCGAGGCCGTCCAGACCGTCTGCGATCTCCAGGAGATGGGTCTGGAGGTCTGGATGGTCACCGGTGACCGTCCCCAGGTTGCCCGGGCCGTGGCTGCCGAAGCCGGGATCCGCAACGTCCTGGCCGGGGTCCTGCCGGAAGAGAAGGCCCTCAAGGTGGCCGAGCTGCAGCAGGGCGGGCGCGCGGTGGCGATGGTGGGCGACGGGGTCAACGACGCCCCCGCCCTGGCCCAGGCCGACCTGGGTGTGGCCATCGGGAGCGGCACCGACGTGGCGATGGCCGCCTCGGACATCACCCTGATGAGCCCCGACCTGCGCCGCCTGGTCAGCGCCCTGGCCCTGTCCCGCGCCACCGTGCGCACCATCCGCCAGGGCATGTTCTGGGCCTTCGGCTACAACGCACTGCTGATCCCCGTCGCGGCTGGAGTCCTGTATCCCTGGCTGGGAACCCTGCTCAGCCCGGTCCTGGCCGCCGGAGCCATGGCCGCCAGCAGCGTCAGCGTGGTGACCAACGCGCTGCGCTTGCGCCGCTTTGAACCTCCGGCCCGGGCCCGGGAGATCGTCCATCCCCGCCTGAAGACGCGGCTGGCCGAGTGGGCCTGGCTGGGGGGCATCGCCACGATGGCCCTGCTGGTTGCCGCCCTGGCCCTGGCATGGATGCCTTCGGGCCATTCTGGGAATCATGGACCCATGACCCGACCCGGAGGAAGCGATGGCGCGCACCCGACTCAGCATCCCTGACATGAGCTGCGGGCACTGCGAGGTCCGCATCCGCAAAGCCCTGCTGGCTTTGCCGGGCTTCCGCGACCTCTTCGTGGACCTGGAGGCGCGAAAGGTCGAGCTGGACTATGACGACTCCCTCCTGACTGCGGATCGGATCCGCCAGGTCCTGGCCGACGAGGACTATCCCGTCGCGGAGATGGTCCCGCTGTGATGTAGGAAACCAGCCGGAAACCCCTCGGTCGCCTCGCCGGGTCTCCGACTGGGCCCCAATGAACGGTCCGGCAGGCCAGGGGGGCAGTCTTTCTCCATTTCCTGAAGGAGACTGGCGGTTTCCGGCGCATCCCATTGAATCATGGAGCGTGGCCTTCCAAAGCCCGCTCACGATCTGGCATGCAGGGGGTCCGGCGTGACGCAGTCGTCCAAGGGTCAGGAGTGGGGAACCAAGCTCGGGGTCATCCTGGCGGTCTCGGGATCGGCCGTCGGCCTGGGGAACTTCCTGCGCTTCCCGGGCCAGGCTGCCGACAACGGCGGCGGCGCCTTCATGATCCCCTACTTCTGCGCCCTGATCCTGCTGGGAATTCCCATCGGTTGGGCTGAGTGGACCATGGGGCGCTACGGGGGCAAGAAGGGCCTGCACTCGGCCCCCGCCATCCTGGGGGCCATCAGCTCCAGCCGCCTGATGCGCTACCTCGGCGTGATCGGCGTGCTGATCCCCCTGGCCATCAGCTTCTACTACACCTATATCGAAGCCTGGTGCCTGTCGTATGCCTTCCACTTCGCCACCGGCGGCGTCGGGGTGGAGGCCGGCGCGTCCATCGCCCAGCAGACCGCCGCCGCGAAGTCCTTCTTCACCAGCGCGACGGGTGCGGCCGACAACGGGGTCCTCAGTGAAGGCTCGATCAAGACCTTCCTGTTCTGGCTGGCTGCCTTCTGCGTCAACATCTGGCTGGTGTACCGCGGCATCTCGGCCGGCATCGAGAAGTTCTGCTCGATCGCCATGCCGACCATGGCCTTGTGCGCCCTGATCGTCCTGATCCGGGTGCTGACGCTGGGCACCCCGGACCCCAACCACCCCGACCAGAACGTGATCAACGGCCTGGGCTACATGTGGAACCCGGACTGGGACTACCTGACCCGGGCCAAGACCTGGATGGCGGCGGCCGGCCAGATCTTCTTCAGCCTCTCGGTCGGCTTCGGCGTGATCATCAACTACGCGTCCTACATGAAGCGCAAGAGCGACGTCGTCCTCTCGGGCCTGACGGCCACCTCGACCAACGAGCTCTTCGAGGTCAGCTTCGGCGGCCTGATCACCTTGACCGCCTCCTTCGTGTTCCTGGGCCTGCACGGCACCATCGCGGCGGTCCAGGGGGGAACCTTCGGCCTGGGCTTCACCACCCTCCCGGTGGTCTTCGCCCACATGGGATTCCTGGGGACCTTCATCGGGGCGGTCTGGTTCTTCATGCTCTTCCTGGCGGCCATCACCAGCTCGATCTCGATGTATCAGCCCGCCCTGGCCTTCTTCGA
>DCTU01000159.1 GCA_002329445.1 bacterium UBP9_UBA1432
CTGGCGGGATTCACCGTCGGGATCGCCCTCTACCCTCTACCAGATGTCCGCCTCCTGGCCCTGGCCTTGAGCCTGCTGGTCGGAGGCGGCCTCCTCCTGATGCCCTGCAGGCGTCTTCTGCTCTTGTTCTTCGCTCTGGCCGTCGCCTCGGGGTACCTCCGGATGGGAGGCGAATCCCGACTTCTGGCGGTGGACCCCTTGAAGGGCCAGGCGCGGAGGGACCTGGAGATCCGGGGGACCGTCCTCGAATCACCGCGTCCTCGCGCTTGGGGGTGCGCCTTCCGCTTCCGCGTCGAGCGGGTCGAGACCCTGCCGGATCTGCCGCCGTTGGAAATCCTGGTCGAGTCGGGTCCCGAGGCGCTCCCTGCCCCGGGCGAACGCTGGGTCTTTCGGGGGCGCCTGGCTCCGCTTCCGGGGCCTCGGCATCCACGGGGCTTCGATGCCGGAGCCTGGCTTGCCCGTCAGGGAATCCACCATCGCTTGAAGGCCGACCAGGCCCTCCCCCTGGCCTCCGGGGGAGGGTGGGGCCCCGTCGCAGGGGCCTGGAGGCTGCGGGCCTGGCTGGTCGGCAATCTGGAGGCGTGCCTCCGGCCCGAGGCCCGGGCCCTGGTCCTGGGGATCCTCCTGGGGGAGGCGCGGGCCCTGCCCCCCGAGCTTCAGGAAGCGTTTCGTCGCTCGGGGACCTCTCATCTGCTGGCGGCCTCGGGCCTCAACGTGGCCGTGGTCACCGGGTTGGTCTTCTGGCTGGCGCGGCGGCTGGGATTCGATGTGCAGATTGCCGCTTTGCCCGCTGCGGCGGGGGCCGGTCTCTATGCCCTCCTGGCGGGGGCCTCCCCCTCGGTGGTTCGGGCTGCGGTCATGGCCTGGGTGGGGTTGCTGGCCCTGGTCTGCGGGCGTCGCTCGTCGCCGGCAAACTCACTCGTCCTGGGGGCTCTTGCCCTGCTGGTCTTCCGTCCCCGCTGGTTGCAGGATGTGGGCTTTCAACTGTCGATGGGGGCCGTGATGGGGATGGTCGCCTGGTGTGCTCCTCTGGAGATGCGCCTGGTGGAGCTGCCTCGTGCCCTGCGGGTCGGCCTTTCGGCAACCCTGGCGGCCAGCCTGGCGACGGCCCCGTTGCTGGCCTGGCATTTTCAGGAGGTCTCGGCTGTCGCCCTTCTGGCCAACCTGATCATGACGCCGGTGGCCGAAGCTCTGCTCCCATTGGGACTGGTTACGGCCGTGCTGGCGGGCTTCTGCGAGCCCCTGGCCAGGCTGCCCGGGGGGGCATGCTGCCTGGCCAGCGAGTTCCTGATCGCCGCGGCCAGGGGCTTTGGGGCGGCAGTCCAACCCCTCCCGGTGCCTCGCCCCGACCTCCCCTCCCTGGGCGGCGTCCTTCTGGCTTTCGTGTGGCTGCGCCTGGAGCTGGCTCGGGAAGGGACGTGGGTCTTGCGCACGATCGTGGCCCTGCTGGCCCTGGGGGTGCTCTCCTGGGGCCTGGCCCCCGAACCGGAGGGCTCAGGACGTCTGCGGATCCGCCTGGCCGAGCTTCCCCGGGGGGCTCTGGCCTGGGTGACGACCCCAGGCGGGAGGGACCTGGTCCTGCTTGCGGCCCCGGAGGACCGTCCGCACGCGCGCGAGGTGCTGGCCCTGTATGGAAGGCGCTGGCCCGAAGGGGTCTTCCATCCGCCGCAGGCGGGATCATGGACCGTTTCGCCCGAGCCCGGAGTGCGAGTCGAGAGCCGACCCGGTTGGCTGCGACTGACCTGGTCCGACTTTGCGCTGGTCTGGGCCATCCGACAGGCGGACCCGGCCCGCATCCCGACCGGTCATGTCGCGCTCCTGCCTCGAGCCTGGCAGCCACAGGCGGCACTGGAGAGGATCCAGCCTCGACTCCTCTTCTGGCCCGGAGGACCCCCCAGGAAGGCCTGGAGGGATCTGGCACCTGCCTGGTGGAGCAGTGACGAGCACGGACCTCTGGAGGTCGAGACCGATGGGGAAAGACTGTCCTGGCGCCGCTGGCGCGGCTAGGGTGGCGCCGCTGGCGCGGCCAGGAGGGCGCCGGGGCTCGCTTCGGGAAGGAGAGCCGGACTCTCTGTCCCGGAGGCTTCCTTGAATCCAGACACCCACGTGCGACTCGAGTTGCGCGACCCGACCGCCCGTCGTCCCACCCAGGCCCATCATGGCGACGCCTGCTTTGATCTGTATGCACCCCGAAAAGTGGAGGTCCCCGCAGGGACCACGGTGGCCGTCGACACCGGCCTGGCCATTGAACTGGAGGAAGGCTGGGAGGCCCAGATCCGAGGGCGGAGCGGCCTGGCTCGTCAGGGGATCCTGGTTCACCCCGGAACCATCGATTTTCAATATCGTCTCAACCTCTGGGTCCTGATTCACAATCTCACCGAGGCAACCTATGCCGTCCAGGCGGGGGACCGGATCGCCCAGATGAAGATCAGCCGCGTCTGGCAGGTGGAGATCGTCGAGGCCCCGGTTCGCCCGACTGCGCGGGGTGGCCTGGGAAGCAGCGGGCGTTGAGTCGCCTGAACCTTCAGCCCGGCGTGAGGATCGAATGCCACGGCAGGTGGCGGATTCCGGAGTGGCCCTGGCACGTTGTCCGGCAAGGTGATATCATATCGACTGGCCTTGGGAGGTGGCTTGGCCGGAGACTCCGTTCTTGGCGCTTCCTTGCAGGGAGCTTCGAGACCCCGGGGTTGTTTTCGTACCTGCGCCATTTCGACCCGCCGGGCGGGGCCCGGAGAGTCTTGAACCAGAGGGAAGGTTCCTAGTGTCCAACGAATCGGATCATCTGCTGCTCGAGGCCGATGGACTCTTTGATTGCCGCCGCCTGGACGAGGCCCTGGCCCGTTACGAGGAGGTTCTGGCCCTTCATCCCGACTCTCGGCACGCCTTGAACCGGTTGGCCCGGATTCAGGCCATGAGAGGCCGGATCCGCCAGATGGTCAAGACCTGCTTCCGCTGGCAGGAGAGTCTGCTCGAGCAGGGCCGGGAAGACCTGGCTGGCATGGTCGCCCAGGCCATCTTGCGTTTTGATCCACATTCGCTGGAGGGGCGCGTGGGGATCCTGCGCCACCTTGAGCGCACGGCCGACGAGGCCACCTTCGTTGCCTCCGCCCGACGCGACGCCCGCTTCTTCGTCGAGGTGGGAAACGGTGATCTGGCCATCCAGGTCCTGCATAAGGCCCTGGAGACCTACCCCGACCAGATCGAGCTCTCGATGGACCTGGCGGACGTTCACGTGGCCCAGGGGCATATGCAGGAGGCGGTTCAGCAGTTCCGCCTTCTGGCCGAGAGCTTCAAGAATTCTGGGAATCTGGCCCGAGCCTGCGATTCCTATCGTCGCCTGAAGGTCTTGTTGCCGGACTCCAGCGAGGTCTCGTTGGGCTTGGGGCGGCTCTACATGCTCCAGGAACGCTTCGGGGATGCCATGCTCGAGTTCCGCGATGCCCTGAGGCTGGAGTTGAACAACCGCGAAGCCCTGATGGGACTGGGAGAGGCCGCGGTCGGCAAGGGGTCTTTGCGCGACGCGGTTCTGGCCTTCAAGAAGCTGCTGGCCATGGATCCCCGGGACGTGCAGGCCCACCTCCGTCTGGGTGAGGTCTTCCTGGTGAATGGCCTTTCCAGCGAAGCCATCAAGGAATTCCTGCTGGCCGGGAGCCTTCTGTCTGAACTCGGGGAGTTTGCCGACGCCAGGCAGGCGTATGCCCGGGTCCTGGAGCTTGATCCCAATCACCCCACCGCCACCCGCGAGTTTTCCAACGCCAGCAGCGCCCTGGAGGCCCGCGCCGCCGCTTCGACCCGGCTTGCGGCGGTCGGGTCGGAGCAGCCGGAGGCCTTTCCCGAGGAGGATCTGTACGCCCCCGCCTCGGAGGAGGACCTCTACGCCACGCTTGAAACAGGCGACGATTCGGCCATCCTGGGCGCTCCGGGAGCCGACTCGGAGGAGTTGGGAGCTCCGGAGCTCAAGCCTGTGGCCACGATCGATTATCGGATCCCGCGCCACCCGCTTCCTCCCCAGCCGGCGCCCGGC
>DCTU01000333.1 GCA_002329445.1 bacterium UBP9_UBA1432
CTCCATCTGCTCCTGGGCAGGTCCTGGCGGACCTATCGATATCGGCATTTCCTGGGCTTGATGCTGTGGCGGAGCCTGGGGGTGCGGGAGGCCTCCCTGAACAGGTCTTCAGGGGGTGTCCCTGTCGAGGGCGGCTGGAACGCGGAGGGCAGCGCGGAGGTCCAGCTCAGCGGAGAGGATCTGGCTGCCGAGACTCGCGCCACCCTCGAGAGGGAGGCCCGGGCGCTGAATTGTCTGAAGCACCTGCTGGAGGCGGCACGGAAGAACCGGACTCGGGTCCTTCTCGTCCCGTTGCCGGCGCGCGAGGCCTCGGCGCAGGCCAGGGACGCCTATGTCTGGCAGGCCATCGCGCCCCTGAAGGCACGAATTCTCGATGTTCGCAGCCGGGCGCGGATGCTTCCCGGTGATTTCAGGGACGACCGGCACCTGAACCTCCGAGGAACCCGGAAGTTCTGTCGCGCCCTGGCCAGGGCCCTGAAGCAGGAGCTCCGCCTCCCGGTGGCTGGCGGGGCCCGGCCCTGAGCCCGGCGACCCCCGAACAATGAAAGAGGCGGTCCCGTCGGGCGGGCCGCCTCTTCGATTCAGGCCGGAACGAATCTAGTGGAACTCGTCGTAGCTGGTGTAGCCGTCGGGGCCGCTGAAGCCGCCGCTGTCGCGGCTGCCACCGAAGTCGGGATCACTGGTGTCGTCCGGGCCGCCCGAGTTGCGCGACGGGGTGTAGGTGTCGCGGCCGTAATCCGGGCAACCGTCCGTCTCGCGGGTCGGGTAGTCCGGCATCTTCTGGGCGGCCAGATTTGCTGCTCCGATCTTCATCCGTTCGACCTCCATCCTGGTGTTGGGCCCATCTTACCATGCCCTTCCAGGGTAGTTGTGAACCGGGTGTTGCCAGGAGGAATCCTGGCAGGGACCGCCAGGTCTGCTATAATCCCCGCATGTCCACGGGTCTGCCGAAGGTTCTTCTGGTCAAGTACCACGACACCAACATCCGCCCCATCCCGGATCACGCAGAGAGGACCCTGCAGCTCTTCCCCTCCCTGGGGATCCTGTACCTGGCAGGGGTCCTGCGCGAGGAGGGCTTTCCCGTCGAGGTCCTGGACGCCAATGCCGAGAACCTCTCGGCGCAGGAGTTCCACCAGAGGGTCCGCGATTCGAAGGCCAGGATCGTGGGCCTCACGTCCATGACGGCCGGCTGGCCATCCACGATCGAGGGGGCTGGGATCGTCCGGAAGGCCCTGCCGGAGGCCCTGGTCGTGGTGGGGGGNNTGCGGCGACGGGGAGGAGACCCTGCTGGAGGTGGCTCGAGCCGTGGCCGGGGGGACCTCGCTGGAAGAGATTCCGGGCACGGTGGTCAAGTTCGACGGCGAGATCCGCAAGAACCCCGATCGCACCTGGCATCGCGACATCGATCGCTATCCCTTCCCGGCGGTGGAACTGCTGGACTGGAGCCTGTATCGGGCTTTGACGGTCCAGGCGCCCTTCTATACGATGGTGACCACCCGAGGCTGCCCCTTCAAGTGCCGCTTCTGCAGCCAGATCTATGCCGGCAACACCGTCCGCTTCCGCTCGCCCGAGAACGTGGTGGATGAGATCGAGCTCTACGTGCGGAAACACGGGGCCCGGGAGATCGTCTTCTTCGACGAGACCTTCACCCTGAACAAGGCCCGCGTCATGAAAATCTGTGAGCTGATCCGCGAGCGCGGCCTGGTCTTCCGATTCGACATGCGCACGCGGGTGGATTCGCTGGACGAGGAGATGGTTCTGGCCTTGAGAGAGGCTGGAGGACAGCGCGTCCACTTCGGAATCGAGTCGGGGTCCCAGGAGATCCTGGATCGCATGGGCAAGCAGACCACCGTCGACCAGGTGCGGACCGCGGTGTCGCTCTGCAAGAGGCACGGCTTCTCGACGCGGGGCTACTTCATGATCGGCTACCTGGGAGAGACTCCGCAGACCTATGCCGAGACCCTGAAGGTGGCACGGGAGTTGGATCTGGACTGGGCCTCCTTCTCCATCACCACACCCCTGCCCCAGACGCATCTCTTCGACGAGGCCCGCAGCCTGGGACTGGTGGACGAGGGCTTCTGGAGGGACTACACCTTGCTGAAGTCACCTCGGTTGCAGTTCCCCATCATCGAGTCGGAGTATTGGGACGAGGCCCGGCTGCAGAAGATGCTCAAGCGGGCCTATTCGTCCTTCTATCTGCGTCCGCGGATGGTCTGGCGGCACCTGGCCGGCCTGCACGGTTGGGGTGGCCTGCGGGACCTGGCCGGGGGGGTGCGGGTGATGCTCAGCCTGCAGCGCTGAGCCCTACTTCTGGCACTTCGCACACCAGGAGCTGGTCCGGCCCGCCACCGTCGTGCGGCGCAGCTCCTGGCCGCATCCCGGGCAGGGCTGGCCATGTCGGCCGTAGACCTGCAAGGCCGGGCCGTTCTGACCGTGGTTCCCCTCGGCGTCCCGATAGTCCGAGAAGGTTGTCCCACGCCGCTCGAGAGCCTCGTTCAGAACGGCGGGGATGCCTTCGAAGAGGCGGCGCACCTCCCGTGCAGTCAGCTTGTTGGCCCGGCGGGTCGGTCGCAGTCCGCAGCGGTGCAGGGTCTCATCCACGTAGATGTTGCCCAGCCCGGCGACCACGGATTGATCCAGGAGCACGGCCTTGATGTGCCGGGTGGTGCGTTTCAGGACCGAGGCGAAACCCTCCAGGACGAAGTCAGGGGTCAAAGGGTCGGGTCCCAGACAGGACAGCTCCGGACAGGTCGGGGCTTCGTGGGCGGTATACAGGCGCCACTTCCCGAACTTCCGGGTGTCGCGATAGCACAGGCAGGTGCCGTCGGCATGGTGCAGCAGGATGTGGGCGTGGGGGTCGCGCCCACATCCCACGGCGGAGCCCGGCGCAGCCGGGGCGGGGTCCTGGAAAAGGAGCTGTCCGGTCATTCCCAGGTGGACCAGCAGGGTCCCTGAGTCCAGGTCCAGGATCAGCATCTTCCCGACCCGTCGCGGGGTTCGGAAGGTCCGCCCGGCCAGCTCGATGACGAAGCTTTCCCAGTCGGGGCGGGCGACGAGTTGGGGGGCACGGACTTCCGCGCGGCGGATGCGGCGACCTGGGAGGTGGCGCTCCAGCCCTCGGCGGATGGTTTCGACTTCGGGAAGTTCCGGCACATGGCTCATCATAGGAGGGGCTTTCAGGGCGGTCAATGGGGCCGAGGGGCACATTCTCCGGACGCCGGGATGGAACTCCCGGGAGGAGAATCGGTCGTTCCCGGGCAAGCAGACTCCCATGGACTGGAGGATCCCGCTGCTTGCCTTCATGGTTTTTCTCGCCTCGGCCTGGCTTCCGGCGACGGCCGACCCGGGCCGGGTCGAACTCTTCCTGCGCAACCGGCCCTTT
>DCTU01000458.1 GCA_002329445.1 bacterium UBP9_UBA1432
CCACGATGAATCCATCCACCTCCTCCACTCGTGCAGAACCCCCATGCGGGGGTGGGCATTCGCGAACGGGGGGGGCTGGGGACTCGAGGGGGAGGGCAGGAGGAAGAGTCGAAGTGCCGCCGCTCATCTGGACGGCGTCGCTTCCAAAACTGGATGGCGTCTCGATGGGGAGCTCGGGGCGGGCCGGGCTGGTCCGCAAGGCAGGGACCGCCGGACGAACATTCTGGGAGGCCCCGAGGCCCTGGATTTCGCTCATGATCTTCCTCCAACCAACAGGGGACGCTGAGAGCCCCCTCCAGGACTGCGCCGGACCCTTCAGGGCGCTCGGCCAGCCTTGGGGCCATGCTAGCACCGGGCAGGGGGGAGGCACAATCGGTTCCAGGCGGGGATCTCGTCAAAGGAACCATCGTTTACAGGCGGGTAACAAGGGCTCGCAGAGAGGAGGGAGTTCGAACGTGGACGGTTGGATCGACGTCGGGACCCAGGAAGAGCCGACCCGAGGCCGGGGGCTGGCGGTCTTCCTGGAGGATGGTCGCGAGGTGGCCCTCTTCAACGTGGAGGGGACGCTCCACTGCACGAACAACGTCTGCCCCCATGTCCGAGGCCCCCTGGGGGACGGGCACCTGGAGGGAGAGATCGTGACCTGCCCCTGGCATGGGTGGCAGTTCAACGTCCGCACCGGGGAATGCCTCGACCGACCGGACCGACCCGTGGCGGTCTATCCGGTTCGTCTCGAGGAGGGGAGGATTCTGGTCGATCCGGGCCGGCCTGCCCAGCCCTCAGGCCCTGGAGGCGCTCTGGGCGCCTGAGGTCTCTTGGAAGCGGTTCAGCACGTAGACCGTGATGTTGTACTCTGGCCACAGCTCCTGACGGTTCGCCTGGATGGGCTCGGAGAGGCGCTCCACGGTGTGGTTCGTCAAGGCGATCTCGCCACCGGAGATGCCCTTCTGGAGCTTCCCGGACAGGTCCAGGGTGTAGTCGTAGAGGCTGCGGGTCATGCGGTAGTCCTTGAGATCCCGAGTCAGGACATGTCCGGTGTTCAGGCCGATGCGCAGGGCCAGAGGTCCGTTGAGCCGGTTGTGTCGGCGGTTGAAGCCGGGAAGGTTTTCCTGGAGTTCCACGGCGCAGCGCAGGGCCGAGTCGGCGCTGGAGAAGATGCACATGACACCATCGCCGGCGGCATCCTTGACCTGGCCGCCCCAGCGACGAGCCAGATTCTGCACGTATTGGAAGTACTGCTGGAATGTGTAGGTGACGGCCACCTTGTCCTGATCCTGCTTGAGCAGGGTGGAATCCACGACGTCGATGCTGACCGCGGTCACCTCCTGGCTGTCCGCAGGCCGGGCAGCCTGTTCCGAGTCGGTGGAAGCGTCCAGATCCGGGACGTGTTCGCCTTCGCGCTCCGAGAAGAAGTTGTTCAGCAGCAGATCGTGGTAGATCCGGTTGCGGATCTTGCACGAGCCGTCCTTGGCAGGCTTGATCAGGCCGATCAGTTCCAGGCGCGCCAGGCGCTGGTTGGTCATGCGGTTGAAGCGGATGCTCTCTTTGCGGATCAGGACCCGCTCCAACCAGGGGACCAGTTCGGCCTCTTCGTGCAGGCGATGGACGATGTGGTCGAGGTTGTTGTCGTCCATCATCAGATCCTGGATGGCCCGCTCGACGACCTCGGGTCCGGAGATCGGGATCTTCCACTCTTCGAAGATGGCACAGAGACGTTGGGTCAGGTAGGGCTGGCCTCCGGTCCAGTCGTGGACCACGTCGGGGATGTCCTCGTCGAAGTAGACGCCCATCCTCTCGAGCATGCCCACCAGGCGGCGGACGCCGTCGCGGGTGAGGTCGCTCATCCGGAGGGTCTTGGAGATGTTGAAGGGCGAGTTGGCCGGATTCTTGATCAGGTCCCGGGGCTGGAAGGTCCCGCAGAGCACGAAGTTGGTGAAGCGAAACTCCGGCTTGACCTGGCGATTGGAGAAGACGTAGCGCACGTTCCCGAAGAAGGCGTCGGACATGTCCTCCGGGACGGTCCCCACCTCGTCCAGCATGATGCACAGTCGGGTGTTGCCCAACTGGGTGCTGACCGCTCGGAGGAACTGGACGAACTCCAGATGGGACTGGGGCAGGGGAGGGTGGTCCCCTCCCGGCAGCACCTGCTCGGCGATCCCCGTGGACAGGTGGGCGTACCAGGACTCCAGGGACTCTTCTCGGGCTGGCGACAGGTCGACGTAGGCGATGGCCATGCCGGCCTCCGTCAGCAGTCTCCGAACGCGAAGCAGAAGGCTGGTCTTGCCCATCTGGCGTGGAGCCAGGACCGTGACGAAGTCCCCGGCGGCGATGTGCTCGGGAAGCTTGTCGTCCTCGGGCCGCTTGATGTACACAGGCGAATTGGGGTCGAGGTTGCCGCCCCAGTGAAAGAACCTAGCCTCCATGCAGCATCATCTCTTTGTGCAGTTGGATCTCCTCGGCGACATCCATCACCTCGCGCATCAGATGGGGCAGGTGACGAGCCGCAAATTGATAACGGGAGCCCCGCTTCTCGAGGATCCCATAAAGGCAGAGGTTTTCCATCGCCTCCACCACCAACGGAGCCGGCAGTTCGATCTCGAAGTCCTCCTGCAGCCGGCGCCGGAGTTCGGGGGGAGAGGCAGTCTCATCCGGTTCCAGGGCCAGGATCAGGATCTTTTCGGTTTCGCTGGCCCGTCCCCAGAGCGTGTCCAGGTAGTCCTCCAGGTAGCTCGGGTCTGCAACAACCTCGTCGAGGTGTTCTCGCTTGACCATCCGGGTCCTTTCCCGATTCAGGACCTCGACCAGATTGGCGCAGGTTCGCTGGATCAGGTTGGGATGGCTGCTGGTGATCTCCAGGATGCGCTGGATGGAGGCTTCCCGGTCTTCCCAACGGACCTCCATCTGCTCCAGGGGTTCGGCGATCAGTCGGGCGGCATCCCGGGGTTCCAGGAACTGGACCCGCATGGTGTGGCAGAAATTGAAGAGGGCGGAGTTGGGGTCCCGCAGCCTGTGCAGCAGGGTCCGCTCGCCACAGAAGAGGAAGTGGGCCGCCTCATCCCCTTCGGCCACCCGGAAGGCCCGGAAGAGGCTCTCGGCGCCTTCCGGGTCTTCGCGCAGGACCAGGTCCACCTCGTCGAGGATGAACTGGACAGGGGCGCCCGCGTAGCCGGCTCGCAGAGCGTCCAACAATCCCCGGAAAACGGCCGGTGAGGACAGGTCGTCCTGGGCCTGCGCAGGGACGTACTCCGTCGCCAGGGTGAGCAGGAACGACGGGGCATCGTAGATGGACTGGCAGTCCAGGTAGACGACCGGACGGGGGCGGTTGCGCAGCGAGGCCAGGACCCGCTGGAGGATCGAGGTCTTCCCGATCCGCCGGGGACCCACCAGGGCCAGGCTGGAAGACTCGATGCGGTGGACGATCTCCTTGATCTCGCCCTCCCGGCCGAAGAACATCGAGGACGGGACCGGACCTTCGGTGACGAAGGGCGAGACGACGGTCAGGTCCACCTGCTCGAGGATCCGGGCCACCAACGCCTTCAAGCGCCAGCGCACCCGGAGGACTTCGCGAAGGTCGGCCTGGGTCAGGACGATGACGTCGTAGCGCAGCAGGGTCCGCAGGTGTTCGTCGATGATCTGGATGTTCTGGGCAGGGTCGCCCAGGGTCAGCAGCAGACCGAAGCGAGAGTCGGGCCCCCCCTGTTCCATGAGGGAGCGCAAGGCCTCGACGTCGCCCTGGGACAGGACCGGAACGCGGCTGACCAGGATCGGGATCCTGTTGGGGATCTTGATGCGCAGTCCATGAGTCCCAACCCGGACCCCTCGCAGGTTGCCCAGCCCGATCCCCTCGCCCGGTGTGAAACCCAGGCTGTTGCACAGGAAACCGATCAGCGTCCGGACATTGTCCGAGAACGCCTCCGGGTCGGCCTCGGCAGATTCCTGGACGCGCCTCCAGGTGCGCTCCAGGGTCTCGACGTCCCGGGCCGAGACCAGTTCCAGCTTGCCCGAGACGGCGTGATAGGTCAGGTTCTCCTCGGGGTGCTCCTGCAAGAAGCGCAGCATGGCCCAGCGACGCACGCCGATGGGAACGCTGATCAGGTCGCTGGTGGCCACCGAGGGCTCCTGCTGGAGGGCACGTTGGATGGCTCGGGACCACTGAGGCCACTTCTCTTCCAGGCGTTCGTCAAAGGAAGCCACCCCGTCCCGCAAGGCCTCGTCAAGCTCCAGCCCGAGGAAGCGCAGTGGATGCAGGTCGGCCGTGAGGCTGCGCCGATAGCCTTCGGCTCCGGTCTCGTCCAGGCGTTGGTCCTGCCAACGGTGCAAGGCGGCCAGGAAGTCTCCTTCGACATGCAGCGCTTCCAGAGGGTCGGCATAGAGCCGCAGGCACGATTTCAACGCCGTCAGGTCGGGCCACCTCGGACTCTCCAGGCGGTCGATCTGGTCGCCGGGGCCTCGGGTGCGCTCGGTCAGCATGCCCAGATGCAACCCGATGGCCAGGCTCTCGCGCAGGACCCGAACCTGACTGGCCGAGGGACGTCCCAGGGCTCGCCATCGCACATCTGTCCGGACGTGCAGTCCGCGCCGACCCAGGCGCAGGGTCTGGAGATAGGCGCGACGGTGGGCATGCAGGTCCAGGGCATCCAGGGGAAAGCCGCCGCTCAGCCGGATGAAGGCCACCCGCTCGGGGCTGGACAGGGGCAGGACCTTCACGGGGATGTCGGTCGGGATCCGCGAGAGGTGCTCGATGAACGTCCGGGCTGCCTCCGAGTCCGGATTCTCGCCGCCCTTCAACCCCACGAAGGCTGCCCGCAGGCTGGTGCCCGGCTCGTAGTCGGGGATGGCCAGCGAGGAGGCCATCGACGGCCGGGCCCGTTCGAAGAGGATGCGAATCTGGTCTCGTGCGGCTTCACCCGGGTGTTGCGCCAGGAAGGTGGTCAGCACGTCAGGGTCCGGGGATGCGTTCCCTTCCTGAAGGACCTGAAGGATTCGTCCCAGCCAGGCGGCTCGGGGGATGGTGCGTGGGACCGAGAAGAGGTCCTGCCCCACCTGCGCCAGGAGCTCTTCGGTCGCCCGGGACACCCGGTCCGGGGCACACTGCTCTCGGATGAACTCTTCCACCTCGGCGGGCGTCAACAGGACTTCACCGGGGACCGCGAAGAGCCGGCCGCGCGCCCTGGCTTCTTCGGATCGCAGATCGGATTCGACCGCGTCGAGATACTCCAACAGTTCGTTGACGCCGTTCGAGAAGCGCTGGAGTGTGTCCAGCAGCCCCAGGTACGCGTTCAGGGCCTGGCGGTCCACCGAGAGCTTCACGCGGTTCTCGTGGTAGTCCTGCAGTGCCTGGAGGCACCTCTCGACGGGCAGGTTCGAGACCTTGCGCAGCCACCGGTCGAGCAGGCCGGGCTGGTGGTGGGCCACCTCTTCAAGGGCCTTGAGCTTCTCCTCTTTCAACTTCATCTCGGCGGTCTGTCCGCTGTTGAGGGCTTCGTGAAGATCGTTCAGGCAGTGGCCGATCCGTTCGGAAAGCTCGTCCAGGAAGACGCAGAAGCCCAGGTATTGCTCGCGGCCTGCGCGGAAGAAGCTGGAGAGTTCGCGGACCAGATCCTGGGAGCGCTCCTGGAGGAGTCGGGAGGTCTGTTGCTCGAGGAAGAGGACTGCGCCGTCCGGCGCGTCGGAGGCCATCTGTCGGCTCAGGGACTCGTCCAGTTCGGCGAATTGTCGGGCCAGGTCCACCCCGAACCTGGGCGTCCGGGCCAGCTCCTCGGCCAGACGACGGGTCTGCCGATTCAGGTCGAAGCGCCCTTCGAAGGCCGAGTCCAGGGCATTCCGGAGCACCCGGCGGAAGCCGTTCGTCTGCAGGTGCTGGTGGTTGAGGAAACTCTCGGCGTGAGCCCGCTCTTCATCGCCGCTGGTCCCGCTGCCGGCATGGAACAGCGTGGTCCGCCAGCGGTTCACCACCTGCGCCGCCAGCCGGGCGTGGGCGGCGAGTCTCAGATCACCCCGTGGCAGGCTCAGGGTTGCCGAGCCGCAACTGAAGTAGGACACGGGATTCCCACGCAGGTCGGTGCCGCGGAAGAAGGACTCGTGGCGCCGATTCATCTCTTCGCGCAGCGCGGAGAAGTCGTCCCACATCAACAGGCCGACCTGAGCCGCCAACTGGTCGAAGAGGGGGGGCAGGGAGGTCTCTTCGGTCAGGTTGTTGCCGGCCAGGAGGAAGACCTGTTCGAAGGCAGGGCGGTCGGTCTCCCAGCGCTCTCCTGAACTGTACTCGTAGAAATAGCGGGAATCCCTGGCCATCCAGTGGTTGAGCTCGACCATCCCGGCGAAGACGTTGGCAGCGACGGCTTCGTCCCGCGGAGGGCGGGCCCCCATCAGCAGCAGGGCCGCGAACGAGCAGGGGAGCGTCGCCGAGTGTACCAGCCGGTGAATCAGGTAGGCGAAGTCGCACAGCATCCCGCTGCCCGTGCCGCCTCCCAGGCTGGAGACCATCAGCACCTGAAGGCTCCCGGGCGCCCGCTCCACGGGGTGGGCCGGATCCGCTCCGCCCAGGCGCGCCAGGGTGGCCGCGATGCGTCGCTCCAGTTCGCGGCGGTGCAGGAAGAAGGCCAGCCTTCCCAGGGGGCGGCTGCCGCGCACCCCTCGGCCCGGGTCGATGATCGGCAGATCCCCGGGCAGCCAGTCCTTCACGGGAGGATAGTCCTGGGGGCGGGCCATGACCGAGTCAAACTCGCTGGTCTCCAGGAAGAGGCTCTCGTAGGCATGCAGCCCTTCGTGCTTGAGGACTGTCCGGTCGGTGTCGATGCCCAGGCACAGAACGGGACCCGGGTGCCCTCCAGGGCCCCGACGAGCCAGGAGCTGGCTGGCGCGGCGGACGGCCTGGAAGCCCAGGCCTCCCAGGCCCACCAGCAGGTAGGCGGTGGGGCCTTCGGCTGCGCTCATCGGTCTGGGGATGACGCCGGGTTCTGGACGCGCATTCGGTTGCTGGATCACTCCGGTTCCGGATACTCGATTCGGGACCCCCCCAGGCGTGGAGGAGACGTCCTCAGAGGGGCCACTTCGGGGTCCGGGGGGAGGTTGCCTGTCTTGACCGCAGGTTCTCCCGTCGTGATGAGGAACCCGGAGGGGGGCAGCGATTCCGCCTCGCGAGGTGACCTCACTGGCTACCTACAGTTATCGGGTCCTGGACAAGAACGCACGGATTCTCGAAGGAACCATCGACGCACCGTCGGCGCTGATGGCGCGGACTCGTCTGCGCCAGGACTATGCCAGCGTCCTGTCCCTCGAGGAACGGCAGACGACGGAAGAGCTGCGGAACCTGGGCAACCGGCGGGTCTCGGGTGAGGACCTGGCCATCGCCGTCCGGCAGATCGCCACCATGATGGCGGCCGGAATCCCGTTGGCCCGGGCGCTGAGGCTGATCGCCAGTGGTGCCAGTGGCGCCCTCAAGGACGTCTTCTCCAGCATGTCGCTGCAGGTGGAGTCCGGCGTCTCGTTCTCCCACTCGATGCGGCGCCACCCGGGGGCTTTCGACGACGTCTTCATCCGGATCGTCGAGTCGGGCGAAGTCTCGGGTCGGATGGATTCGGTCCTGGGCAAGTTGGCGGACCTCCAAGAGAAGAGCGTCCGACTGCGCAAGAAGCTCATCGCCAATTTCGCCTATCCGTCGGTGCTGGGAGCCACGGCGCTGGCCACCTTGTCGGTCTTCGTCTTCTACGTGCTGCCCTTGATGCAGCCCGTCTTCCATTCACTGGGGGTCGAACTCCCGCTGGCGACCCGGATCGTTCTGGTCCTGGCCAATTCGATTCGGAACCCCTGGATCATGGGCCCGTCGTTCTTGATGGTCCTGGCCCTGGCGGTGGCCGGCATCCTGGTCTGGCGGACTCTCTCGCGCTCGCAGGAGTTCCGCTACCGCGTTCACTCGGTCGTGCTGGCGACGCCGATCGTCGGCGGACTGATCGAGAAATCCACGGTGGCCCGGGTCCTGTTCACCCTCTCCACGTTGTTGGAGTCCGGAGTCTCGTTGGGGCCTTCCCTGGCGGTGGTCGAGAAGGTGGCGGGCAACGAGGTGGTGGCCTGGCGCATGGGCCAAGCCCGCAAAGCCATGGTCGCCGGGGGTGGAGTCTACGAATCCCTGCAGTCTTCCGGAGCCTTCCCCGAGATGGTTCTGCAGATGATCCGGGCCGGCGAAGAGTCGGGAAACCTGGATACCATGATGCGCCGCGTCTCGGTGATGTATGAGGAGGAAGTCGACCTGGCCCTGGGCTCGCTGGCCACGACCCTCGAGCCGCTCATCCTCATGGGGATGGGCGTGGTCGTCGGCTTCATCACCCTGGCATCGTTCATGCCGATGGTGAAGCTGCTCTCGGAGATCTGAGCCCCGGGTCGGCGCCAGGCCCGTGCCGGGCACAGGGTTCAGTCGTTCCTGGGAAGATCCCTCAAGGCCGACTCTTCGTTGGGGTGGATGGCCAGAAGCCGGTCCAGTCCCGTCAGGCCCAAGACCCGCAGGACGGGGCGGACGTTGCAGACCAGTCGCAAGGACCCCTGGTTCTCGCGGACCCGCCGCAGGGTGCCAAGCAGCACGGCCAGCCCGCTGGAATCCAGATAACCGACTTCGTTGAGGTCCATCATCAGGTGCTTGTGTCCGGCTCGAAGGACCTCGGCCAGGTGGTTGCGCAGGACTTCAGAGGTGGCCAGTTCCAGGTTTCCGCGCACCCGGATGCGGTAGACGCCGTGGCCCGCCTCTTCGCTGGTGACTTCCAGGTTTTCCTCGGTCGGGTTGGTATCCATCAAGACCTCAAGCGGCCTGCTCGGGCCCGATGGACCTGACGCGGTCCACGCGGCCGGGCAGCCTTCCAGGATGATTTGCTCCCTCCCGCTTCGTTTCGTCCTTGAGGTTCCCCTTTAGGGAGGTCTTCCGAAATCTCCCGAGGACGTCCCCGTCACGAGATGACCTCGATTCCGGAGGCTTTCGGATCGCCCCGTCCAGCATCCGGAAGTCTGCGGGCAAGGGCTGCGGCGAAGGAAGTTCCTCAAGCTTCGACGAATTTTCGTCAAACCTGAAGTGTCGAATTCTCGCTCTCCTCGCTGCTCGCCCCGACGTAGGGGCTCTTCGGATTCGTCTGCCCGGGAGGGGCGGGTCGGTCTGGCCCTGGCCATGATGGTCCTGCTGGGGGGGCTGGCGTTCTATCTGGGGTGGGCGGGCGCCCTGCGCCAGGAGGCCGGGGCTCTGTCCCCGGGATCCCCGATTCCGCGACCTTCGAGCCTCTCGTCGGATGGATTCGAAGAGGCCTCGCCGGATCCCGAACCTCTGCCGGAGGCCGCTCCGGAACGATCGGAAGAGCAGCCTTCGCCCGACTCTTCCCCCGACAGCGCGTCTGCAGGCGGGGGGGGCGCTGCGCCGCGTGCGCTGGCGTCGATCGTGATCGACGATTGCGGACAGGACTACGAGCGGGAGCGGGGGTTCCTGGAACTGGAAGCGCCGCTGACCCTGGCGGTGCTGCCTCACCTGCCGGACTCCCGGAGGCTGGCCAGGGAGGCCGCCGGCAGGGGGCGGAGCGTCCTGCTTCACATGCCGATGGAGTCTTCGGGAGGGGCCGATCCGGGCCCGGGAGCCCTGCGGGAAGATATGGGAAACGAAGAACTGGCTGGCAGGGTCCGCGAGAACTTCCTGGCCGTTCCAGGCGTGTGCGGGGTCAACAATCACCAGGGGTCCCACGGGACCACCGATCCTCGAGTGGTGCGTGCGGTGCTGCAGGAAGCCGCTCGGCAGGGGGTCTTCGTCCTGGACAGCCGGACCACTTCGACCACGATCCTGGCCCAGGAGGCTCAAGCCATGGGCTTGAGGACGCGAAGCCGGGACCTGTTCCTGGACCACGAGGATGACGTCGACCGGATCCTGCTGGAGATCGACCGGCTGGGCGATCTGGCCCTGCGGCACGGAACTGCCGTGGCCCTGGCCCATCCCCGTCCGGCCACCCTGCAAGCCCTGCGGGTCGGCTTGCCGCGTCTGCGGGAGGCCGGCGTGACCCTGGTCGGGCTGCACGAGCTTTTCCAGTCGGCCCCGGTCGGAGGAGACCCGGAACCTTGACGCAGGTTTGGCATTCATACCCTGCACGGTGCTCGAGTTGCGCAGGCAGAAGGAGGCAGCCATGAGGAGATTCTGGTCCGCCTGGATGGCGCTCCTGTTTGGCCTTCTGTCCGCCTTGCCGGTTGCCGCCCGGGAGGCTGCGGAGCCCCAGGGCGCAGTCGGCGACCTGCCGGTCGTGGTGGTCGGGGAGGCCCGTCCGCTCAACTTGAAGGCCCTGGGGACCACGGTTCTGCTCAAGACACGCGCCACGGGGGTGGAGGACGAGTTCCTGGTGGCTGCCACGGATCCGGGCCTTCCCCGCCTGGCATCCCTCTTCGGGGCGGAATGGGCCTGGCAGGAGGGCCACCTGCTGGTCCGCCGGGGAGACCTGAAGGTGGAGCTGGACCTGGGCCAGGAGGAGTTGCCTCCGGACGTGGGCGGAAGGCGTCTGGAGGTCCCCGCTCGACTGGTGGACGGTGCGCCCCACGTCCCGTTGTCCTGCCTGGAGGATCTCCTGGCCGTCCGGCTGACCCTGGCTGCCGACGGAAAGACCGGTTGGGTCGAGCCGCTGATCGAGAGCATCCGGCTGGAGGGGGACGCCCGACGTCCGAAGCTGGTGATCCGCAGCTCGGCCCCCCTGACCTTCAAGACCTTCAGCCTGCGTCGGCCGGATCGCTACGTGATCGACCTGGCGGGGGGCGTGCTGGATACCCCGGCTTTGCGGGTGACCCATCCCGAGTTGGGGGACATCCGCCTGGGCCAGTTCCAGTTGGGGCCGGCCATCACCCGGGTGGTCATTCCCTCCGTCCCGGGTCTGACGATCGTCGCTCCCCGTCCGGGGCCCTCTCGGGAGATCGCCTTCGAGCTGGCCATGCAGGGAATCTCCGCCCCGGCCCGGGACTTCCCCGTGCAGAAGGTCACCGCCGCCCGGGTCGAGCCCATGGCTTCCGGTCAACGGGTGGTCTTGCAGTTCAGCGGACCCGTCCAGTATGAGTGGAGCCGCCTTCTGCCTCCGGACAACCGCTTCTTCCTGGACCTCCCCCAGGCCATCCTGGTCGGTCCCAAGCAGGAGTTCCAGGTGCAGGATGGTCATCTGCGCTCGGTTCGGATTTCTCAGTTCCAGACCGAACCCGCGCCCATCACGAGGGTCGTGGTGGACCTGGAGAAGGCGGCCCAGACCCGTCTGACCGCCGGCGAGACGCCTCATAGCCTGGTCCTGGAGATCCGCCACGACACCATCGAGCCCACCATGGCCATGCTGAAAGGCTACGGGACGACGTCCTTCCCGGCGTCCGGGGGGGTGGTGTGCCTGGATCCCGGGCACGGCGGATCGGACCCGGGAGCCGTCAACCGCGCCCTGGGCCTCACCGAGAAGGAGGTGACGCTGGACCTCTGCCTGCGCCTGGCCAGAATCCTGCGGACCCGGGGATGGAACGTGGTGATGACGCGGGACGATGATCGCGATGTCTCGTGGGCGGGTTCCAGCGCGCGGGAGGAGCTGGGAGCCCGAGTGCAGATCGCCAATGACCTGGCAGCGGACGTCTTCGTCAGCGTCCACTGCAACGCGTCGGTGAACTCGGCCGTCAAGGGGACGTCCCTGCACACGTTCAAAGGCAGCGACTCCCTGTTGGCCGAGGAGCTGCACCCGACGTTGGTGGCTGCCGCGGGGCGGCCGGATCGGGGGATCCAGAAGGATCGCTTCTACGTCCTGGCTCACTCCAGGATGCCTGCGGTGCTGGTGGAGACCGCCTTCCTGAGCAACTCTGAGGAGGCGCGTCTTCTGGGGACGCCGGAGTATCGCCAGCAACTGGCAGAGGCCCTGGCGGACGGCCTGGGACGTTACGCCTCCCGCTATCTCAAGCAGACGACGGCGGGGCCGTGACGGCGGGCCGGCTACTCGACTTCGAGGCGGATCTTGACGGTGTTGATTCGCTTGCGGCCCGTCACCGTCTGCATGAAGGTCAGATCCCCCGAGCCTCGGGCAAAGCTCCCTGAAGCGTCGAAGTAGAAGACCTTGCGCCCCGTTTCGGCCGCGCTGGTTTCCGAGAGCTGGAACTTCTCGACTCCGGCCAGGGGGAAGCGGCGGCTGGTCTTGACCAGTTCGGTCTCCAGGTTCTGCTCGCCCCCGGCGGGAAACTCGATGCCGAAGAGCCCCGTGCCGAAGTCGATCTCCATGATTCCGCCCAGGCCCTGGTGGATTCGAGACTTGCGCTGCAGCTCACGATAGAGCGGAGAGGGGGGGCGGTGCAGGGCAGAAGGGTTCGTGGCTGGTTCGGCCGACAACTTGGTTCCTCCAACGAGCGGGGAGCCTGACCCGGCAGCCCACCCGGCCGGTTCGGCCTGGTGTCTGCAGCGAGGGGTGGCTCGCCTCCAAGGTTCGACCCAGGATACTCGGGGTGCCCTGGCTTGTCAAAGCGGTAGGTGTTTCCCATTTGTAACCAATGAGACCGGAGCGAGAGGGACCCGGCTTCCGCTCGTGGAACGCGACCGCGATGAGCGAACTCCCCCTCTTCGTCCAGGCCGTCCTGCTGGGGATCGTCCAGGGACTGACCGAGTTCCTGCCGGTCTCCTCCTCGGCTCACCTGGTCCTGCTGCCCACCTTGGGAGGGGGTCAGTACTTCGGCAAGTCCTTCGACGTGGCCCTTCACGGCGGAACCCTGGTGGCCTTGCTGGTGGCGATGCCCGAGGAGGCTCGAGCCTTTGTCCGCATGCTGGCCGGGCTGCTGCGAGGGCGGATCCGACCCCAGGATCCCCTGGAGCGCCTGACGCTTCTGGCGCTCTTCGGCTCCCTTCCCGCGGCTCTGGTCGGCCTGGCCCTGGAAACGCGGGTCGAGGACCTGTTGCACGGGGTTCCCCTGTTGGCTCTCACCCTGGCGGGCTTCGGTGTCCTGATGGCCGTGGTGGACCGGCGCAGCCCGCGCCACCGCGAGCTTTTCACATGCGGGCTGCGCGAGGCCTTCCTGGTCGGTCTGGCTCAGGCCCTGGCCACGGTGCCCGGGGTCTCCCGCTCCGGGGCGACCTTGACTGCGGCCCGGGCCCTGGGCCTTCCCCGGCCCGAGGCCGCCCGGCTTTCCTTCCTGTTCGCCTTCCCGGTGCTGGGCGGAGCCACCCTGCTCAAGGCCCTGAGAGGGTTTGAACTGCCGACTCCCGAGCTCATCGGGCCCCTGGCTGCGGGGGTGGCGGCCGCCGCCCTCAGTGGGACCCTGGCCCTGGGTCTGCTGCGACGCCACCTGCAGGGCGGAAGCCTCGTCCCCTTCGCCTGGTACCGGATCGCCTTGGGGGCTGGCCTGGCCTTGTGGGTGGGATGGCAGGCCCTGTAACCCGGGCGGCGAACGGGAGAACCCATGCAGCAGTACCTGGACCTGGTCTCCCTGGTGCGACGGCATGGCAGGCCGCGGGGGGACCGCACCGGCACGGGAACCTTGAGCCTCTTCGGTCACCAGATGCGTTTCGACCTGGAGCAGGGCTTCCCGGCGGTCACCACCAAGAAGCTTTTCTTCAAGTCGGTCGTTCACGAGTTGTTGTGGTTCCTCAAAGGGGACACCAACGTCGCCTATCTGCATCAGCACGGTGTTCCCATCTGGGATGAGTGGGCTGACGAGAACGGCGATCTGGG
>DCTU01000161.1:0-25803 GCA_002329445.1 bacterium UBP9_UBA1432
CGGGACCCAGGTGGCCCCGGATCTGGCCCGCCAGGCCGGCGCCGACGAGGGATTCGGCCGCGGGACCCACGGCAACCACGTGGCCACCTTCCTGGTCCAGCGCCGCCAGGAACTGGCCGGTTGATCCCCGCGCCGCGGCCGGAGTCTTCCGGTCGCGGCGCTCCCCTGTTTCCGGGAGGTCCCATGCACGTCGAGGTCCTCATCGCCGAGATCGGCTCGACCACCACCGTGGTGAGCGCCTTCACCGATCTCGAGACGACCCCCCGCTTCCTGGGGCAGGGCATGGCCCCCACCAGCGTCCTGGAAGGCGACGTCCGGGTCGGGCTCCAGGCGGCCATCGAAGACCTGCGCACCCGCCTCGGCGCCCAGGACGTGACCTGGGACGAGATCCTGGCCACCAGCAGCGCGGCAGGCGGCCTGAAGATGAGCGTCCACGGGCTGGTCTACGACATGACCGTCCGAGCCGCCGAAGCGGCCGCCCTGGGCGCGGGAGCCCTGGTGCGGATGGCCACCGCCGGCCGCCTGGAGGAGACCGACCTCGACGAGCTCCGGGCCCTGCGGCCCAATCTGATCCTGCTGGCCGGAGGAACCGACCACGGCGAGCGCCAGACGGCCCTCTTCAACGCCCGTCAGATCGCCTCATTGGGACTGGACTCCCCGGTGATCTACGCCGGCAACGTCCAGAACCAGGAGGCCATCCGGCGCCTCTTCGACGGGACCGGAGTCCCATGCCACCTGGTCGAGAACGTCTACCCGCGCCTGGATGAGCTCCGGATCGAACCCACCCGTCGGGTCATCCACGCCGTCTTCGAAGAGCACATCGTCCACGCTCCTGGGATGGAACACCTGCGCGAGCTGGTGACGGGACACATCCTGCCCACCCCAGGAGCGGTCATGGAGGCTTCCCGGCTCCTGTACGAAGAGATCGGGGACCTGGTCGTGGTGGACATCGGAGGGGCCACCACCGACGTCCACTCGGTGAGCCAGGGTTCTGAGGAGATCTCGCGGATCTCGACGGCTCCCGAACCCTTCGCCAAGAGGACCGTGGAGGGTGACCTGGGACTGTACGTCAACGCCCCCAACCTGGTGGACCGGCTTGGGCGGGAAAACCTGGCCCGTGAGATGGATCTGGACCTGGACGACTGCCTGGCCCGCTATGAGCCGATCCCCAGGACCCCCGAGCAGGTCCGCCTGACCGAGCGGCTCTGCCGGGAGGCGGGGATCCTGGCCCTGCAGCGCCACGCCGGCAGGCTGCGCCACCTCTTCTCGCCCCAGGGCCGCCAGACCCTGGCCGAGGGCAAGGACCTGACGGCCGTGCGGACCCTGGTCGGGACCGGTGGTGCCCTGACGCGATTGCCCCACCGAGAGCTCCTGCTGCGCGAGCTGGCCGACTGCAACAAGACCGGTGAGATGCTCTTCCCCAACCCAGGCGCGTTGGACCTGCGTTTTGACGATCACTACACCATGGCTGCGCTGGGAGTCCTCTCCAAGCGCCATCCCCGGGCCGCGCTCCGCCTGATGCAGCAGAGCCTGGGCCTGGAACCGACCGAAGGGAGGCCGAAGTGTCCTATCCCCGACTGACCGCCGATCTCGGCAAGCTTCGCCACAACCTGGACGTGCTGCAGGGGATCTGCCGGAAGCACGGCATCGAGATGGCCGCCGTCACCAAGGTGGTGTGCGCCGATCCGCGCATCGTGGCCCTCCTCGAGGACAGTCCGGTCGCGATCCTGGCCGACGCGCGCGTCCGCAACCTGCAGTCCATGCGGACCACCAAACCCCGCATGCTGATGCGCCTGTCCATGCCCAGCGAGGTCGAGGCCGTGGTGGCCTGCGCCGAGATCAGCCTGCAGAGCGAGATCCACACCCTGCGCTGCCTGGCCGCGGCGGCCCAGCGCCAGGGCGTCCGCCACAAGGTGGTGCTGATGATCGACATGGGCGACCTGCGCGAAGGGATCTTCTTCCAGGACCGCGAGCAGATCCACCTGACCGTCGAGGAGGTCCTGGCCCACCCCCACCTGGAGCTGCACGGCATCGGCGTCAACCTGACCTGCTATGGTGCCATCCTCCCGGACCAGGAGAACCTGGGAGGCCTGGTGGCCCTGGCCGACGAGATCCGGAAACGCTACGGAATCGCCCTGCCCATGGTCTCGGGCGGCAACTCCAGCACCATCGGCATGGTGCGCGAAGGTCGGGCCCCGGCGGGCATCACCAACCTCCGGCTGGGCGAGGCCCTCATGCTGGGCAACGACACCGCGACCTGCTGCCTGATGGAGGGCCTCCACGGAGATGCCTTCACGCTTTCGGCCGAGCTCATCGAGCTGCAGTGCAAGCCCTCCAAGCCGATCGGGGCCTCGGGCGCCAATGCCTTCGGCGAGAAGGTCACCTTCGAAGACCACGGCCCCCAGCTCCGCGGGATCCTGGCCGTCGGTCGGCAGGACGTCGTGGCCGAGGGCCTGACCCCCCACGACACCAGAGTCCGGATCCTGGGCGCGAGCTCCGACCACCTGCTGGTGGATCTGTCCCTGGCCCCGGAATACCGCGTGGGCGATGCGCTGCACTTCAACCCCGACTACGGTGCCCTGCTGCGGGCCTCGACCAGTCCCTACGTGAAGAAGCTCTACGTGGAATGAGGTCCCGCAGTCGTCTGACCTTGGTCCTGGAGCGGAGAGGGGGCTCTGTCCCCTGGTCTCGGACGCCCCCCGGAGACGCTTGCCTTGGGAAAGGCTCCCGTGCCCGAGGCGGTTGACGAAGCGACCTCCGCGAGCGGAGTGCCCCGATCATCCGAGGGCCAGCCGGCCTGCGCGACCTCCTCGTGCAGATCGATGACCTGGACATGGGGACAGGCGCGGCGAGCCCGCTGGACGGTCTCGGCGTGGCAGGTGAAGACCAGGACCTGGTGGTGCCTGGCCATCTCCCCCAGCACCTCCAGGGCCCGGCTGGCCCTCGGCCCGTCGAAGTTCACGAAGATGTCGTCCATGAGCAGGGGCAGGGGATCGCGCTCACGCGAGAAGTCCTCGACGAAGCCCAGGCGCAAGGCCAGGTAGAGCTGTTCGGCCGTGCCCCGGCTGAGGGCTTCGGGCAGACGGCTGATGCCTTCAGCCGTCTCCACCCTCAACTGGGACTCCTCCTCCAGGGGGTGGTAGACCCGGACGTAGTTCCCGGCGGTCAGGCGCGCGAAGTGCTCGGCGGCCCGCTGCAGCACGAAGGGCTGCCGCTCGCGCTCAAAGGTCTGGCGAGCCCGGCCCACCAGGCGCCAGGCCAGGGTCTTGACGGCCCAACTCCGAGCGAGCTGGCGAGCCCGAGACCGGGAGACCTCCAGGGTCTGAGCCAGGCTGCTGGACTCCTCGGCCCTCACCATCTGCTCGATCTCGACCTGCAGGCGCGTGCGCTCCTCAGCCACCTGGACCCGCTGGCCCTGCAACTCGTCGAGGCGGGAGACCTGCTCGCGTTCCTGCGCCTCCAGGTCGGTCGGAGAAGAGCCCTCCAAATCCCGCGGCTCCACCCCCAGGGCCTCCCGCGCCCTCTCCTGCTGGCGCAGCTCGTCGCGCAGGCGGCCCAACTCAACCCNNTCCTCGGCCCCCGAGGCACCGCCCGCCTTCAGCAGCTCGGCCCGCCGTTCGCGCACCTGGGCCAGCTCCAGTTGCAGCCGGGTGGGAGCCTCCTCGGCCTCATGCAGGCTCCGTTCCATCTCCTGGCGCCGGGCCCGGTTGGTCAGGGCTTCCTCCCGAGCCGCCACCAGGGTGTCCACCAAGGCCACCCAGCCAGCCTGGTCGCACGGCCCCAGACCCACCTGCCGGGCCGTCTCACGGGCCAGCTCCAACAGGGCCTCCTGCTCCTGGCGCAGGGCCTGCAGCTCCAGGCGCAACTGCTCCAGGCCGCACAAGCCGCGCTGCAGGTTGCCCAGGCGCCCGAAGACGTCCAGGGCGGTGTCCGGCGTCAGCTCGGGATCCAGGCCGGCTGCCTCCACCGTTTGCGTCCAGACCTGGCGGGCCTGTTTCAGGGCCTCCCGGGCCTGCTCGCACTCTTCGGCGGCCTTCAGCCTCTTGTCCCGGGCTTCCTCCAGGGCCTGCACGGCCTGATCGTGGCGCAGCTTGCGGTCCTGGACGTCGCCCGCGAAACGCCGGGCCTGCTCGGACTCGGCGGCCAGTCGCACCAGGAAGTCGAGCAGGTCCGGACCGGCTTTGGGAAGAGCCCTGCCCATCTCAGCCAGGGGAGCCGCCAGGCGGGACCGACCCCGCTCCAGGGACTCGTGGACCCGGGCCAGCCGCTCCCCGGCCGCCTCGACCTGGCGCCGGGCCCGGGAGGCCACGTCCAGGCGGGAGAGAAAATCCATCTGCGCCTCGGGGCTTCCGACGGGCAGCCGCCGCTCGCGGCACCAGGCTTCCCAGGCCCCGCACCCCTCCTGCCAGGTCAAGCGAGCCTTGTCGGCAGCCTCCGAGGCCCGACCTGCCTTGTGCTGAAGAAGCTCCAGGTCAGCCCGGGCACGGGACAGGGTCTGGTGGGTGGCCTGCCAACGAGAGCGCCGTTCGGCGTCGTCCGCAAGTTGCGCTTCAGCCTCCTCCAGTTCCTGGCCCGCCAGCGCACCAGGCCCCTCCTGGCGGACCTTCTCCAATTCGGACTCCAGGCGCGTCAGGTCGGCGCGGGCGGACTCCAGATCCGAGCCGACCGCAGCCTGGCCGCGGACCAGGTTCCCGAGCCCCCCGGCCAGCGCCAGGCCCAGCACCAGGCACACCCCGGCCAGCACCGACTGCTGCTGCCAGCCCAGGTAGCCGGCCAGGGACAAGGCCGCCAGGGCGACGAGGACGGGCAGGGAAGCCGGCAGGGAGCCGGCTGTCCGGCCCAGATCCTGGACCCTGGTGGCCGCCGCCTGCCGGGCCGATTCCAGTTGTCGCTGTCGATCCTGGAGCTGGCGGGCTCGTCGCAGGACCTCCGTGCGGGCCCGGGCCTCTTCCTCCGAGAACCAGGGAGGAGGCAGGGCCTCCAGGGCCGCCTCGTCCTGGGTCACCCGCGGGCAAGCCTCTTCTCTGGCTTCGCGGGCCAGCGCGGCCTTCTGTTCCGCAGCCTGGACTTGCGCATGCAGTTCCTGCAGTCGGCAACCCCAGTCGCGGATCTCCTCGGAGCGTGGCCGCACGGCCGCCAGCCCTCCCTCGGGCAGGTCGGCACAGGCGACGCGGGCCTCCTCCTCGACCCGGGCCAGCCCCTCGGCGTCGTCCTGCGCCCGCCGGCAGGCCTCCAAGGTGGCGGCCAGAAGGGCCGGATCCAGCCCGGCCAGGCGCGGGTCGCCCGAATCGCCGCGGATCAGGGCCTCGCGGCTGGAGGCTTCGCGCTCGACGTGCCCCTGCAGCGAATCGTCGGCCTCTTGCAGGCGCACGGCCATCTGGCGATGGGCAGCCTCGGCCTCCAGCAGCCGACTGCGGCCGCGCTGCAGGTTCTCGCGCAGACCGACCGAGAGGTCCTGGGCCCGCACCCGGTGTTCATCCCACGCGCTGCCCAGGCTGCGCATCTCCCGGGCCAGGTTCTCCTGTTCCCAACGCACGCGCTCCTCCAGGGCTGGCAGTCGGTGCAGCCGCTCCTCCCAGCGCTCGCGCCCGGCGTGCAGGCGTGCGATGGGCTCGGCCACGGCCAGGATCCGGGGGTCCGCCAGGCACAGTCCCAAGCGCTCTCGCAGGTCTTCCAGGTCGCGGCGGGTCTTGATCAGCCCCCGCTCCAGTTCGGCCTGGCGACCCTCCAGGGCCTCCAGCCGGGTCACCCCGTCGGTGGGGAAGTCCTCGATCCTGGGAAGATCGCCGATCTCGGCGCGGAGGTCCAAGGCCTTCCGGTGAATCGGCCAGGCTCGCAGCAGGGCTCGCAACCGATCCCGGGCGGTCAGGTGGAGTTCCTCCTGGCGGGCCAGGTCGGCCAGGCGCACTTCGAGTTCCTCGACCCGCGCCATCGATCGGGTGTAGTGCTCCGGCAGGCGACGTCGCTCTTCCAGCCTCTTCTCCTGCTGGTCGATCTCGCGCAACAGCAGGTTGAGCGGGGCCTTGGCGTTGCCACCGCTCTTGAAGAGGCCCTGGGCGGCCTCCAGCAGTGCCTTCTCGACGGCGGCCACGCGGATGCCCCCAGAGCCGGCCCCGTACAGGGCCTCCCGAACCTCACCTTCCTGAAGGGTCCCCAGATCCTGCAGTTCCAACAGGCTGAAAGCGAAGACCTTGCGGAAGACGTCCGGTCCCACCGGTCCCAGCAGGGCCTCCAGGGCCTCCTTGGACCCCATCAGTCGCCCTTCCTTGAAGACCTGCACCGGGCCTCCCTTGGGCCCGGCGGTCCGGACAATCCGGTACAGGGAGCCGTCGCCGGCGCGCACGTCCAGGGAGCCCTGAACCTCGCCCCCGCACCAGGGGTGATAGCGATTCTCCTTGCTGCGGGGCGCGGGAAAACCGAAGAGGATGGCGCGGACGAAGGCCAGCAGCGTGCTCTTGCCGGCCTCGTTCTGGCCGAAGATCACGGTCATGCCGCCGGCGAAGGGCTCCGGTCGGAAGTCGTGGAAGCGCCCGAAGCGGTCTGCCCGCAGGGTCTCGATCCGCATGCTCAGTCCTCCTCCAGGCTCTCGGCCGCCAGGACCAGGGCCTCGTCCAGACAATCCCGCAACCAGGCCGGCTTGAGTTCCGGCAGGACCCGGCGGGCCATCGGCCGCTCCCACAGGTCGGCCAGCGCAGCCCGGGCCTCCTGCTCGGTGAAGCCGGCGTGCTGGCGGAGCACCTCGCCGACCAGGCCGGGGTCCAGGGCCCGCCCCTCCAGGTCCAGGGCGGGCCGAACCGCCAGGTCCAGGCGCTCCACCCAGACGAAGTCGGAACCCTCGCCGTGGCGCTCCCGGAGGAATTCGGCCAGGTCCTCCCCTCCTTGGCGGATTTCCCGACACAAGGCCGTGCGACCCGCCAGTCGCAGACGGACCAGCAACGGCCGCCCCTGGGCCCCGCCCCTCAGGGCCTCGCAGGCCGCGTTGGCCCGGTCGCGGACCTCGTCCATGCTCTCGACGCCGGCCAGGTCCACCTCGGCCGCGACCCATCGCAGGTCGTCCAACTCGACGAAATCCAGGCGCTCGATGGCCCCCTCACGGACGTCCACCAGGTAGCAGCCCCGGGGGCCGCACTCGCGCGCGTGCCGCCCCTGCAGGCAGCCCGGGTAGACCACCGTGGGATTGCGGTCCTGCAGGACCCCGGGCAGATGGATGTGGCCCAGGGCCCAGTAGTCCAGGTCGGATGCGGCCAACTCGGCCAGGGTCCTGGGGGCGTAAGATTCGTGATCCCCATGCGAGCCGACTGTGCAGTGGAACAGGCCGATCTGCCAAGGCTCGTCGCCGCGGCGCAGGAATCCCGAACCAAGATCCGGGGGCGGGTTCCTGGTGGGGTAGCTGATCCCGTGGATGCGGGCCAGGGCCTGGCCGTCCCGGCGATACACGGCGGAGGACACCGATCCACCGGGGAAGATGGTGACCTCTTCGGGAAACCGCAGGGTCCCCAGGCGACCATCCAGCGGGTCATGGTTCCCGTGCACCACGTAGGAGTGGATGCCCCGGGCAGCCAGGCGCTGCAGGCCCTCCTGGAAGACCAGTTGGGCCTGCAGGCGGCGCTCTGCACCGTCGTAGACATCCCCTGCCACCAGGAGGAAGTCGACCTGCTCGGTCTCGGCCAGATCCAGCAGGTTCTGCCAGGCCTGGCGGGCAGCCCGACGGCAGCGTTCGGCCAGCCACGGCTCCAGTTTCTGGAAACCCTGGAAGGGGCTGTCCAGGTGCAGATCGGCGCAATGCAGGTACTTCAGGTTCATCGGGCGGTCGACCTCGCGGCGGGATGACCCGATCACCTTACACCACCTCGGTGACTCCGAGCGTCAGGTCCAGGAAACGCAAGGAGGAACCTCCCGGTCCTCCCCGGCGGGCGGCCCGGAAAGGCAGCAGGCGACCTCCGCGGAGCGCCCCGACAGGACCCGAGAAACCGTCTTCCGAAGCGCCCCCCATGAGCCACGACCTTCTCCGCCTGGACGAGATCCGCGCGGCCGCGGCGGGGCTTCCGCCCCAGGTGCGCCGAACGCCCCTGCTCCCCCTGGTAGAGGAGCTTGCAGGTGGAGGCAGCCTGTATGCCAAGTGCGAAAACCTTCAGCGGACGGGCAGCTACAAGCTGCGCGCCGCCTTCACGGTCCTGGCCCGCCTGTCGCCCGCGGAGCGGGCCCGAGGCGCCGCACTGTCCTCCTCGGGCAACTTTGCCGCCGCCTTCGCCTGGGCAGGTGGGGTCCTGGGCATCCCCACCACGGTGGTGATGATGAAGAAGACCCAGGCCTACAAGGTCGAGCGCACCCGGGAAATGGGGGCCCGGGTGGTCCTGTGTGAAGATCGCTTCGAGGCCCGCTTCGAGACCCTGAAGAGACTCTCCGCGCAGGAGGGGCTGGTGGCCATCGACCACCTGGAGGACCGCTCGGTGCTGTGCGGCCATGGCACGGTGGGGCTGGAAATCCTGCAGGACCTGCCGGACGTCGAGGTGGTCCTGGTTCCGGTCAGCACCGGGGGTCTTCTGGCCGGCGTGGCGGCGGCCATCAAGGCCCTCCGACCGCAGATCGAGGTCGTCGGAGTGCAGCCGGAAGGCAATGACTCCACCTGGCGCTCCCTTCAGGCCGGACGCCCCGTGTCGATCCCCGAGGTCCACACCGTCTGCGATGCCCTGACCTCCACCCGCCCGGGGAACCTGCCCTTCGCCCACATCCAGGCCCTGGTGTCGGGAATCGAGCTGGTCGGAGAGGCTGAGATCGTCCAGGCGGTCCGCTGGCTGGCTGATTCTGCAAAACTGATGGTCGAGCCCGGAGGGGCGGTCGGGGTGGCGCATCTTCGCCCCTGGACCGCCGCTCCGAGGCTGGCCGGCCGAAAGGTCTGCATACTCCTCAGCGGCGGCAACCTGGCCCCCGAACGGCTGGCGGACTTCCTGACCTGCCCCCCGGGGACCCTCCCGGCCTGAAAAAGAGAGGGGCCCTGCGGCCGGCTGTTGCCGGAGCAGGGCCCGTCTCCGGACCGTCATGGCTCAGTTGCGTGTGAAGCGGTTGAGGGTTCCCTGGTCGACGAAGTTCATGATCACCCAATTCCAGATGACCCCGCCGGTGCCGACCGAGGCCCGGTCCCAACGCGGGAAGTGCGGGGGCAGTTGGAAACGCAGGTTCTTGTCGTGAGTGAAGTTCTGGGTGTAGTAACCTCGGCCCAGGACGTCTCCCTCGACGTCCAGGAATCCGCTGACGATGGCTCCGTTCAGCGTAAAGGTCCTGTCCGGTTTCCTCTCCATGAGCTTGTCATGGTAGGGGTTCCCAGCCATGTTGTCCCAGTCGAACTGGACCGAGTGGTCCAGGCTCATCAACACCGCGTCCAGACGCAGTTCGTCGTAGCCATTGCGGTTTCCTGAAGGATTCTTGTCGTTGAGCAGGACGAAGTTCTCGCTGATCAAGCCCAATCCCGGCGGCTTGGAGGCCGAGCCATACTTGATGTCGCTGGTGACGTAGATGTTTCCTTCGCGCTCAATCCGGGCCGGGGGGCTGGGCCAGACCAGGCGGCTGGAAGAGCCCGAGGCTCCGTAGACCTCGCGCTCGGTATAGGGAGGGGTCAGGTGCGGATTTTCGGTGAAGTAGGCCCGAGCCGCATCCGAGTAGATGGTCCCGTTGTTCTGGGGATAGCTCTTGGTCCCGGTGTTGGGTTGGGCCCGCCCCGTGTTGTCGGAGGCCACGATGGTCAGGTTTCCGGTGAAAGGCTTGGGCTCATTGCCGTTGTAGGTCGACTGGACCTCGACGTTTCCACCTCGCACCGAGATGATCCCGTTGGCAATGTCGCTGGCCGCGCCGCTGTACAGGTTCTGGGTGTCCCTGGGTCGAGCCGGGTTCACCTTGTCCACCCGGACGTTGGCGCCGTCCAGGGTGACCACGATCTTGGCGAAGGAGGGACGCGCATCGCCTGCCCTGGGCATGACGTCGGGAACGGTTCCTCCGGCGGGATTGCGCGCGGCAAAGGCAGATGCCGGGTCTCCGTTGATGTCGATGGCGACCGACCTCTTGCCAGGAAGGCTGGTGGTGGCCTGGGCGCGGGCATACTCGATGAAGTTGTCGTGCTGGGGAAGGCCCAGCGCCGGGGCCTGGGTCTTGAGGCCCCCCGTAAAGATGTCGTTCAGGCTGTAATCCAGGTCGAAGCGGTTGGTGATGCTGTCGGCCGAACCGGCGATGGTCACGTCCCCGGTAAACCGCCAGGGGGGAGGATTCCGCATGCCGCCATTCCCCTGCCAGAGCTGCACCGTTCCGGCAGTTCCGGGAACCCTGCCCCCTCCGTCGACGCGCATCCGGCCATCCTCGAGATAGCCCTCGGGGAGCCACACGATGTTCCGGGTATTGACGTTGGCAGGGTCGGCCCCGTTGGCATCCCAGGCCCGGGCGTTCTGGATGAAGTGCATGAAGTCCAGCGCGGTCTGCTCACGGACCCGGGCCTCCACCACGCGCGTGGCCAGGAGCTCGTTCTCTGGGCTGAAGACGCGTGCGATGGAGGTCAGGAGGTAGTGACTGGGCTGGCCTGAGACCAGGTACTCCGAGACCATGACCTCGACCTGCGCCCGCGTCAAATCGTCGATCCAGACATCATAGGGCTGCGTCACGTTGTCCGGGGACATGAAGCGCAGCAGGCGGCACTCGTTGGCAGAGCGGTCCGAGGGGATCAGGGCCGCCTCTTCCGACTTCCTCGTGTCCGGAATCCTGACCTGGGCCAAAGCCGCCCCCCCCAGGGTCTGCCGGCGCTCGCCGGGGGTCGTCGAGGTCAGGCGGTAGCCGACCGCGTAACCCTCGACGCGTTCCGAGACCGCCCAGTGCATGGCTCCATTGGTGTTCACGCTCATGCCCATGTAGTTGAGCGCGGCCTCGACGCCCCAGTTGGCGGCATGGAGGGCCGCCTCGGCGTTGGAGGAGGACAGCCCGGTTCGGCCATGACGGATCGCCAGGCCGACCACCGTCGCACTCATGGTGATCAGGAGGCCGATCGTGAACAAGGCGAAGACCAGAGCGACGCCTCGACGGTTGCGGCGGCAGGTTCCCACTCTCATCTTCGGATTGTCCTCCTAGACTCCAGACTGGATCCGGACCTGCGAACGAAGAGTCGTCTCGCTCTTCTTGGGGTTGCTCATCCGGTTGTTGTCGCCCCTGCGGAAGGTGATGGCCCGGACCGTGACGTTGAAGAGATTGCGGTCGTAGGTCAGGTGCGAGTGCGCCCGACACTCGGTCAGGGTGACCTCCTTGCCCGGCGCGCCCGTCAATGGATCGTAGTAGACCGGGTGTTGAACCCGGAACTCCAGGATGTCGTCGGGCCCGTTGAGCCGACCCACCACCAGGTCCTCGTCATAGGTCACGCGCACCACCGGGAAGTAGGCTGGCCGCACCAGCCAGTGACCCGTGTCGAAGGAGTGGCCGGGACTGGTGGTGCCGACATCCTTGATCCGGCGGTAGACCCGGTTCCAGGGAGTGCGGGCGTCGGCGGGACTGGGGGGAACCATCCACTGGACGTAGGCGTACTTGTTCAGGTCGGCCGGGTCGAAGCTCCCGCCGGCAGTGGCAGTGGCGGGCCGGGTGAAGATCACCAGGTTGTCGGCGAAATGCCCGTCTTCCGGAGTCACTCCGAGCATGAAGATCGGGTCCTGGAAGAGAGAACCCCGGTCCACCGTGCCGTACACGTCCGGGTACAAAATCCCCGAAGGAACCTGACTGGTTCCCAGGGAGGTCAGGGGCAGCGTGGTGGCCGTGCGCATCTCGTCCACCAGGCGGTTCAGGACGTCCCGAGCCACCACCTGGGCCTCTCGGACGTTGCGATCAAACTCCTGGGCTCGCAGGCCGATCATGATCCAGTAGGCGGCCATGGCGGAAACGGCCGTGAACAAGGCCGCGGCCACCAGCAGTTCGATCAGCGTGAAGCCGGGGTTCCGTCGGGTCATGTTCATCGGTTGCCGGTCCTGGCGGTGTGAATCGTCACGTGACGCTGCACCATCTGATGGTTGACGGGCTCCATCCAGTAGACGGTCACCCGGATGTCCGCATAGGTGAAGGGTGTGTCGCCCACCACCAAGATGCCCCGCTCCTCGCCATCCTCCGAGACCAACGAGTAGGGCTCGGGGATCTCGGTGCGCGGGAAGTTGCGGAAACGCGCGTTGTCCGGACGCCATCCGCCGTCCCGAGCGAAATCCTCCAGATACAGGCCGCCCGGGCTCAACGCGGAGGGTCGGTTGAAGGGCAAGGTCCGAAGCTCTTCGGCCACTGCGCCGGCCAGCTCGGCGGCCTGGACCGAGCGATGGGTCTTGCGGTTGAGCTTGAAGGCCGCCGGATAGACCGCCGCGAACGCGATCAACGTCGTGCTGAGCAGCATCAGGGTGATGAGAACCTCCAGCAGGGAAAGACCCCTGCTGGAACCTCGCCGGGTCATGCGCACCTTTTCACTCCGCGTGCCTCTCTTCCCCCCTTGCATTCTGTTATTATAGTACACGATACAAGGACCTGAATTCCACCTTCTCTGGGAGACTTCCATGAACATTCCGAAAAACGGGCCGGCCATCCGGCTGGCTTCCAGGGTGGCAGTTCTTGCCGTGGCCTTGCTGCTGGCCTTCTGCATCGCCGCCCAGGCCGCTGTCGTCGAAGGTGGCCAGGTCGAACGAGAGGTGGACACCCCCGCCGGGATCCAGACCCAGAAGCACCTTGGAGAGGACCCGTCCGCGCCGGAACTCGTGCCCACCTCGACCAGGTCGACCGCCCCTGTCACCCCCCGGCCGACTCCCTCCTCCCTCCAGCAGGAGCCCGAGACTCCGACAGAAACGGGCGTCCAGGTCTCTTCGCCGGAAGCCCCGGCCGAGGAGGGAGGAATCCTGGGCTTCGTCGTGGTCGGACTGATCGTGGTCGCCCTGGGGACCTTCATCGTCCTCCTGGTTGCCCGCTCCCGAGGTCGGAACTGATGGCGCGCCGGGAACGCGGGGTCACCCTGCTGGAAATCATGGTCGTGATCGCCATCATGGCCATCCTCCTGGCCATGGGCACCGCCCAGTATCGCAGGATGCAGGCCAACAACACCTTCAACAACGAGGTGGAGCGCCTGGGCACCGAACTCCGCAACGCGGGTACCCTGGCCCAGGCCGCCGGCATGCTCCAGTCCGGGGTGAACCCCGGCAATGCCCGGCCCGAAGACCTGTCCAAGAACCGAAGCGGGCTCTTCCTCTGGCAGACCTGGCGCAATGGAAGCGTCGTGGCCCAAGGCGAACTGGGTAGCCAGGGCACGGTCCGAGTCGACTACAACACCAACTTCACCTACTCCAGGCCCCTCAACCCCGGCGTCCATCTGACCCTCACGCCCCTGGACCCCGACACCCACAGGCCTCTGGGGAACCCCGCCGTGCAGGTGGTCTTCACGCCCTCGGGCACGCCCCTCAGCTCGGGTCGAATCGTGTGTTCCTTCCTGGGGCGGCCGATGACCATCAAACTCAGCTCGCTGGGAGCCATCGAAGGTCCCGTCCAGTAACCGTCAAACGGCAAGCACCTCAATGGTGGCCCCGCTTTGAAGACGCCATCCCTCCTGCCGACACGGACCGGCGTTCACCAAGGGCGTGATGCAGGCGTCCTGTTCCGGATTCCTGGCCGTCCCAAGAGGACTCGGCGGTCCCCTCTGAGAAGTCGAAGCCTGATCTGGCCGGCTCGGAGGGAGACCGTGAAATCGAAGAAGGGGGGCGCCCTGACCGCCCTGAGCCTGCGTCGGATGCAGGAGATCCACCGACGTCTGAAGAGCGGTGCCCGCTACTCGTGCACGCAACTGGCCTCAGACATGGAGGTCTCCGAGCGAACCATCATGCGGGACATCGCGTTCCTTCGCGACCGGTTCCAGGCCCCGATCCCGCCCCCTCCCCTCCCCCTGGGTTACTTCTACGAGGACCTCGACTGGGAGTTCCCCAGCGACATTCAACTCGACGAAGGGGAGTTCTTCGCATTCATGGTGGCCCAGAAGGTGATCCAGGGGATGGGAGCCGACTCTCCGTTCGCCCGCACCCTGCAGGCCTGCCTGAAGAAGCTCTCCCGGCACCTGGCGGGTCGGCTGCCGGTGCGGACCGAGGACCTGTTCCACCGCGGTTACGACTTTGACATGGGCCCATTGCGCCAGGTCGACCCGGAGGTGCTGCAGGAGGTCGATCGGGCCCTGGCCCGCAAAGCCCCCGTGGACCTGGTCTATCACTCGCTGCACCGGGGTCTGGAGCGCAACCGGCGCGTGGTGGAGCCCTACGTCCTGCGCAACTTCCGGGGCGACTGGTACCTGGTCGGTTTCTGCCGGAAGGCAAACGCCTTGCGCACCTTTGCCCTGAGCCGCATCGAGAGCTGCCAGGTTCTCTCCAACCAGACCTTCCGCCCGCGAAGCGACTTCGACCCCGAGAAGCACTTCGAGAACTCGCTGGGGATCTTTGCCTCGGGTGATCCCGGACCTTGCCGCATCTGGTTCTCCGAGCAGGCCTCCCGCTGGATCCTGGAACGCAGATGGCACGACAGCCAACGCTGCGAACGCCTGGAGGACGGCTCGATCGAGCTGATTCTGGATGTCGGCCCCACCCTGGAGGTCATCCGCTGGGTCCTGGCACACGGCGCCGATGCGCGACCGCTCTCGCCCCCGTCGCTGGTGGAAGAAGTCCGGCGTCACGTGCAGGCCATGTCCGCCCGGCTGAACGAGGGCTGACCCGCTGCAGGCCTTTCAGGAACCGAGCAGGGTCGGCAGGTTCATGGCCAGGACGAAGACGGCGATTCCCAGCATGAACCAGGCGAAGAAGCGCTGCAGGACGTCGCTGCGCAGACGATCCGCCAACCTTCCGCCGACCAGGACACCCACCGCGGCCAACCCCGAAAAGGACGCCGCCATCTGCCACGGAAGCGAAAAGTGGCCGACATAGCCGGTGGCGCTGGTCAGGGAGGTCAGGGCAATCACCATCAGGGAGGTTCCCGCGGCATCCTGCATCGACATGCCCGGCCCCAGCAGGACCAGGGTGGGCACGATCATGAAGCCTCCGCCCACACCGACCAGGCCGGTCAGGATCCCGACTCCGAAACCACGGGACAGAAGCCAGAAGAGGGGCACGGTCCTGCTGGATGCAGGGTTGCGCCCGCCCGCTCGACGCAGCATCCAGAAGGCAGCCACGCCCACCACCGCGCCGAACAGGGTCAACTGGAGGACCTCGCTGATCTGGCGACCCAGGAAGGCCCCTCCAAGACTGCCCAGGACGGCGCTGGAAGCGAAGGTCAAACCGGTGCGCAGGCGCACATGCCCCACTCTCCAGGCCCTGAAGGCCCCCACCATGCTGACCAGACAGACCACCATCAGGCTGGTGGCGATGGAAGCTCGAGGCTCCATGCCAACCAGGTAGACCAGGATCGGGACCGTCAGGATCGACCCCCCGCTGCCCAGGGTCCCCATGGAGAGCCCCACCAGAAAGGCCAGGGCCAGGGTCACCAGGTTCAAGTCGCCTCCACCCTCGAAGGGCTTCTACTTCCGACGCCGCATCGCGTCGGGGAAGTCGTCGTTGTTGAAGGTGACCTCGTCACGCCGGGAGCGGGCAGTCAAGGTGACCCATTCCTTGGCCACTTCGTCGCCAACCTCGGCCTCGACCTTGTGGCTTCCCAAGGGCACGTCGTACTCTTCGCTGGACCCTTTCCAGATCCGGCCCTGGTTGTAGCCCCCGATCACCACGTAGATTTCGAAGTCGCTGTCGTTGCAGACCCGGACGGTGCCGGACTCCTGGTCCGCCCGAACAGGCGTCCAGGCCATCAGGCACAAGGTCAGCGTGGCCAGGATGGCCAGGGAGAGTCTTCGGAGCAGCATGGGCACTCCTCCCTTCTTGGACTGCAGACAAAGGGATCTTCTCATCTCTCGGGGGCCGGGTCCACCCCCTGCCCGAAGATCGCGACCCATCTCGGGACCGGCCGGCAGCTTTTTTCATGTTCCCTTCAGGGTCCAGGTTCAAGCTGATTCCACGGCGGGGGCCTTCGCGGGGGGGGGACGGGAACCCAGGGAAGGAAGGAAGATGGAAGCCCTCTTCACGCATGGGATGCCCAGGGGAGTCGTGGAGCTGATCACCTCACCACCCGGCACCAGCCTGCGCGATCTGGCGGGCCGTGCTCAGGCTGCCCTGACGGAGATTTCCGACGACTCGGCACGCTCGCGGGCGGGTCAGTGCCTGCTGGTCTTCCTGCAAGGCCGGACCGAGGCCCACCAGCGCCAGACCGTCACGCGCGCCCTCCAGGTCATGGCTCGCTTCCCCCACTATCCACGCCCCCGCGCAGAGGTTGCCCGCCGGGTGTTGGAGTGTCTGGCTTCCTCCTGAGGCGATGAAGGGTCCTGGGCGGAAGCCAGGTCATCTCCCCTGCCCTCCCGAGCCCTGGACTTCTGCCAGGGCTGCGCGCAGGGCCTTGAGGTGGGCCCCTCGATAGAAATCCCAAGCCTCCCGGGGGACCTCGTCGCAGAGCTTCTCGAAGGGCAGATCCACCAGGCGATCCAGCTCAGGGCTCTTAGGATCCGCGTCCCCGTGGGCTCGAGCCGCCTCGCGGACCCGACGGAAGTAGTCCAGGTTCTTCTGAATCAAGCAGGGATCCCCGTCCAGGCGATCGTGACAGGCCAGGACCCGGAGGGGAGCCAGCCTTCGCAGGGCCTCCAGCGTCGCCACCATGTCCTTCAGATGGCCCGGCCCCTGCACAAAGGGCATGGGGTGCTCGACGGCATCCCCAGCCAGGAGGTGGCGGATTTCGGGGAACCAGACCACAACCTGGCCAGGCACGTGCCCGGGGGCAGGAAGCAGATGCGCGACCAGATCCCCCCCGTCGATCTCCAAGGTTCCCTCGAAAGCCAGAGAAGGCGGAACCAGGCTGGCCCCCGCAAAACGCTGCGGCTCGCCGGCCTGCATGGCCTCCAGCTCCAAGGCGTCTTCAGCCTGACGCAGGCGCCGGGCACACTCCCGGGTTCCCAGGACGGGGGCTGGGAAGGCCGCCTCCGGCCCGGCGAAGACCTGGTTGCCCCAGGCATGATCCCAGTCGGCATGGGTGTTGACCACCAACAAGGGAGGAGCCTCCCCCCCGTGACACAAGGCCGCAGCCTGCAACGCCTGCCGGGCCAGTTCAACAGCCCCGGCGCGCGAGTACAGGGTGTCCACCAGGATCGTCCAACGCCGCGTCAGGATCGCGAAGACGGTCACCACGTCAGCGCTGCGGAAGGCCAGGATTCGGGGGTCCCAACCCTTGTTGGGGAGCAGGAGCGGAAGTTCCCGCACGCCCGTCCTCCTCAGGAACAGGCCGTCAGGCCCAGCTTCTGGCGCACTTCGGCCATGGTCTCGCGGGCCAGTTGCCGCACCTGGCGCGCCGACTCGTGCAGGATCTCGCAAATCTGCGAAGGCCTGGCGGCGAGTTCTTCCCGGCGCTGCCGGATGGGGGCCAGGGTGTCCACCATGTCCTGCCCCAGGGTCTCCTTGAGCTCCTTGTAGCGAAGATTGCCGGCCTCGTACTGTTCCTGGAAGTGGGCTACCGTCTCGGCCGGCGAGAAGACCTTCAACAGGGTGAACAGGTTCTTCACGCCCGGGCTCATCTCGTCGGTCTTGGCACCGACATCGGTCACGGCGCGCTTGACGTGCCGCAAGATCACCTCGTCGGAATCCGACAACATGATGGCCGAGCCCTCCAGGGACTTCGACATCTTCCGCGTGGGGTCGTTGAGGGCCATGATCCTGGGAGCCGTGGTCATCCGCGGCTGGGGTTCGGGGAACGTCTCGCCGAACTGGCTGTTGAAGCGCCGGGCGAAGACCCGGGTGACCTCCAGGTGCTGCAACTGGTCTTCACCCACGGGGACCGTGTCCGCCTTGTAGAGCAGGATGTCGGCAGCCATGAGGATGGGGTAGGTGAAGAGACCCGCGTTGATGAAGTCGACCCGCTCGCTCTTCTCCTTGAACTGGGTCATCCGGTTGAGCTCGCCGATGGAGGCGCAGCAACTCAGGACCCAGGTCAGCTCGGTGTGTTCGGGGACCTGCGACTGCACGAAGAGCCGGGACTTCTCGGGATCGATGCCACAGGCCAGCAGATCCAGGGCCGCTTCCTGGACCCGCCGCGGCATCTCGGCAGTCTCATAGGGAATCGTCAGGGCATGATAGTCGACGATGGAATACAGGCACTCGCCCTCCCCCTGCATCCGGACCCAGTTCTGGATGGCCCCGGCATAGTTGCCGATGTGGATGGCCCCGGTGGGCTGGATTCCGGAGAAGATTCTCATGGTCTTGGACTCCTGGTTCGAGATTGGAAGGCGAGGAGTTGGCCCTCGGCGCCGATCTCCCTGCCTGAGCCCCTCCCGAGTTCGGAATCAGGGAACCTGGGCGGTGGCGTAGAAGCCGGACCGCCAGCGAACTCCGCCGGGTTCCAGGCTCAAGGCTCCATAGGCGTCGCGCCACAGACCCGCATGGTCGGCCTCGGGCCGGAACTCGGCTCCCAACAGGAGCAGGACTCCCTTCAGCACCGAGTAGAGAGCGTCGGTCTTGGCGTGGGTGAAGAAGAGCAGCCTCCCGGTCTGGCCCGACCGGAAGTGCCGGGCAGAATCCAGCTCCACCAGGGGGCGCACCTCTCCGTCGAGCGCTTTGATGGCGTGCCGGGCCAGTCGCAGGCTGGGACCCACCGCCAGCACCAGGGTGTCTCCATGCACGGCATAGGCCAACGAGCGATCCGCACTCTGGCGGAACCCCGCGTCCGCCGCCTGGGGCCCCACCGCCTCTTCCAGACGGTCCAACAGGGCCTGGCGCGANNGCCTTCCCGGCCAGCCCGCCGGTCCATCCTGGCCAGCATGACGGCTGAGACGACGTCCACCATCTCGACGTTCACGGCGACCTCCCCGGCGCAGGCCTCCAGGAGGTCCTTCTCGAGGTTCAGGCCCACCCGGGCCTCGACCTCGTGCAGCAACCTGGCCTTGAGCAGACCGGTCTCCGGCCAGGTCCTGCCCGCAGCCTCAAGGCCCTCCCACAGGGCATCGACCCGCAGGATGTCCAGGGACGAGACGCTCCAGGGAACCTGCGAGGCCAGGTCCAGGCGCTGGTCCGTCGGACCTTCCAGGGGGAGCCGCAGGGGATGCCCGGCGGGAAGGTCCACGGCCAGGAAGCCCTCGAGCAGGACGCGATCCCGGGTCGCATAGGTGGCCAGGATGGCCCCCTTCAGCGAGCGCAGGAGTGCCCAGGCCGCGGGGTCCTGGACGGGCAGATCCTTCCAATGCTCCACCACGCCGGCCACATCCAGGAACAAGAAGCTCTCCGGGCGCTCAGGCACCCGGCCGAGCATCCTGGCCAGGCTTTCGGGGACCCGGGCATTGCCCTTCAGGGCCGAGCGCATGCTGGCGAGCGTCTGGGGGTTGTCGGTGAGGATCAGCCATCCCGAACTGCTCTCCAGGTGCAGGGGTGCCGACCCGCCGTTCGGCCCGAATCCCTGGTCCAGCAGCCGCCGGGCGGAGCGCAAGGCCCGGGACGCATCGGTGACCCGAAGGGCGAGGGTCAGGTTCAACGGCAGGTCCTGGGGTGGAGCGCCCAACTCGACTCCCTCGGCATCAAAACCAGGTGCAGTGGAGTGCGCCGCGAGGTCGCCCTTCTTGGGGAACGAGCACTTCAACGTCCAGGAGTCGCCAACCCGGCGGTATTCCAGGCCCTCCACGTCGGCCCCGACCTCCTCCAGGAAGGAGTCCAGTTCCGCCAACGAGTCCGGAGGTGCGCCCTTCTCCTCCACGTAGGAGGACACCGCCTCCTGGACCCGTCGCAGCTTCCTGCGCTCCTGCTTCCACCGGGTGATCAGGCGCTGCCGACCGGCTTGGATCGAGAGGGGAGACTCCTCGCCGACCCGGAGGATGGCCACCACCGCCGTCCCTTCCAGGCAACTCAGGACGTCCGCTTCCAGGTTCAAGCCGGTCTCCTCCTGGAAAAGCTCCAGGCCTCGTTCAAACAGGGCATACCCGCGCAGTCGCTCCAGCCAGGCCCGGGTCTCGCCGGGGGGTGGAAGCAGTCGCCCCTGCAGAAGGATCTCGGCTCCTTGCGGGGCACGAGGGGCCTGGGCCCGGGCGCCGGGAGGGGCCAGCGCCAAGAGGATCAGCACCAGGATCGAGAGCAAGCGAGCCATGGGACCTCCAGCGTGATGCCCGCCGCCCCCGTCGGACCGGCCGCCGCGCGGTGGGTCACAAGACTGCGCCGATCATAGCACCGAACCCGGGCCTCGGCATAGGCTCTCCGGCAGGAACCCCCCGCCCTCGAGGCCAAAGCACCGCCCATGCCCACAGACTTCCTTCTGGCCGGCCCGGGACTGTATCGCGGGCCCCAACCCCGCGTCGAAGACCTCCAGACCCTGCAATCCAGGGGATTGCGCTCGGTCGTGAACCTGCGCGAGGAGTCCGACGAGAGCCTCTATTACTGTCGGCACCTGGGTCTGGCCTATCACGGGATCCCGGTGGTCGACTGGACGGTCCCCGAGACCACCCAGGTCGAAGAATTCCTGACCCTGATGCAGCACCTTCCCAACCGCCCCCTCCTGGTCCACTGCTGGGGAGGCGTGGGTCGGACGGGTCTGTTCGTCTCCTGCTGGCGGATCCGGATGGGAATGGGAGCTGAAGAGGCGATCCGCCTTTCCGACATGGAGACACCCCACCAGGGGATGAGCCAGATTCAGCGCGACTGGATCCGCGCTTTTGCGTCCGGCCTCGGGTAGCCACCCGATTCTGGCTGGTCCGGGTCTCCGCCACCTGGCGGGTCATTCGGCCGCGGATTCCGGCAGGATTCGCAGGTTTGCGCGGGAATCCGCGCCCTTCATGCCCACCATCGGACTGGGGATCTCCGCCGGCCTGCACGGTCAGCGCGCCATCCGTCGCTATGCCGTGAGCCTCTCGCGCGAGCTGGCCCGTCTGGCCCCGGAGTCCGAGCTGCGCCTGTTTGCCTGGCGTTTCCGCAGCGTGCCGGAGGGCTTTCCGCGGCCGTCGGAACGGGTCCACTACTGTCCCGCCAGGGTTCCGGGCCGTTTCCTGGCCCCCTTGTGGGACCGGGGATGGCCCCCGCCGGTGGAGACGTTCACCGGCCCCCTGGACCTCTTCCACTCGACGGACAACGAGATTCCCACGGTCCGGCGAGCCCGGAGGGTCTTCACCCTGCACGGACTGGCTCCCTACATGCGGGCCGACCTGCTTCCCGCCGACGAGGTCCGCGCGGGACGAGCCGGCATCGACCGGGCAGCAGCCCGATGTGACGCCTTCCTGGCCGTCTCCGAAGACACCCGGCGCTGGTTCGAGGAGGTCTTTCCCCACACCGCGGGGCGGGTCTTCGTGACGCCCCTGGGCCTGGACCCCGGGTTCTCGCCCTCCCCCGATGAACGCGACGGACAGGTCTTGAGAAGCCTGGGGGTGCGCCCCCCCTACCTTCTCTTCGTGGGGGCCGTCAGCCAGTTGAAGAACGTCTCATGCCTGCTTCGCGCCCACCGGATCATGAACCGGAAGGACCTGCAGGTGGTCCTGGCTGGAGGGGTGACCGGAGCTGACCCCGAACTGCAGACCCTGCTGAGAAGCAGCCTGCCGACCGGCCAGGTCGTGCTGACCGGCTGGATGGACCCGGACGGCGAACCATTGAGAGCACTGTACCGAGGCGCCGCAGCCTACGTGCATCCCAGCCTGGTGGAAGGCTGGACGTCGCCCCCCCTGGAAGCGATGGCCTCGGGGACCCCGGTGGTCGCCTCCCGGGCCTCGTCGATCCCGGAGACGGTCGGAGACGCGGCCCGACTCTTCGACCCGCTGGAGCCGGAAGAACTGGCCGAGGTCCTGTCAGCCGTCCTCGACCAGCAGGACGTGCGCCAGAACCTGATCCGCCAGGGCCTGGAGCGAGCGGCCCGATTTACCTGGGAGCGCAACGCCCGGCTGACCCTGGATGCCTATCGAGAGGTGCTGAAATGACCGAAGCGGCCGAGCGCGATCCACTCCAGGACGGGAACTGTCCGATCTGCGGCGCCCCGGGAAGGGTGCGGCAGAGCAACCCGCCGTGGGAAATCCGTCACTGCCGTTGGTGTGACTTCGCATGGGTGTGGCCTCCGATGGCGCCGGAGGAACACCAGCGCTTCCACGGGCCGGAGTTCTTTGAACGCTACTACGCCCAGCCGATCGCGGATTTCTATGCCGAGAAGGGCGCCCTGTACCACCGCGAGCGGACCAAGAAGCAGTGGTTCCTGGACCTCTTCTCGCGCCACGTCCAGCCCGGTCGCATCCTGGACATCGGGGCCGGCCAGGCCATGTTCGACTACCTGGCCCGCGAGAAGGGCTATGAACCGAGCCTGGTCGAGCTCTGCCCGCCCGTGGTGGAGTATCACCGCAGCCAGGGTTTGGAGGTCTTCGAAGGTTACCCCGAGGCCCTGGGCTTCGAGGACGAATCCTTCGAGGGGGTGGCCATGTGGCACTCCCTCGAACACGTCTTCGATCCGCTGAAGACCCTGCGCGAGGTGGCCCGGGTCCTCAAGCCCGGCGGCTGCCTGGTAGGCGCGCTGCCCAACTGGCGGGGCTTGGGGACCTGGTTGCGGCTGAAGCTCGGCAAGCCCCTCTTCAATCCCGAGACCAACCACGAACTCCACTTCTCACACTTCAGCCCCCGCGCCATGCGCCGGGCGCTGCTCCGAGCCGGCCTGGAACCGCTCGAAATCGGAGTGGAGTGGCACCGTCCCCGGTGCCCGCGGGACCGCGTCCTGCACCATGCCGGGCAGGTGGCCAGCCTCTTCCCCGGCCTGAACATGCGCGAGACCATGACTTTCGTGGCCCGCAAGCCGGCGGGCAACCGCCCTCTTTCGCCGCGCCCCTGGGTCCTGCACCGCAACGACGCGGGGGTCCCGCCCGGGGTCCGCCTGGAGCGGCCGATCGAGCACCCCGACCCGGAAGTCTCCGTCCTGATCCCGACCTCGGACGGCGCCCGGGAGGGCTACCTCCCCGGACTTCTGGAACAACTCCGAGAGCAGGACCTGCCCCGGATGGAGGTCCTGGTCCTGGTCGGCGACATCCGCCAGGGACGAGCCCTGAACACCGCGGCCGACCTGGCCCGTGGCGAGATCCTCGTCACCCTGGACGACGACTCCCGCCTGGCCGACGCCTCCACGCTGTCCCGCCTGGTGACGGCCTTGCGCTCGGAACCCGGCATCGGCATGGCGGGCGGTTCCAACCAGCCTCCCCCAGATGCCCGTGGTCTGGTGCGGCGGGTGATGGAGGAGTTGCCCCGCCGCTCTTCGCCCGCCGTGAGCCGGATCACCGACTCCGACATGGCCGAACACCCGTGCCTGGCCATGCCACGGGCCGCCTTCATGGCGGTCGGCGGAGAAAACGAGTTGATCCCCCGGGGCCTGGACCCCTATCTGCGGACCGCCTTCCGCGAAGCCGGATACCGGGTCGTCGTGGTCCCCGGCGTGGTGTATCATCACCTGCCCCCCACCACCCTGATGCGCCTGGTGCGCCAGTTCTTCCGCAACGGCGCCCAGTCGCGCTACTGTTCCCAACTCTACCCCGAATGGGTCTACGACACCGTCGAGGAACACCAGGCCGGCCCCGCCCCCCGGGTCCCGGTCGGCGGGCGGGCCATGCGCCTGGCACGGGATGTCGCTCAGGCAGCCCTGAAGGGCCACTGGGTCCACGTGGCCTGCCGACTCTCCTATGCGGCGGGCTGGCTCTGGCAGAGCCTGGGGAGGTCGAAGACTTGCTGACGCGGCACCGCGAACTGGTCTGGAGCCTGGTGTCCCGGGACGTGAAATCCCGCTACAAGCAGGCCGCTCTGGGCGTCCTGTGGGCGATTCTGGTCCCCCTCGCCATGATGCTGGTCTTCAGTCTGGTCCTGAGCCAGTTCATCCCCTCCCCCGACCCGCGGGTCCCCTACGGGATCTTCGTCTTCAGCGGCCTCTTGCCGTGGAACTTCCTGGCCAGTTCGCTGACCTTCGGTTCGATGAGCCTGGTGGGCAACTCCAGCATCCTCAAGAAGATCGCCATGCCACGCGAGGTCTTCCCGATCTCGGCGGTCCTGGCCGGACTGGTAGACCTGCTGCTGGGACTGGGCGTCCTGGTGGTCCTGATGCTGTGCCTGGGCCTTCGTCCGGGGCTGGGGGTGCTGGCCCTGCCAGCCGTCCTGCTCCTGGAACTGACCCTGGCCACGGGGGTGGCCTTGCTGCTCTCCACGGCCAACCTGTTCTTCCGGGACGTGCGCCACATCGTCCCGGTGCTGACCATCCTGTGGATGTTCATGACCCCGGTGGTCTACCCCATCACCCGCCTGGGCGCAGAGGCCCAGGCCCTGGTGCGCCTGAACCCGGCCACCTTCGTGGTGGACACCTTCCGCAGCGCCCTGCTGGGCCTGCCCCTGCCCGGCCCGGGGGAATGGCTGCGGGCCAGCGTCCTGGCCCTGGGCGTCCTGGCCCTGGGCTGGTTCGTCTTCCGGCGCTGCGAGCCGGCCTTCGCCGAGATCGTCTGAAGCATGCGAACCAGCCTGATGCTGGCCACGAGGAACCGGCTGGCCGATCTCCAGGACTGTCTGGCGGCAATCCGTCGCGTGCACGTCCCGCGCGGCTCCAGCCTGGAGGTCCTGGTGGTCGACAACGGCTCGACCGACGGGACCGAAGAGTGGCTTTCCAGCCTGCCAGGAGACCTGGCTCCTGGCATCCGCCTGGTCCCCCTCTGCGAACCCCTGCCGGGCAAGTCACGGGCCCTGAACCGGGCCATGCGCGCCAGCACCGGCGAGATCCTGGCCTTCATCGACGACGACGTCCAGGTGGACCCGGACTGGCTTGAAGCCCTGGAAGACGGTTTCCAGACGGGAGCCGGGGCGCTGCAGGGCGGGATCCGTCTGGACCTGGGGCAGACCACCCCGTGGTGGAGGAGTCCCCGGGTGGAGGCCATCCTGGCCGGTACCGCCCTCTGGACCGAGAAGACCCCCGTCACATCGATGATCGGCAGCAACATGGCGGTCCGTCGGGAGGACGGTCTTCCGGCCTGGTGTGAAGAAATCGGACCTGGAGTCCCACGCTTTCCGTTCGGTGAGGACAGCGATTGGAGCCGACGCTGCCTGGAAACGCGACGAGGCCTCTTCTGGCCCGCCATGGCCGCCACCCACGTCCTGAAGGATCGGTTTCGGTGGGGAGAGGTCCTGCGCCGGCAATTCTACGGAGGGCTCAACCAGGCCATCCGCAGCCCGCAGCGCCGGAGGCTGTATCTGCAGACCCTGGGCACGATGCCCCGCGAGATGGCCCGCCTGGTCTGGCACGTGCTGCGGGGCCGACCGGAACAGGCGCTGGATGCCCTCTGGACCCTGGCCCGCCAGGCCGGAATACTCAGCGCGACCTGCGGCCGAGGCCAAGGCCACCCCCACTGGGCCCACCCCGAAGGCGGCTGAGAAACCCCGACGTTTCGAACCCGGACGGGCGGCTTCAGAACCAGGCCAGCAACTGGTCCACGCTGCCCTGGACCTGAAGGTCCCCCCGGGAATCGCGGGGAGCCGACTGGGAGGCGACGTCCTCCAGGCGGCGCCGCAGGCCGGGGTCCAACTGCTGGGCGGGCACCTCCGCTGCCAGCACCCGCACGGCCGCCAGGCCCTGACCCACCATTCCCCGACGCTGGAAGAAGACCACCATGTGCAACTGCTGGGTGCTGTACCCCAGGTCATAGTACCAGCGGCGGTCCCCGCCCAGGCGCTCCAGCTCGCCGGCCAGCGACTCCATCAACTCCCGATGGCGGGTCAACATGACCGCGGGGGC
>DCTU01000161.1:25833-26116 GCA_002329445.1 bacterium UBP9_UBA1432
CGCAACTCGGGCTGGTGGGGCAGGAACCCCAAGGCCCAGGTGGCCTGATTGGCTGTGCAGCCGACCCGGAAGGCCTGCCGCTGCGAGACCGGCAGCGGGTGCTCTCGGCCCAGTCCGAACTGGTGGACCCCCACCGGGACCGACACGGCGATCCCGGGAGCGATCTCGGTCCGGGCCTGGGGGGTTGAGGTTGGACGTGCCGGCCTTCGGGAAGCCGGCACGAGCAGCGAGGAAGGCAGGCTGCGGGTTGCAGCCACCGCGGTCACCTCAGAAACCGAACGGG
>DCTU01000442.1:0-527 GCA_002329445.1 bacterium UBP9_UBA1432
TTCGAACACCGGATTTCCCCGGCAGCCCCTGCCCGCCGGTCCCCCGCCACGCGGGAACCGGGAAGGCGCAGATCCTCCGGGGACCCGATTCGTCGCCCCATCGAGCCGCTGGACTTCAGCAGCCTGGGGGTCTATCTGCGCGAGATCCAGACCGTTCCACTGCTGTGCGCCCGACAGGAATCCGAACTGGCCGAAAGGATCCGCTCGGGAGATCGTTCGGCCCGGGCCGAGATGACCCGAGCCAACCTGCGCCTGGTGGTCAGCCTGGCCAAGAAGTATGTCGGCCTGGGCCTGACCTTCCAGGACCTGATCCAGGAGGGCAACCTGGGCCTGATGGAAGCGGTGAACAAGTTCGACCCCCAGCGAGGATGTCGCTTCGCCACCTACGCCACCTGGTGGATCCGCCAGGCCATGATGCGGGCCATCGCCAACCACGGCCGAACCATCCGTCTGCCCGTCCACATCGGAGAGATCCTCCAGAAGTACCTGCGCTTCAGCTCGCGGCACAGCGCCCGCACGGGCCGCCC
>DCTU01000442.1:622-3695 GCA_002329445.1 bacterium UBP9_UBA1432
GGAGATCCTGGATGCCGCGCGGGATCCCCTCTCGCTGGACGCTCCCATGGGAGAGGAGGAAACCCGCCTGGGCGACCTGGTCGCAGCGGACAGCCCGTCCTGGAGCCCGATGCTGGACTGCGAGATGGAGCGGATCCTGGCGCCCCTGCCCGAACGCGAGCGGCGCATCCTGATGCTGAGGTTCGGCCTGGCCGACGGGGTCTCGCGAACCCTCCAGGAGATCTCCAACGAGTTCGGCATCTCCAAAGAGCGAATCCGCCAGAAGGAAGAGGATGCCCTGCGGCGGTTGCGCCAGGTCCTGAACCGGGAAGACTGGCTGTAGGAATCCCCTGCCTCGCAGGGAACTTCTGCCCGAGGAAGGGTTCCTTTTGCAGAATCGCTGTTGGGCCCCGATGGAAGGGCTCGGCGGCAGGAAACCCAGGGGGTCGGATGGCTTTGTTCACGGACCAGACCGAGCCGGGCCTGGAGCAACTTCTGGCCGTCACCCGGGCCATCACCGGCGAGCTGGACCTGGACCGTCTCTTGCGGATGATCCTGGTCTCGGCCGTCGAGGTGACGGGCGCCGAGCGGGGTTGCCTGATGGTCGGCCCCGCGGGTCCGAAGTCCTTCGCGAAGACCCTCTATCACCGGCTGGAAGCAAGCGATCTGGAATCCGCGTCCTTTGGACCGAGCTGGACCACCATCCAGGAGGTCCAGGCCCGACGCGAAGGGATGCGCGTGTCCGACGCGCTGGCCTGCCCGGTCACCCCGGGCAACCTTCCGTTACCGGGCCTGCGCTCGGTGCTGTGCGAGCCCCTGCTCTTCCGAGAGGAACTGGTCGGTCTGCTCTATCTGGACTGCTCGCGGGTCCGTGACCTCTTCACCCCGAGACACCACGAGCTGCTGCGCGCCTTTGCGGCCCAGGCCGCCATCTGCATGGAGAATGCCCGGCTCTTCGCCCAGGTGCAGGAGGCCACCCGCCGGCACCTGGAGGAGGAAGTCCGGGCTCGGGAACTGGAGAGCCGGCGCCAGTTGATGAGCACCTTCGTCTCCATCGCCGCGCACGACCTGAAGAACTCGCTGGCCACCTTGAAGGGCGGCGTCTACGTCCTGCAGCGCATGGCCATCCCTGAACCCGGTCCCGGTCTCCTGGCGGCCATGGGCCAGTCGATCCAGCAGGCCGTCCGGCTGGTGCGCAACTACCTGGAATTCGCGCGGATGGACCTGCAGGAGGAGCCGCACCTGGACCTCCAGAGGATCCGGTTGCGGCCCCTGGTCGAGCGGGAGCTGGAGGTCCTCCAGACCCGCCTGTCGGAGGATGAGTCGTCGCGCTTCCAGGTCGAAGTGGAGGTCCCCGGGGACCTGGCCCTCCATGCCGACGAGAGTCGGCTGGAGCAGATCCTCTCCAATCTGATCGACAATGCCGTCAAATACTCCCCCTCGGGCGGCAAGGTCTGCGTCCGGGCCGAAACCCGCGGCGACACCGTGGCCCTGGAGGTCTGCGACACCGGCGTCGGAATCCACCCGCAGGACCTCGAGCACCTCTTCGAACGCTTCTCGCGCCTGCCCGCCATGGCCCGAAAGACGCGCGGCTCGGGTCTGGGCTTGTGGATCACCCGCAAGATGGTCGAGCTGCACGGCTGGTCGATCGAGGTGGAGTCGACGCCTGGCCAGGGCACCACCTTCCGGATCCTGATCCCCGCAGCCGCAGCCCCGAATCCGGAGAGTCCCTAGGAGTCTGTGTGAGTATCCGGACCGAGCATCGCCGAGGGATCTTGTGCACCCCGCAAGGCGCAAAAAGTCGTGNNTTTTGCAACACAGCGGGGGTGCAAGAGACCCGGCGAGGCGACCGACGCGGTATTCACACAGGCTCCTAGACCAGTCCGGCCTTGACCGCAAAGAGGACCATCTCGACGCGGTCGCGGAGCCCCAGCTTTCCCATGATGTTGGCCACATGGGTCTTGACGGTGGTCTCGCCGATCACCAGGTTCCCGGCCAGTTCCTTGTTGTTCAGGCCCCGACCGACCCAGGTCAGCACCTCGACCTCCCGGTCGGTCAGCTCGACCAGGCGTGAACGTTCGGGCGACGGTGGTGGCCCCAGGCCGCCCGCCGTCCCCGGGCTCAAACCCGCCAGCATGCGCAGGATCTTGTGGGCGACCCGCGGCTCGATCAGGGACTCTCCAGACCAGGCCACGCGGACGGCCCGGACCACCTCGGCCAGGGGGGCCTCCTTGAGCAGGTAGCCAGTGGCCCCGGCCTGGACCAGTTCGTAGATCCAGCGGTCTTCGTCATAGGCGGTCAGGACGACGATCTTGGTCTGCGGACAGGTCCGCACCAGGTGCCGGGTGACCTCGACCCCGTTCATCCCCGGCATCTCGAGGTCCAGGAGACACACGTCGGGCAACAGGCGCTGGCATGCCCTCACCGCGGAGGGGCCATCGGCAGCCTCGCCCACGACCTTCAGATCCTCCTCCTCCTCCAGGGCGTTGAGGAGCATCTCGCGGAAGAGGGCGTGGTCATCGACCACCAGGACGCGTATGGCCATCAGAGCCCTCCTCGTGACGGGACTTCAGCTCGGGGCTTTGGGCGAGAGTCCCGGGTCTCCTCCCGGCCCTGGCGGGGTCGGCAGGGGCAGGTCGAACTTGAAGCACGTGCCGTCGCCGGGCCTGGAACGGACCGAGATGGTCCGCCCGTGAGCCTCCAGGATGCAGCGCACGATGTACAGCCCCAGACCCAGCCCGGGCGAAGGGCCCTGGGGCGTGGGGAAGTGGCGGAACTTCTCGAAGAGGTGCGGCAGGTTCTCTTCGGCGATCCCCGGTCCGCGGTCACAGACCTCGACCTCCACCTGGCCGTTCCGCTCGACGGCCCGCAAGACCACGGGATGCCCCTGATCCGAGTAGCGCAGGGCGTTGCCCAGCAGGTTGGTCAGGACCCGGCCGATCCGGGTCCGATCCGCCACCACGCGCCCGTCGACCAGGTGCGTCTTGACGCAGATCCGCGAAGCTTCGGCAGAAGGCCCCACGTTGGAGACCACCTCGCCCACCAGCGCCTCCAGGTCGAAGGCCTCGGGGACCATCTCCACCGGGCCGGCATC
>DCTU01000010.1 GCA_002329445.1 bacterium UBP9_UBA1432
AAGCGGCCCGCAGGGCAGACCAGGAGGAGAAGATTGGCCAGGGTCACCCCACAAACCCTCGAGAGGATCCGGACGGCAGCCGAAGAGTTGGCGGCCGTCCACGGACTTTCCGTCGAGCGGGTGGAGTACGTCCGCGAGGCCGGGGCTTGGTACCTTCGGGTGACGATCAACCGTCCCGAGGGAATCACCATGAGTGATTGTGAGGCCCTGCATCGGCCCCTCTCCAAGCGCCTGGACCAGATGGACCCCATCGCCGACCCCTATTTCCTGGAGGTCAGCTCGCCCGGCACCGGCGCCGCCCACGACGTGGACGCAGACACCCAGCCCGGAGGAGGAACGGAATGAATCCCGAGATCCTGTCCGCCCTCAAGCAGATCGAAAAAGAGCGCAACGTGCCGCTCGACATGATCCTGCAGGCCATCGAGGATGCGCTGGTCAAGGCCTACGAGAAGAACTTCGGGGCCAACCAGAACGTGATCATCGAGATCGACCGCAGCACCGGCGAGCTGCACGTCTGGCAGCGCAAGCTGGTCGTCCTGGAGGTCGAAGACCCGGGGACCGAGATGTCCCTGGAGGAGGCCAAGGCCCTGGCCGAAGAGGCCGAGTTGGGGATGGAACTGGACCTGGAGGTCCCCAACGACGTCTTCGGCCGGATCGCTGCCCAGACCGCCAAGCAGGTGATCGTCCAGCGCATCCGGGAGTTCGAGCAGAACGTCATCCGGGAGGAGTACCTCAAGCGCCAGTTCGACCTGATGATCGGAACCGTGCAGAGGCACGAGCGCCGCGAGGTCCTGCTGGACCTGGGCCGGGCCGAAGGCGTCATCCCGGTGGCCGAGCAGGCCCACAACGAGTGGTTCCGCCACGGCGACCGGGTCAAGGCCCTGGTCCTGGACGTGCGCACCAGCCTCCGCGGCCCCCAGGTGGTTCTCTCGCGCTCCAACCCGGGGCTCCTCAAGCGGCTCTTCGAGCAGGAGGTCCCCGAGATCCGTCAGGGGATCGTCCAGGTCAAGGCCGTCGTGCGCGAGGCCGGGCTGCGCTCGAAGATCGCCGTCAAGTCTCTGGACTCGTCGGTGGACCCGGTCGGCGCCTGCGTCGGCCCCAAGGGCAGCCGCGTCCAGGCCGTGGTGGACGAGCTGCGCAACGAGAAGATCGACGTGATTCCCTGGTCTGACGACCCGATCACCTACGTGGCCAACTCGCTGCAGCCCGCCAAGGTGCTGCGGGTGACCCTCTTCGAGGACAAGGAGGCCCGCAATGCGGTCGTGGTTGTCCCCGACAACCAGTTGTCCCTGGCCATCGGCCGCGAAGGGCAGAACGCCCGTCTGGCCGCCAAGCTGACCGGCTGGCACATCGACATCAAGAGCGAGTCGAGCGCGCGCGAGTCTCAGGATGCCGCCCCCGCTCGACCTGCTGGCGAGGCTGCCAAGAAGGCTCCAGAGGCCTCTGCTGCGCCCGAGCCCCAGACCGATTCGACCCGACAACCGGCCCAGGAGGACCTCGCGGTCCCTCCCCAGGCCAAGGAATAGGCGCGGACGGCTCCGGCCATGCCCCACCCCTCCCGAATCCCGGAACGGATGTGCATCGTGTGCCGGAACCTCCGCCCCCGAACAGAACTCCTCCGCCTGGTGCGACCCACGGGGCGGAACGACCTCGTGCCGGATCCAACCGGCCGAAAGCCCGGCAAGGGATTCTATCTCTGCCGGAATCAAGATTGCCTTGCCAGGCTCCAGAAGGAGAAGAAGCTCCGGCGGCTCTTTGCCGGCCGGATCGCTCCCGAGGTCTTCTCCTGGATGGAGCTTGAACTGGGGGCCGCGGGTGATGGCGATGCGTTGACCTGAGGGAAGACGAACGCCGACGGCTCGCCGGCTGGAAGAGAGAGTGGTGGTTCGATGGGTAGCAACAGCAACACCGGCACGAAGGTGCGGGTCTATGAACTCGCCCGCGAGCTGGGCATGGATGACAGCAAACCCCTGATGCGAATCCTCAAGGATATGGGCTACCCGGTCAAGACGGCCTCCAGCAGCATCCCGGATGACGCCGTCAAGAAGGTGCGCGAGATCGTGGCCCCTCACATCGAGCAGATGCGCCGCGAGGCCGAGGCCCGNNGGTGATCCGCATCGCCAAGCGCGCCACCGATGAAGAGAAGCAGGCCCTCCTCGAGCGCCAGGTGCGCAAGGAGCGAGGCGAGGACGTCGACCCGGCGGCCGACGTCCTCAAAGCCGCCAAGGAATCCGCATCGGCGCCTGTGCCCCCGCCCCAAGAAGAGGCCCCCCCGCCGGTCGAGGTTCCGTCGGTCGAGGCCGAAGAGCCCGAGGCTCCCGAGCAGGTCCCCGCGTCAGCGGAGGCCCCCGACTCCGTGGTTCCCGAGATCGGCAAGTTCTCGGAGGAGGACGGCGAGGAGGAGATCCTGGATCTCCCCGAGATCTCGCCCGAAGAGATGGGGATCAACCTGGAGGAGGAGGCTCAGCTCTCGATCAAGCCGGTCCCCCCCGAGCAGGCCTTCCGCATCGAGACTCCCATCCCGCCTTCCCAGGCCTTCGCCGTTCCAACCCCCCGGCCCGCCCCGGTCGGACGCCCCCCGATGGGGCGACCGGCACCCGGCGCTCCACGTCCAGGAGGTCCAGCCGGCCCCCCTGGACGGCCTGGAACGCCCGGCCCCGGCGCACGCCCCGGCGCCCCCGGACCCGGTGGACGGCCCGGCATGTTCGGACGCCCGGGCATGGCCCGGCCAGGAATGCACCAGAGGTCGACCCAAGGCCAGAAGGGGAAGCGCAAGCATCGCCCTCGGGGTGACAAGGGGCACACCATGCAGACATCCGTAGCCAAGAACATCGAGATTCCGGAGGCCATCGCCCTCTCCGAGCTGGCCAGCCGCCTGGGGCAACCGGCCAGCGAGCTGATCAAGTATCTGATCAGCCAGGGTCGCATGGTCACGATCAACCAGGCCCTCTCCTATGACGAGGCCTGCGAGATCGCCGTCGCCTACGGCTTCAAGGTGGGCGAGATGGCCGACGAGAACATCCCCCTGGAGATCCTCGAGGACGAGGACGACTCCCTCATGGAGATCCGCCCGCCGGTGGTCACCGTGCTGGGACACGTCGACCACGGCAAGA
>DCTU01000078.1 GCA_002329445.1 bacterium UBP9_UBA1432
TCTACCCCGACAAGCAGGCCGAGACCCGGAACCGCCGCTGGCTCTGCGCCTGCGATGAGATGCAGAAATACAAGTACTGCCACTGCCTGCTGTACGTCCGCGAGGACGGGATGCCGATCACCGAGCACCTGCCCGAGGGGCACGAGGGCCGCGAGATGTACGGCGAACAGGCCGACCCGGCCCCGCATCTGGGCCGAGCGATGCGCCAGGTCGCCGATCGTGGGATCCTGGACTGGCATGCTCGTCCGGAGGAACCGTCGGCGGGGTAGGATTTCCTGGCGCGGCCTTCTACGATCCGGGGCCTTCAGCCAAGGTATTCCGCCCGGCAGCTCTGGAAGAGGTCCTGGACCCGGTCGGACCGGAACCGGGCCGGATAGGGGCTCTCAGCATTGGCGGCGCCGCAGGCGGCAGCCAGGCGCAGGGAATCCGGCACACCCCACTGGCGGTCCCAGGCCACGGCCAGGCCGGCCAGGAACGAGTCTCCGCTACCCACCGAGCTCACCAGCCGGGTGGCGGGGGCCTCGACCCTCCAGGCGCCGTCCGCGGTGGCCAGCAGGGCTCCCTCCGGGCCCAGGGTCACCCCCGCCAGGGCCGCCCCGGCGCCGATCACGGCGCGCAGAGCCGCCAGGAGCCGGCCGGGATCGTCCAGCGTGCGTCCCAGCGCCTCGGAAAGCTCGAACCGGTTCACCTTCAGGGACAATCCCCGGGGGTCGCGCAGGATCGCCGCCAGGGGAGGACCGGGCGAGTCCACCCAGACCCGGCCCACCCGACGCGCCAGGCTGCGACACAGGCCGGCGTAGGCCTCGGGATCGACGCTGGGGGGGACGCTGCCCGCCAGGACCACCCCCCGTGCGGCCCCGGCCAGTCCCTCAACCTTCCGGGCGAAGCCATCCCAGTCGCCGGCCTGCAGGACGGGGCCGGGCTCGTTGATCACGGTGGCGTCGCCCTGGTCGTGGTTGAGCAGCATGCAGTTGCGGGTCTCACCTCGGGGCAGGCGGTGCCAGTCGGCCTCCAGGCCTTCCTCTCGGGCCAGATCCGCGACCAGGTCCCCGGTGTGTCCGGCCAGGCAACCGGTCAGCCGGCAGGGGTGACCCAGGACGCGGATGGCTCGGGCCACGTTCAGACCCTTGCCCCCCGCGCCCAGGTGGACCTCTCGGGGCCGGTGGACCCGGCTCGGCTCCAGGACCGGAACGTGCAGGGTGCGATCGATGGCGGGGTTGCTGGCGACGATCAAGATCATCCGGCGAGCTTCGACTGCCGGTGTCCGGATTCCTGATTCGCGAAAACCCGCAGAGGATTCAGGGAACGGCGCCGGCTTGCCTGTCCGGATGATTTGGGGTATGTCTGGACAGGAGCAGACAAGAAAGGCGGACCTTCACGTGAGCACCTCGACCGGCATGGGCCCCCTGGGCAACAATCCGGCGGACGCGTTGCGGCGCTCGTTGAGCCTGCCGCGGGGTTCGGACCTGTCCCCGGGAGAAGCCTTCGCGGCCGAGCTGGAGGGGGATTCGGTCGTCCTGACGGAGGTGGCCACCGGTACCCGGCGGGCCGTTCCGGTCCAGGGAATCCGCCCTCTGGACGTGACGGTCTCGGATCACGGCGACCTGGCCGTGGTCGGCGACCCGGGGGATGGTCGAGGCCAGGTGGTGGGACGCCTGGACGGGGATGGCACCTTCCACCAGGTCGCTCGCGGTCACGGAGCCTGCTCGCCTGAGCTTTCCGCCGACGGCAGTCAGTTGACCTGGTTGACCTCCTTCGAGGTCCACCAGGCGGGACCCGATGGGCCGGTTCAACTGGCCTCCCTGGAGAACCCGGCGGGCTCCAGTCAGTTCGACGCCGCCGGCCGCCTGGTCGTCCGCAGCGACAAGGACCCTTGGGGGACCGGCTTTCCCGTGCCCCACTACACGGTCGTGGACGCCCAGGGCGCCGTCCAGCGGATCCGGGACGTGGCGGCGGCCGAAGCATTCGGCGCGCCCGTGCGTGCCCCCCTGGAGGGGGTCTTCGGCAAGCTCTTCGAAGGGGCCACCCCGCAACAGGCCGCGCGGTCCGTCGATCTCTTCGGGTATCGGACGCCGTCCTTCCGGGGCCAGAGCCCCAGTCGCCAGCGCACCGTCTTCTGGGTCCCCCCGGGCGAACCGGGTCAGGCCTTTGGCCTGTATCGCATCCACTCCGGCCAGTCCGGCCCCGAGCCAGCCCTGAGCCCGGGCATGGCCGAGGCCCTGGGCTCCCGCCAGGTCAGCCGGGCCGAATGGCAGCCCGGCGAACGCCGCGCCGCGGTCCTGTTCGGAGGTTTCGGGGGGCGCGTGGCCGTGGTCGATTTTCAGGGAGCCGCTCATCTCCTGGTCGGCGAGCCGGCCGGTTCGGATCGCCCCCAGGCGATCTCCTGGTCTCCCGACGGCCGCTGGCTGGCGTTGGAGATGAAGGAGGGCGACCACCTGGCGGTCCACCTCTACGATCCCGAGGCCATGCGGAGCTGGCCCCTGGTNNCGGGTGGACGGGAAGGTCCAGGACCTGGTTCCTGGACCGCTGGACCTGGAGCGAGGGCGGGACTACCTGACCGGCGGGAAGGCCAGTCCTCCCGGGCGGATCGAGTCCGACTCGGAGGGTGTGATCATCGGCGGGGNNACTCGGAGGGCGTGAAGATCGGCGGGGTCCGCCTGCCCGTGCGAAAGCCCCGGTCCTAGCGGCGCGCTCGGTCCATGACGCCACCTCGCGAACTCGAAGGCCTCCTGAAGGGGGGGCGGCTCTCGCTTCGGCGCTTGCGCCGTTCCTGGCTGGAGTCCCACGACGTCTTCCGCCTGGTGATCCTGTCCCTGTTGGTGGGCAGCATCACGGCCGGTGGCGCCGCGGTCTTCCGCTGGCTGATCGACTCCTTCCACTGGCTCTTCTTCACCTGGATCCCGCC
>DCTU01000192.1 GCA_002329445.1 bacterium UBP9_UBA1432
GTGAACTTGGCCTGGCGCATGGCCTCTCCTTCGGGAACCTGTTTCTGGTCCCAGTATCAGGGCCCATCGGCGACAGGTCAAGGTGCAGTCATGGCGCACCTCCATCAGCTCGATGCCGGCGGATTCCAGGGCCGCCTGGTCTGGTGACAGGTGGTGGCAAGGTGCCGCCATGATCCTGAGGCGTTGCCACACAATCATGGCGGCATCGCCAGCACTTCCACCTTGGCCGCGGAGTCCTGGGTGCTTGGAGTGCTCCGGGAACCGAGGGCTTTGGCAGGGCGGAGGGGGCTGGAGGCGCGGGGTGTCGCCCGCAGACGCTGCACATCAGGCCCTGGCGAAGCACGTTCACGGGCCGGCAACCTCCCGTCCATCTCCCAGCAACCTCCTGTTCATCCGCCGGCAACACCCGAAGCGCACCCTGGAGGTGAGCGGCGCCCGTGGGCGGGCGCCCGACGGCCGGTCCCCGCCCCTGGCGGGATGGTATACTCCTGGCATGGAGGACGCTCGCATGGAAGCCCTGCGCTATGAGGAAGAGCCTCTCGAACCGGACGTCTCGCACCTGGTCACCGAGGACGATGCGCCCGTGGACAGTTGGATCTCCGAGAAGCAGATGCGCCTCTTCCCCAACATCCTGCACGCTTCGTGGAAGCCCGGGCGCCCCTTCGTGGCGGCGGCGGACGTGGGCCTCTTCGGCAGCGTGGACGAGCCGGCCGTGGTGCCGGACATCATGGTCAGCCTGGACGTGACGCTCCCCGAGGATTGTCGGCCCAAGGGTCGGCGCTCCTACTTTACCTGGGTCTTCGGCAAGGCCCCGGATCTGGTGATCGAGGTGGTCTCCAACCGGGAAGGATCCGAGGTCGAGAAGGCCCAGCGCTACGCCCGGCTTGGGGTGCGCTACTACGTGATCTTCGACCCCGAGCGCTGGCTGGGCGAGCGGGTCCTGCGGGGATACGTCCTGCACGGCCTGAGCTACGTGGAACTCCTGGACCTGTCGTGGCTCGAGGAGTTGGGCCTGGGCCTGGTGACCTGGCAGGGCCGCTTCGAGGACATGGACGGCCTGTGGCTGCGACCCTGCGGACCCGACAAGGCGCTTCTGCCTCTACCCGCCGAGGTAGCGGAGGAAGCTCAGGCGCAAGTCGAAGAGGAACGCGCCCGGGCCGACGTTGCCGAGACCAGGGCGGAGGCAGCCGAGGAGCGGGCGGAGCAGGAGCGAGTTCTGGCTTCGCAGGAGCGGGATCGGGCCGAGCGACTCCTGGCCCGGCTGCGGGAACTGGGTGTGGAGGAGTAGGGGCGGGGCGCCCTGGTTCGGGCCTCGCCTGGGCCCCTCTCCCCGCCAGCGGATCTCTTCTCGCACGGCCCGCTCCAGCAACTCCTCTAGTTCCTGCGCCGAGCCCGCGAGGGAAACCTGGCCCGGGTCGCGCGCCTGGGGCAGGAAGTGATCTCCCCCGTGCCCGCCGAGGCCGTGCCCGCCTCAGCTCGAGGCCGGGGCCGGAGAGGGCGTGGCGGGAACCGTGACCCAGTTGTCNNTTTGCCGTCCGAGATCTGGAGATCGATCAGGAAGGGGTCGTTGGCGGTGGCAATCTGGCGTTCCACGTTCTCCTGGACGACGCGGATGCTGCTCTGGAGGTCCGACAGGAGCGAACGCTGGGATGCCTCGATATCCGTGGCCAGGAGCCGTGCTTCGGTGTCATAGCGTTGCTTGGCCAGTTCTTTGTTGAAAAAATGATCGAGCTTGGCCTGCTCCATCGGTCTGGCCAGCAGACCGCAGCACTCGGTGGCTATCATCTCGAGAGCCGGGTAGCGATTCGTCACATCGGCCAGCCTGAGTCTGATCAGCTCGGGGGACGAGCGCAGGGCGGAGTGCAGGTCGCAGACCACCACCTGGAGTTCCAGCGCCAAGGCCAGGCTCTTGATCCCATGTTGGCAGTTCTCTGCGAAGCCTTGGGCGTTCTCGAGGAACTGCTCGACCGACGAGACGGTGCCTTGAAGAGCTCTGAATGCCTCCCTCAAAGTGTCCATCCGGAGCAGGACCCGGGCCTGGATCTTCTCGCAATCCCGCTCCACGCCCTCGATGTGGAAGAGGAAGGCTTGGGCCTCTCGCTCGGTGAAATCCTGGCTGAGGAGCACTTGGCGGAGGTCGTTCAGGTAGTAATAGTTCCCGATGAGATCCCCGTGCTCCTCGGTCTCCAGCCAGAGTTTCAGGCCCTCGACCAGGTTCTCCAGGCGTCTCAACTTCTTGTCGATTCGGACGAGGTAGGTCTGCGCGGTGACGGCGGCCAGCACCTGCCACACCACCAAGGCGGCCCCGGCGGGGGTCAGGAGGGCCCTTCTACCCCAGCCTAGCCCGGCGAACTTGCCAGAGGACTTGTTGCGGACGCTGGCGCTAACCCAACCCAGCCCTGTCTCCATTTTTAGTGCTCCCTCCCGAACGCCCTGCATCATCTCCTTCGAGAAGACGAGACGGTAGATTCCGCCCAGGGTTAGAAACGTGGGGACGATCCGTCCCGCG
>DCTU01000417.1:0-4412 GCA_002329445.1 bacterium UBP9_UBA1432
ACCACGTCCTGATGGGTGTTGCACCACTCGTCGGCGACGATCCGGACCGAAGAGCCTCGCTGGTCCAGGCAGTGACGGATCTGGCCCAGGGCCTCCATCTGCCGCTCGCGCTCGCCCATGTCGACCGGACCTTCCAGGTAGAGCCGGAATGGACCGGCCGCCTTCTCCAGCGACCCCAGATAGTCGGCGATCCGAGCAGGGTCGTGGTCGAAGATCAGGCCGATGGTGCCATACACGTCGATGTGCAGGTCGGGCTGGTAGGTGGGCTCGGGGCGCAGGTCCTGGATGCGCCGGGCCAACCAGCCCACGTACTCCAGCAGGTCCTGGCCATGGCGACCCAACTTGCCGTCCACGGCGTTGATCAGGGCGTGGGGCAGCACGTCCACGCCCTTGAGGATCATCTTGTCGACGTTGAGGTAGCGGTCGTCACCCGACTGGGCGAAGATCGGCACCCGGCGGGCATGCAGGGGCAGGCCGTATTCCTCGGCCACCACCTCGGCCATCAGCCTCCCTGAAGAGCGGGCCACGCCATCCAGCAGGGCCTGGGACAGGCCATAGCGGATGGCGGTGTGCAGGGGCCGGCCCTCGATCTGCAACTGGTCGAACTCGGTGGCGGCCTCGCGGAAGGAGTCCAATGTGCGCCCCTTCAGGCGCGGGGCGATCTCCTGCTGCAGGAACGGCAGGTAGGTCTCGGCCAGGAAGAGGGGGTCGCGGCCTCCGGCGCCGGAATACTGGACGGCTGCGCAGTCTCCCAGGGCCACCTGGCCGTCCTCCAGGACCAGCATGATCGAGACGCACTCGCCGGCCTGGCGGATCTTCTGGAATCCGCTGGTCGAGGGTTCCCCCCGGTACACGAACCCGTCGCGGGTCGCTCCCTTCTTGATGGCCGCCTGGTCATCGAAGAAGAAGCCCGTCGTCCCCCGGGCGAAACACACATCCACAACTCGCATCACGTCACTCCTTGCTACCGCGGTCTGCCGACCAGGCGGCCCTTGCTGACGGCATAGATGTCGTCGATCAACATGTGATAGGAGGGCTTGCGCCCTTCAAAGCGGGCCCGTTCCTGGATGCGCTCGCGGTGGAAGTCGGCCACGTCCGCGGGCAGGGGGACCCGGGCGGGATCCAGGACCCGGATGGCCCCCTGGTTGTCCCGGATCGGCATCAGCTTGCCGGCGTTGTGGACCGAGGGGGCGAAGGGCACGTCCAGGACCCCTGCCTGGAAGGCCCGCACGGCGCCCTCGGCCACCGAACCCTGCCCCAGGTCCAGGACGGCCTTCACCAGATGTCGGACCTCCCGCTTGATCAGGTCCACCTCGGCGGCCAGGCGGCTCTCGTCGGCGAAGACCTGATCCGCCAGCATGCTGACGATCTGGCGGGTGGCCTTGATCCCCTGCAGGTTGGCCTCGGCGGTGGGGATGCCGGAGGCCTCGTGCGGGGTCTTGACGATGACCTTGGTGGCCCGGGAGAGCGCCGAGACCGCTCCTCCCCAGGAGATGACCGCGAAGGCCTTGGGCTCATCCTCCGGGAAGCCGCCCATCCACTGGTGGAAGACGGTGGTCAACTGGAAGTCCTCGAAGCCCCGCAGCCGGAAGAACTCTTCGGCCAGCTCCCGCAGCGACTGGATGGCCGCCACGTCCTGGACCAGGTTGCCCAACTGGCCATAGCCCAGCGTCAGGCAGCGCACCCCCTGCTCGAGGGCCAGCAGGCCCTCCAGGATGCCGACGGTGTGGGAGATGAAGGGAGGGACCAGCGAACCGGTCAACGGACCGAAGGGCTCGCGGTTGATCCGCACCCCCCGCTCCTCGTACAGGCCGACCAGGCGGTCGACGTACTGCCAGTCCCGAATCGACCGCTCCAGGGGGACCTTCTTGGCGTAGGGGATGTTGTAGGAGATGCCTCCCCCCTCGAAGGAGGTGAAGCCCGCGGCCAGGGTGATCTCCGCCAGCAGGCGCGCATCCGGGGTGCCGTGGCGCACCTGCACGGGCCGGTTCACCGCCTCCACCACCCGGCGGCATTCGCGCAGTCCGTGGTTCACGGCGGGGAAACCGTTCAACACCGAGCGGCCGGCCTGAAGCGAGCGGTCGATTCCCTTCTGGGCCTCGGCGTACTGGTTCTGGCGGGTGTAGGCGTCGATGGTGGTGGGCAGCACGTCGGCCTCACCCTGCAGGTGCCGCAACAAGGCGATGTGCTCGTCCACCAGGGCCACCCCGGCGCGGGGCTGGACCAGGACGCGCTGCTCGCGGTCGGCCTCCGCCAGGACCCGCGTGAAGCGACGCGAGGAGGGGATCGAGAGCTGGTAGGAGATGCCCTCCTCCAGATCGACCTCGGCTCCGGTGCTCCAGGTCCTGAGGACCTCTTCGCGCTCCGCCAGGAACTTCTCGACGGGCAGTTGAGGCTCGGTTTCGGCAGGCATGATGACTCCTAGGCGGTGGTAGAGGTGGCGACCAGGCAGGACAGCGCGGTGCGGACCGCGGGTTCTTCGTAGTCGCAGACAAGATTCCCCAAGAGGGGCAGAAGATAACCTTCATCGCGCAGATAGTCGAAGTTCTGCGGGACCAGGGGCAGGGTCTCGGCCTGGTCGCCGGCCACTCCACGGAGCGCCCGCCCGGGTTCAAAGCCCGCGTCCTGCGAGAGGTACCCCCCCGAGCCGATCACCCGGGACACCGAGCGCAGGTCCTTCCCGGTCTGCACGAAGGTCTCTCCGGCGGCGGTGAAGACCCGACGATGGGTACCGGCGTGGCGAAGCAGGGCCTGTTTGAGGCAGGCTCCGGCCAGCCAGCGGTCGCACTCCTGCTGGATGGGAGTGGAGGCCAGCAGTCCGGGGTTCTGCGTCAACTGCCCGACGTACTCGGCCAGGACGTCGGCCTCTTCGGGTTCCAGATCCGGCTCGGCGGCCCGGGCGGCCGAGGCCGCCGAGACCCGCATGCCGAGGTCCCCCTCGACCGTCCTCTTGATCCGCGGCTCGGGCAGGCCGCGATAGACCACCCGCTCGGCCCCGCGCTGGTCGCGACAGCACGAGTAGACATCCGTGGTGGCCCCGCCCATGTCCACCAGAAGGAACTCGCCGAACTCCGGGGCCTGTCGGGAAATGGCCTCGACCAGTTGCAGGACCGCGTAGGGCGTCGGGTTGGGGGCCCTTCCGGTCCGGGCCACGATCTCGTCCAGGCCCTTTCCCTTGACGATGCGCTGCAGGAAGACCTCGCGAATCCTCTCGCGGGCCCCCTCCGGGCAGACGCAGTCCATCTCGGGCAGGATGTTGGGCGCCGAACGGACATCGAAGCCGGCCTGCGTGAAGAGGTCCACCACCTCGTCGGTCAGGACCTGGTTTCCCGCGTAGACCACCGTGGTCCGCTCGCGCAATCCCTCACAGCCGGTCAGGACCCGGGCGTTGTGGCGGACGTAGGTCTCGTTGCCTCCATCGGTGCCCCCCGCCAGCAGCAGGATGTCGGGACGCTGGCGTTCGAGCTCCTGGACATCTCGCGAGCTCAGCTTGTAGGCGTGGACCGAGGTCACCCGCCCTCCCGCCGAAAGCGCCGTCAAACGGGCACTCTTCAAGGTCAGCTCGGGGACGATCCCCAAGGCCGCGATGGCCAGTCCCCCCTTGGCGGAAGACGAGAAGTACACGGGGGGCTCCCCGCCCGGGCCGGCTGCCTTCAGGCGGTCGCACACATCCTGGAAGCCCCGCGCCAGGTGATCGACCGTGGTCGGGGTGGAGGCGCGGGAAAGCACGCGAAAGACGGCTTCGTCCTCCGGGCCCTCCAAAGCCAGGAGGGCGCCCTTGGTAAAGGTGGAACCGACGTCCACCGTCAGGACACAAGGCATGTCGAAGACGGGCCGGCTCAGGCGACGGGCAGGGCGTGGAAACGCTGCCGGATGTCTTCGTGCAGGGTCCGGGCCGCCTCGGCGAGGTCGCTGTCCGGACGGAAGACCCGGTCATAACCCATCTGGCGGAACTTCTGCTCGGTCAGGGCCGGGTCGTTCTTGCCGATCACCAGGTTCCCGCCCACGTAGAGGATCACGTCCTCCAGGCCCCGCTCCAGGCAGCGCTCGCGCAGGCCCTCGCAGTCGAGCTCTCCCTGACCGTACAGGGAGGACACCAGGATGGCCCGGGCGTTGGTCTCGATGGCGGCGTCGATGAACTCGTCCTGGGAGACCATGACCCCCAGGTTGACCACCCGAAAGCCCTGATCGGAGAAGACTCGCTCGAGGATCTTGTTGCCCACGGCGTGGCAATCCGCGCCGACCACTCCCAGGACGATGGTGTCCGGACCCATGAAGGCACCTTCCTTGTCTGCACTCCCCCCAGTTCCTGAATCCGCCACCTACCGTGGCATTCGGCCGCCGATACTTGGAGGCCCACCCACACCTGGTGTGGGTGGGAGGGTCCGTCTGCGTCGTCAGGCGCACCTCTG
>DCTU01000417.1:4450-9517 GCA_002329445.1 bacterium UBP9_UBA1432
GACGCCCTCGGTTCTCACGCCAGGCAGCGGATTCAGGAAGTTCCGCCGGGGGCGCAGCCGCCCGGGGCCGTGGTATCGCGCCCCCCTGAAAAATGCCTGAAATCACAGGTTCCTAGAAGCGCACGTCCACTCCGTGGGGGACGACCTGGATCCGGGCGGGAGTCGGAGGGGCCGGGTCCCCGTCCAGTTGGACGGCCACCGGGGCGTCGGTCTCGATCAGGATCTCGCGGCCCAGATAGTAGGCCACCTCCGGCAGCTCGGCGTGCGCCCCCACGGCGGCCCCCATCCACTGGCGCAAGGTGCCCAGGGCATCGGCCCTCTCGAAGACGCACACGTCCAGCAGGCCGTCCCGCGGACAGGCCCGGGGGGTCAGGCGCAACTGCCCGCCATACAGGGGGATGTTGCCGACCAGGATCAACCAGAACTCGTGCTCGAAGGTGCGCCCGTCCACGGTCAGCCGAGCCCGGGGCACCAGGTCCCGGTGCTTCCAGGCGGCCCCCAGGGCGGCGGCGACGTAGGCCATGCTGCCCAGGGCCTCCTTGGCCTGGGGGTCGACCTCCTCCACCACCTGGGCATCGAAGCCGATCCCGGCGAAGCACAGGAAGTGCTGCCCGGCCACGCAGCCCACGTCCATCTGGCGCACCGGGCTGCGCACCAGGTGGCGACAGGCGCCCTCCAGGTCCAAGGGAATTCCCACCGAGCGGGCCAGCACGTTCTCGGTGCCCATGGGCAGCAGGCCCAGGGGCGTGCGGGTGCCGACCAGCCCCTGGGCCACCGTGCGCAGGGTGCCGTCGCCCCCGGTGGCCACCACGGCGTCGTAGCCCTCCAGCGCCGCCTGCCGGGCGGCCAGAGTGGCCTCCTCGGGGCTGGCGCTCTGGTGCACCTCGCACTGGACGTTCCACCCGGCCAGAAAGGTGCGGATGCGCTCCAAGGGCGAGACCTTCCCCTGACGCCAGCGGGCGCCGCAGCGACCCGAATGTCGGTTGGCCAGGAGCAGGACGCGAGGATGGTCGGTGCGATACTCCAGCGGCTGGAGGCGCACCTCCTCGGTCAGGTCGAGGCTCACGGCTCCTCTCCCCTCTCCCGGGCCAGGCGGCGCGCCTCGATCCAGGTATCCAGGGCCGCCAAGGCATACAGGATGAAGGTTGCGATGGCGGGCCACAGGGCCGGCCGCAGGGCTTCGAACAACGAGACCGGCTCGACCAGGGAGGTCAGCGCCTCATAGAAGCGCCACAGGCCGAGTCCACCCGTGTACAGCAGGCTGCCCAGGGCGGCCGTGAAGACCACCGCAAAGGCGACGGCCTTGCCCCAGCGTTGGTTCATGGCCTGCCCCGAGCCCGGGTAGACGGCCAGCGAGAGCAGCAGGCCCAGGCCCGGTGAGGGCTTGCGTGGAGTCTTCAGGTTCAGCATGCCGACCCTCCTTCCGCCCCTCCAGGAATCCTCCGGGCCCGGCTCCCAAGACCCGCCGACCCGAGGCCCGATTCGAGGGAACGGACGGCCTCAGGGTTCCCTGCCGAGGGAGCCCTCTCCTGTGCGGGAGACACGTCGCCCCCATCAGCGCGCCGGGCGGGCCTGGAGGCGATGGTGCCCGGGGGGGATCTCGACCAGCAGGCGCGGGCGGTCGTACAGCCGGATCCAGCGGGTCCGGGCGGGCCGGCCGTCCACTCGGACCTCCTCCAGGTTGGCGGGCAGGTGCACGGCCAGGCCCGGGCCGGGCGCGAAGAGTTCGGCCTCCAGCACCTCTCCCCGCATGCGGCTCTGCATGCGGGCCCCGGCCCGCATGCGCAGGAAGTCGTGGTATCCGAGCATGCTGGTCAGGAGGTGGCGGCGCAGGCGGGCGTGGTCCACGAAGGCCTCGACCAGGCGCCTTCCCTCTTCGGTGGCCACCAGCCGATGGGGGTGCAGCAACAGGACCGGCGCCTGATGCCAGGCCCGGGTGCTGTCATCCAGGAGGCCCGACAGGAACTCGAGGTTCGCGCCGGCCCAGTCCTCCTGCGACACGAAGGGCCACTCCCAGAGCGGCAGGGGCATTCCATCCTGGTCCAGCACCCGGAAGGGCAGGCCCGTGCCGAAGAGGTAGCCCCGCCCCCGATTGGGTCCGTAGGTGCTGTCCAGCTCCAGGCCGGCAGCGGCCATCTGCCGGAAGGGCTCGGTGTACTCGCGCCCCCAGGCCAGGAAGTGGGTGCGGTTCAGCCTCGGGGGAGTGCCCCGCACCGCCTGCAGGCGGGCCACCTGGGCGCGCAGATCCGGGCGCTCGTAGGGTGGGAAGTCCCCGGCCAGGAAGCGGTTCCAGTGCAGCTCGAGGTCCTGGGCGCCCTCCGGCCAGCGTTCGGGGAGGTCCCTTCCCGCCAGGGCGAAGACCGTCGAGGGGATGCCCAGGCGCGCCTGCAGGGCCTCCAACTCGCCGAAGGCCTCCCGACCGCGCCCCTCCTCGTCGTGGCTCAGGACCGCCACGCCGTCATGTTCAAAGGGGAAGCGCCACCAGCCGGGCAGGGGACCGGTGGCCTGCTCGGCCATCGCGACGATCCAGCCCTCCAGCAGATCCGCGTAGGGGACGCGGTTGTCCAGAAGCCCCGAGTCCAGCACCAGGTCCTGCGACTCGGAGAGCCCGGGAACCAGGCCACGCGCCTCGGGGACCGCGAAACCGGGTCCCCCGGGAACCCCCTGCTGCAGGGCGTGCACCTGGCAGGCCAGGTCGAAGCCCAGGGTCAGCACCAGGCCGCGGCCTCGAGGCCTCACGTACAGCAGGGGTTGCCCCGAGAGGCGGCCCAGGGCCCGCACCGAAGGCTGCAACCGCAAGCATTGAGCCAGCCAGGTGAAGACGGGCATCTCCAGCAGTTCCCGCAGCGAAGAGCCGGCCGGAGCCGCCTGGAGCGTCCCCGGGAGCTCCTGGAACTCCAGAAGCTGCCCTCGCCAGAAGCTGCCCGTGGGGTTGACCGGCTCCGGACTGAGCACCACCCCGGAGAGTTCCGACCAGGCGTCCGAAGGCATCTCCAACAGGACGGCGGCGCCGTCCTCCAGCGCCTCGCCGACGGCCGAGAGCACCTCGGCAGCGGGTTCCCGACGGGTGGCGCTGCGGGTGAAGACGATCAGTCGAGCCCGGCTCAGGTGGCCTGGCGAGAGGTCCTCCAGGTCCACAACGGAGGGAGCCCCCAGCTCCTGCTCCAACAGGCCTGCCCAGGCGTGACTCCACAAGGTCTGGCTGAAGTCGCCGCCTTCGGCAGCGTGGCGCAAGGCCCGTTCCGAGACCACCACCAGGGCATCTCCGGGATGGTCCGCCCGAAACGGCTGACCCGAGACGCGGGTCCCGGAGGGGTCCGGCCAGGCCAGCGACAGGGCCACCGGGACCCAGGCCCGGGTTCTCGGGCACGCAAAAACGAGCAGGACCACCACTCCGGCGCCCGCCAGGAGGCGTGCGAGCCAGGGTTTCGCCGATGACCAGCGCCGCACCCTCGGACCTTCTGCGCCTCCGAGCGGGTGCCTGCGCCCAAGAGACCCCGGAGCCTCCGGCACAGGATCCGCTCGGACGACGCGCGAAGGGCGGGAGATGGAAACACACTGGATGGACACGCCGCTTTTCACCCTGGCCGGGACTGCGACCGACGTCCGAGGGTTCGTGGCCTTCCTGGGCTACTCGGCTGCGGTGCTGGGGTTCGGCTGGCTGGTCAGCCGGGTCCTGCGCGAACGGCTGACCATCCTCGAAGCCCACGATCGGCGCGTCGCCAGCCGCTTCGTCTTCTGGGTCATCGCCGCCTACGGGCTGATGGGAACCCTGGCCCGGCTGGGCCTGGACCTCAGCGCCCCCCTGATGAATGCCTCCGGTCTGCACGTCTCGGTCCTGAACCTGGTGACCTTCGCCACCTTCGTGGCCACGGTGCTGATCGGCTCGAACCTGGTCCGCAAGCTGTCCGAGCAGACCTTCCTGACGCGCCTGGAACCCGGCGTGCGCTACGCCATCTCCAGGATCCTCTACTACGTGATGCTCTGCCTGGGNNNNGGCCTGCAGAACATCGTGAACAACTTCGTCAGCGGCCTGATCCTGCTTTTCGAGAGGCCGGTCCAGGTGGGCGACTGGATCGAGGTCGAGGGCACCTCGGGCCGGATCACCCAGATCGGGGCCCGGAGCCTGACCGTGGTGACCGGGGACAACATCTCGATCCTGGTCCCCAACGCCCTGTGCCTGTCCAGCCAGGTGACCAACTGGAGCCACGGCGACCCCAAGGTCCGCCTGAGGGTCCCCGTGGGGGTCGCCTACGGCAGCGACATGGACAAGGTCGAGCGGGTCCTGCTGGAGGTGGCCCGAAACGACCCCCACGCTTTGAAGGACCCCGAACCCCTGGTCCTGTTCAACGAGTTCGGAGACTCTTCGCTGAACGTCGAGCTGGCCGTCTGGATCGACATCCGCGACTCCAAGCTCCGCAAGGTCCGCTCGGACCTCAACTTCGCCATCAACCGGGCCTTCGCCCGCGAGAGCATCGAGATCCCCTTCCCCCAGCGCGACCTGCACCTGCGCAGCAGCGAGGTTCCCCTGGGCCCGGCCCGAGCCTGACCCGCTGCCCCCCGGCAGGAATCCTCCCGGCACGACGGAAGCGGCGTCCTCATGGCCCGATCGCGCTCCTGCGCCCTGCTCGTCCTGAACCACAACGGTCGAGCGCTGCTCGAACAGTACCTGCCCAGCGTCCTGAAGGCCGCCGGCCCGGCGCGGGTGGTGGTGGTCGACAACGCCAGCACCGACTCCAGCCCGGACCTGGCCGAGCGGATGGGGGCCGAGGTCCTGCGCCGGGATCGCAACGACTTCCTCATGGGGCTGAACCACGCGGCCTGCCTGATCCCGGCCGACGTGCTGGTCATGCTCAACAACGACCTCGAGGTGGCCCCGGACTTCCTGCCCCCGCTCCTGCAGCACTTCGAGGACCCCTCGGTCTGCTCGGTGGGCTGCAAGATCCTGGATCCCGACCGGGTCCGGGTGCAGATGGCCCGCACCCTGGGGCGCTTCTGCCAGGGCCTGCTGGAGCCGGTCTACATGATCGAGCAGTTGCTGGAGCCCGAGGGGCCCCAGGCCCTGCC
>DCTU01000215.1 GCA_002329445.1 bacterium UBP9_UBA1432
AGGACGGGTTCGGGCTGGGGCGGCGGCGCCTCGACCTGGAGGACGGGCTCGGGCTGGGGCGGCGGAGCCTCGACCTGGAGGACGGGTTCGGGCTGGGGAAGTCCTGACACCTGCAGGTCGGGCTGCTCCGGGGCGAGCGCATCCTCAGGGCTCGTCCACTGCTCCGCCTCGTATGCTTCGACCTCTTGGGCATCAACCTCAGGTCTGGCCGGCTCCTGCTCTCGCTCCTGCAGGGCGACCAGGGTCTGGCCTCGGAGGCGCAGGAGTTGCGGCATGAGATCTGGCTCAGCGGCCTCGAGTGCCATGTCGTAACACTCCAGGGCTTCCCGAAGGCAGTCCTGCTCGACGTAGGTCCGGCCCAGGTTGGCCAGGGCCACAGCCCGTTCCGACTCTGGGAGATTCGGGTCCGTGGCCACGCGGTAGAAGGCCTCGGCAGCTTCGTCCAGGTCCCCTGCGGCGAAGAAATCGGCGGCTCGCTGGGCCTCCATGACGTACCACGGGACCTCGGCCGAGGAATCTGCCACGCGATGCTTATTCGACACGGTGCACCTCCGGATTGCCGAGGCAGAGTCGGAGGGTCTCTTCGGGTTGGCACCAACCGTAGGGACGGAACTTCTCGAGTTGTCCTGGGTGGTCTTCATCGTTGAGGAGCGCGAAGAAGTTGTCCAGTTTGCTGGCTGCTTCAGATTCGAGCACGCTGGTGGAGTCGTTGGCCCCCATCTGCATGGCCACCCGCAGGTCGAAGTCGTCGATCTGTCGTCGCTCCAGAACTCGTTCAAAACCAGCCACGGTGTCTGTCCATGCCACCACGTGCACGCCCGCCTCCGAGCCCTCGCGGAGGATGTACGAGAACTCCTGGCTGGCGCTCGGGGTCTCGGGTTCGTCGAAGCTGTAGGACGATTCGACCTTCCTCAGATCGCGGGCCCTGTGCAAGCCGTTGATGAAGAGGAAGTGCTGGGGAGCCGAGGATCCGTCTTCACCTTCGGCACGCTCCCGCACCAGGGCGGCCAGTTTCAGGATGGTTGCCTCGACGTCCCGCCGCTTCCGGATGTGGTGCGTGGTCTGGGGCATTCCCCTGAGGAACCCCCGGATCGCAGGCTCCCAGGGCGCCTCCAGGTTGCCGAAGTCCAGGAACCAGATTTCAGACCCTTCGGAAGGCAACTGGACGGCCAGGGAGGCCAGGATCGATTGCATGAGCCCGGCGGCCATCTCCTCGTTCTGTCCGACCACGACCAGGTTGGAGCGGCTCTGGCGACGGAAGGTGCACGAGGTGGAGTTCTTGATGGCTACCGGCTCGCCGAGCCAGGCGCGCACGCTGGCAGGCGCCCGGGACGTTCTGGCCGACGCCGCTCTGGCGAGATCCAGGCAGTCAGACAAAATCGCCGGAGCGGCCCCGTCGAAGACCACGCATTGGGGGAGACTGGTCGCCTGCTGGCGGGCCAGTTCCCGCAGGCGCACGAGGTTGTCCGCCCGTTCCTGTTCGTCGAACCAGACCACCTGGAAGTTGTAGTTGGCCTCGATGCGGCCATTCTCGTCGTTGTAGATGGCTTCGCCCGGGCGCTTGAGCAGGCGGGCCGCCGGGTTGTCGTCTCCCAGGATGCGCCGCGAGTCGGCCTCGCTGCACTGAAGGGCGATTCGGATTCCCATCTGGTCCAGGGTGGCCTGGTTCAGGCCGGTGTGACCCGACAGAGCCTGGGTGGCCAGGATCAGGTGAATTCCGAAGGAACGGCCCTGCCGGACCAGGCGTTCGATGATGCGGGACGCCTGGTTGGCCAGGGTATCGTCCGGGCTGAAGAACTCCTGGAACTCGTCCACGAGCAGGAGGATCCGTGGCATCTTCTCGTCCGGCCTCTTGCTCCGGTAGTCCTTGAGCGCCGCGACCCCTGCCTTCTTGAACTTCACGCCGCGGTCTTCCATCTCGCGATCGAGACCCTGCAGGACGCTGATCCCAAATTCCCGTTCACTCTGGATCGCGATGACCCGGGCATGGGGGAGCCGCCGGGCGGCCTCCGCGTATTCGCGGAACTCTACGCCCTTCTTGAAGTCGACCAGGTACAGTTCGAGTTCGGAGGGCGAGTAGTGCAGGCACAAGCTGTGGATCAGGACGTGCAGGAGGGTGCTCTTGCCAGAGCCAGTCTTGCCGATGCACAGGGCGTGGATGGCCGTCCCCAGGCCGAAGTGGAGATACTGGCTCTTCTTCACGCCGCTGCGCCCGATGGGCGCCTTCAGGTCTGCCCTCGAGTCGTGGGTCCAGAAGGTGTCGGGATCAGGACAGATTCGCAGGAAGGGCACAGCCACGTTGGCTTGATCCACCGAGGCGGCTCCCACGGCCTCCAGGACCCTGTTGAATACGTCGACGGGAGGAAGACGGTCCAGGGCGAGGGGCAACTGGGCGAACGGAGGGTGCTCCCAGTGGAAACCACCCTCGCCATGGCGTACTACCGTCCCGTGCTCGGTGAGTTGACTCAATTCGAATCCGTAGGGCATCGGCCTGGCTGGATCCACGTGTACCAGCACGTAGACGCCGGTCTTTGGCCCGTTGCTGGCGATGCTGACCAGCCGACGCGCCGCAGAATCGCTGAAGTTCGTGGGGAAGTTGCACACCACGAGGAGCCTGTAGGGCTCGACCACCTCGGCGTTGAGGTTGTATTCCTCCATGCTCTCGTGCCGGTTCATCAGGTGCCGTTGGATCACGACCTCCATGTGTTCGGACAGGTCCACCAGCCTCTGCTCGATGTGGTTGGGCTCCGTCCAGATCTTGTCGGTGGTCAGTTCGTCCGGCAGTTGCATGAAGCCGGCCAGGTTCGCGCCCAGTCCCACGGGGTCGACCAGCACAAGGCGGAGCATTCCCGGAGGAAGCGTGGCTAGCAGCCTCAGCACCGCGCATCGCAGAGCCTCCTGAGCCGCCTCGGCTTGGGCCGACCCGGCCACGAGGAAGAGATTCCCGGTACCAAACAGGGGGACCAGAGCCGGCACTGTGGTTTGTGCGTGCTGGCCTCGCAGGGCCAGCTCGCCGATGCGCACAGTATTGGGGATGTGGATCCCAGCGGCGGGCTGGTAGGTCTGCCAGGTCCTGTCCGAAAAGGGCCACTGGGGCCACCAGAACCGGCCTTCGAAGGCTTCTCTCTTCTGGTCCCAGATACGTTGGCTGTCCTCCCACTCCTCTTGGATCTGGTCAGCCCGGGAACGGCTGCGGGCCTGCGCCGCGTCCAGGGCCAAAGCCCTCTGGGAGCTGGCTTCCTCCAGGAGCTGGGCGCGCCTGGACTCGATCTGTGCCAGCGACTCGTTCTCGGTCCGGGCCTGGACCTCTCGGAGATGGTCTCGGGCCTGTTCGAAAGCGGCTGCGTGTTCGGCAATGGTCGAGGAGGCCTCCTGGATCTTTTTGAGGATCACGTTTCGGGCGGGCAGTTCGCTGGCGGTGATGGGGCGGCGGGAGATGGGGGTC
>DCTU01000029.1:0-141 GCA_002329445.1 bacterium UBP9_UBA1432
GGAGGAGATCTCCGACGGGTGCGATCCGGTGCTGGTGGGCAAACGCGAGATGCCCGCCCGCCAGTACGCGGCCCTCTTCAACTTCAAGGGCCACGACCAGCAGAAACGGGTCGGCGACCTGTCCGGAGGCGAGCGCAACCG
>DCTU01000029.1:154-5187 GCA_002329445.1 bacterium UBP9_UBA1432
CTGCTGGACGAGCCCTCCAACGACCTGGACGTGGACACCCTCCGAGCCCTGGAAGAGGCCCTGCTGGACTTCGCGGGCTGCGCCATGGTGATCAGCCACGACCGCTGGTTCCTGGACCGCATCGCCACCCACATCCTGGCCTTCGAAGGCCAGGGTCGCGTGCACTTCTACCACGGCAACTACAGCGAGTACGAGGAAGACCGGGTGCGACGGATGGGCGACAAGGCCTTCCAGCCCCACCGCTTCCGCAAGATTCATCACGACTAGGAGGCGCCCCCTGGCCCCAGGATCTGCCCCCGCCGGGACTCTGGCCGCCCTGCTCAGGACGGTGGCTTCGCGTCTTCCTCCGGCCCTGATTCCACCCGACCGCCTGCGGCGGGTCGAGCAGGCGGCGCAGCGCCTGCCGGAATGCTACCTGGCAGGGCTGGAGTGCCGTCTGGTGGGCCGAGGCCAACCGGTGGATCTGTGGATCTGTCCGGCGCTGGATGCCGAACCGCTGCGGCGGGCTGGGACCTGGCTGGCGGGCCAGCCTTGGGAGCCCCTGCATCCCCTGGCCAGGCACCTGGAAAGCCAAGGCCCCCCCTGGCCCACCCGCCACGGCGCCTGGACCCTGGAATTCGACCTGGATGCCGACGAGCCGCTGCCCCTGCCCTCCAGCTTCGTGACCTTCGGAGCCACCGAGGGAGGCCAGGGTCCCTGGCAGATCCTGCAGCACCTTTGGGAGGGTTCCAGGGGCCAGGCCTTGGGCCCGGAGGACCGCGCCGCCCTGAAGGATCTGCTGCGCCGTTGTCCAGAGGGGACGCTGGCCGGCCTGGGTTTCCTCTACCCGCGAGCGGGCTCACCCGCCCGCTTGATGCTGGCTGTTCCCAACGCCAGCTCCCTCGCAGGATGGCTGGGCCGACGCCACCAACAGGTGGAGGCCCTCTTCGGAGGTCTGGCGGAACGGCTCGTGGCGGCCGCCGCGATCCACCCCGACACGGAATCCTCGGTCAGCATCGAGGCCTACCTCTGGCGAGCCGAAGCCTGGGGTGAACTGGCGGCGCGTCTGGTCCGCATGGGCTTGTGTCTGCCCGACCGGGCCCGGGCCCTCCTGCGCCTGGCCGAGCACCGGGCCCCGAGCGGGGGAGCCTGGTGCTCGCTGAACCACGTCAAGATGGCCCTGACCAAGGCCGGACAGGCCTCGGTCAAGGCCTATCCGGCCTTTGGCGCCGAGAACCCGGGCGACTTCAACCTCCCCTGAACCTGCCGCAGAAGCCCCCCCACCGGCCCCCGGGGTTCAATGCGTCCCTTCCTGGATCAACTCGACCTTGTAGCCATCGGGATCCTCGGCGAAGGCGATGACCGTGGTGCCGTGCTTCATCGGGCCCGGAGCGCGGGTGACCCGTCCGCCCTGCTCCTCGATGTGGCGACAGGCCGCGTGGATGTCGTCGGTCCCCAAGGCCAGGTGGCCGTAGCCGTTGCCCAGCTCGTAGATCTCGACGCCATGGTTCCACGTCAACTCCAGGACCGCGGCCTCGGACTCGGGGGCGTAGCCCAGGAAGGCCAGGGTGAACTTCCCCTCGGGATAATCCGTCTTGCGCAGCAGCTTCATTCCCAAAGCACGGGTGTAGAAGTCGATGGACCGCTCCAGGTTGCCGACCCGGATCATGGTGTGCAGGATGCGCATGGAAACCTCCTCGCAGTGATCAGGCAGAAGGCTTACGCCTGCGACGCAGGCGACTCCTCCCCGGTCTCGTCCGCGACCGGGTTCTCCTCGGGGTGCACCGGGCGACGGGCGCGCCCGGCCAGCACCACCGCCACGGGCGCCGTCAGGGGCATCCGGGCCAGCAGGATCCGGGCCACCGCGGTCATGGGCGTGGCCAGGAGCATGCCGACGGGCCCCCAGACGACGCTGGCCAACATCAGCGTCAACAAGACCACCACCGGATCCAGTTCGAGGCGATGGCCCATGACCCGAGGCTCCACCAGGTGCCCCACAACGAAGTGGACCGTGCCGGGCACGACGATCGCCAGCGACGCGATCCACAATCCGAAGTCCGGGCTCAACAGGACCACCGGAAGAGGCAGCAGGGTGGCGACGATCGGGCCGATGTTGGGGATGAAGTTCAAGGCGAAGGCCAGCAGTCCGAAGACCAGGGCCAGGGGAACCCCCAGGAGGTACAGCACCAGCCAGGTCAAGGCGCCCACGAACAGCGAGATCCCGGCCTTGGCCGAGAGGTAGTGCTCGATGCTGGAGCGGATGTCCCCCCAGACCCCCTCCGACCGCGAGGGCGAGGTCGATCCGAAGAGCAGGAAGACCAGGTAGATCAAGACCACCACCCCGTGGGAGACCAGGCTGAAGAGGGCGTTGAAGAGCCCCCCCAGGATCTGCGTGAAGGAGGCGGCGGCCGAATCCACCAGGGAGCTCAGAAGTCGCTGGGGGTCCAGACCGAAGCGGTTCATCCAAGGCCAGGCCAGGACCCTCTCCAGGAGCTGGCCCACCCGCGCCTGGTAATCCTGGCCGCTCTGGGTCAACTGCATGACCGAGGCCGAGACCACCGCGGCCAGCGAGACCATGACCAGGACGCCGACCAGGAGGGTGATCGCCGTGGCCAGGGGACGGGGCAGTCGCAGGCGCAGGTGCATCAGGTCGATCAGGGGGCGCAGCGCGAAGTTGAGGAAGACCGCGAAGACGAACGGGACCAGGACCTCCCGCAGCCACCACGCCGCCGCCCCCAGGGCCAGTGCCGTCAGGATCAGGAGGCACAGGGTCTCCAACCCGGGGTCCCGGCGCGCGGGAAAGGACGGGGGCCGACCGGCCAGGGCCTCCAGAACGGCGTGGCGGAAGGTGCGCGGGGGCTCCCCCGCTCCAGGGGGCGGCGTCGCCAGGCCGTTCAGGAGTCTCCTCCTCCAGAGCCCGCCGGCTCGGAGGATTCCTTCTTGAAGGCGGGGTTCAGGTCGCGGATCACGGCCAGGACCGCATCCGAGATCTCGGCATAGAAGGCCAGTTGCTCCTTGCGGTCCTGGGGAAGCGGACGAGCGAGCAGGGCCTGGAGGTCCATCGGCTCGCCGATGAAGACCTCGATGGTCTTGAAGACGTCGGGGATGCGCATCCCCACCCCCAGGACCTCGCCCGTGCCGGTCATGTGCACGGGGATGACGGTCGGGCGGGCATCATGGATCAGCTTCCCCACCCCGGGCTTGCCCGGGCCGATCTCCCCGGTCCGAGTCCGGGTTCCCTCAGGGAAGACGATGACGATGTTCTCTTTGAGCAGCTCGATCCACTGGTCGACCTGCTCGAGGTCGCCCGAGCGGCGGTCCACCGGATGGGCCTTGAGATGGCGGAAGAAGTGGCGCCCCAGCAGACGCAGGACCTGGTCCTTGAACTTGCGCGAGTCGGGATCCCCGAAGAAGTTCTTGCGGTCGGCCAGGCTGATCGGCAGGTAGCGGGGCCGGAAGAGGATCTTGGGGATGTAGGCGGCCACCTCGAAGGCGAAGTTGTCCAGGATGGAGTTGTGGTTCAGGCAGTACAGGACGTTGTCGTGCCGGGAGGGGATGTTCCTCAGACCGTGCACCCGGGTGCGGTTCAGCATCCGGAACAACAGGATCGAGCCGGCCGTCGCGGCGCCGAAGGCCAGCGAGAAGCCGATCCCTCCCACCACCTTGCGCCAGACCTTCGAAGCCGACTGCACGGCCGGTGCCAGGGACCTCTTCCCGGAGGTCCGAACCTCAGGGGCAGCAGGCGAAGCGTCGGGTGGCTCGGCCCCCGGCGTCGGAGGAGATGCGGGCGTCGTCATGGGCTCGTGCCCCCTTCTTCAGGCGAAGCCTGTCTTCCTATGGATGGCCTGGCTGTCCCGTACAGCAAAGGAGCGCCGGTCCTGATCGGGTCCGGCGCCCTTGGCGGGGTCTTGAAGGCTTCAGGCGCGCCGACGGGTGCCCTTGACCCGACGTCGGGCCCGGGAAGCTCCCGTCGAGGCCCCCCCGGACGCCTCGGGCAGCTCGCCCGGCGTGGGATACTCTTGCTCGTCCTGGCCCGTGTTGGGGGAGGTTCCCCGCTCGCGAGCCCGCTCCTCGGCGGCCGCCCGACGCTCCTGGGCCCGCGTCGCGTCGCGCCGACGCGCCCAGCCGTCGATCTCGACCAGGAGGGGCCCGGCCAGGAAGATCGAGGAGTAGGCCCCCGCCATGATGCCGACCAGGAGGGCGAAGGCGAAGCTCTTCAGGGTGACCCCCCCGAAGAAGTACAGGGCCACGCACACGACGACGGTGGTCAAGGTGGTGTTGATCGAGCGGGTCATGGTCTGGTTCAGCGACTCGTTGACCACCTGGGCGAACGTCCCCTTGTGGGACTTGATCTGCTCGCGGATCCGGTCGAAGATGACCACCGAGTCCATCACCGAATACCCCGCCACCGTCAGCAGGGCCGCCACCCAGGGCGAGTCGATCTGCAGGCCCGCCAGGGCATACAGGCCGGTCATGATGATCACGTCATGCACCAGCGCCAGGTCCGCCGCCACGCCGTAGCGCATCTGGTTGCCGAAGCGCAGGGTGATGTAGAGCAACTGCAGGACCAGGGCCACCACCAGGGCCAGGATGGCCCCGCGCTTGAGCTCTCCGGTCACGGTGGGGCCGATGCTGGTGATCGACAGAGGCACCAGTTCCCCGACGTTGAGGTGCTCCTGCAGGGCCTGGGTGAGGGCCGTGCACTCTTCTGGTTGCAGCTCGACCCGGTCGCCAGGACCCTTGGCCCGAACCAGGATCTTCTGGTAGGACCTGCCGTCCGGGGCGACCTCCAAGGTCTGACCCATCTGGATCTGAACGTCCTGGATGTCGGGGAACCTCTGGTCGAGCCAGGCGGCCAGCTCGCCGGTGGTGGCGGACACCTTCTGGGGCGCTCCCACCTCGACGATGGTGCCGCCGGTGAAGTCCAGGCCGAACTTCAGGCCTTTGACCAGAAGCCCGCCCAGGGACACCGCCAGCACGATCGCGCTGATGAGGTAGAAGACCTTCCGGTTGCCGACGAAGTCCCGGTGCCTCTTGCGGCAGGACTGCCCCCA
>DCTU01000029.1:5256-12251 GCA_002329445.1 bacterium UBP9_UBA1432
GGCCTCCTACGCGCCGTACATCGACTGGTCGTCGATCTTGAGGAAATCGGTCAGGAAGTAGAGGAGCTGGCGGGTCACCCACACGGCGGTGACCATGCTCAGGGCGGTGCCCAGCATCAAGGTGATGCCGAAGCCCTTCACGCTGCTGGCTCCGAACCAGAACAGGATCATGGCGCCCAGGAAGGTGGTGACGTGACCGTCCAGGATCGAGGCGAAGGCCCGGTCGAAGCCGTGGTCCAGGGCCGCCCGCACCGAGCGCCCATTCCAGAGCTCCTCCTTGACCCGTTCGAACTGGAGGACGTTGGCGTCCACCGCCATTCCGATGGAGAGGACGAACCCGGCGATGCCGGGCAGGGTCAGCACGAACTCCAGGCCGGGGATGACCATGCAGCCCAGGACCCAGACGCTGTAGACCACCAGGGCCACCGAGGCCACCAGTCCGGGGATCCGGTAGTAGAAGAGCATGTAGAGCATCACGATGCCGATCCCCAGCAGCGAGGCGATCTGGCTGCGGTGCAGGGATTCCTCGCCCAGCGTCGGGCTGACGGTGTAGGCCTCGAGGATCTCGACGTCCACGGGCAGGGCGCCGGCGTTGAGGATGTTGGCCAGGTCATTGGCTTCCTGCAAGGTGAACGCGCCGCTGATCTGCCCGCTGCCTCCGGTGATCGGTTCGCGGACCACCGGCTCGCTGACCATGGCGTTGTCGAAGAAGATGCCCAGGGGCTGGTTGACCAGTTCCGTGGTCAGATCCCCGAAGACCCGGGTTCCCTTGCTGGTCATCTGGAACTCGATGGCCCACGAGTCGTCGCCCATCCCCTGCTTGGCCACCGAGGCCTTGGCGATGTAGCGCCCGTCCATCCGGGTGCGCCACTCGACGGCCCCGTCCACCAGGCGCTTCTCCTTGAACTCCAGCCGACCGGCCTTCTTGACCAGGTTCTTGGCCTTCTCAAGATCCGTCATCTCGGGGATCTCGACGATGATCCGGTCCAGGCCTGCGGGGGCGATCAGGATCTCGGAGGTCCCGATGGCGTTCAGGCGCCGGGTGAAGACCTGGATGCTGCGGTTGCGGATCTGTTCATCGATCCGCACGACCTCCCCGGTCTCGGGGTCCTTGACTTCCAGCAGGCGCAAGGTGATGTGGGTCCCGGACCGGAGGTCCAGGCCCAGCTTCAGCTTCAGGCTGTTCTCGGGCGAGAGCCCGAAGAAGCCCAGCAGGATGGCTGCTGTGATGGCGGCGATGATCGCCAGGTTGATCATGACTTGGTTTCTGTTCACGACTCTGAGCTCCTCGGTCCAGCGACGGTCGGGTCTCGGGGATGCAAAAAGACCGACGACCATCCGCCCCCGGGGCGGTGGCCGTCCGGATTCTCCGGGCAATCGCGCTGGCGCTGTTCGGGCTCTTCCAATGGACTCCTGCTGCCCATGCTATAATGGGGCATCTGAGATTGGGGTGAGCGCGCTCGCGCTCCTGGGCGGCCCTGGATGGATGGAAGAGGGAATGGCATCAACCCACGACCCGGCGGATCGAGGACTCGAAGCCCTGGTTTCCTGCCCGAAGAGACGGAAGAGACTGCTCGAAAGCCTCCAGGTCGAGGACCGGCGGGCGCTTCTGCGCCAGCTCCAGGCCCATGTCGAGGTCCACCTGGCCCAGGGGCACCGTCTGGCCGCACGCGTGTTGCTGGGCATCTCCGCCGAAGTGGCCGGGGACTCCCTCGAGCTGCAATACGGGGTGGAGCGCGCCCGAATCCGCTGGTTGGAACAAGAAGGCCTGGGCGACGACGCCCTGGCCGCCATGTCCCGCCTGTATGAGATCCATCGCCGCCGCCGCTCGACCCCGGAGCGTGGGGCCGAGCTGGCGATGGAGCTTGGGATCCTCCTGGATCGCTCGGGCCGGAAGAAGGAAGCGCTGAAGCTGTTCCGCAACGCGGCCGCACGCTATCACAGGATGAACCAGCCCTACAACCGGGCCGCGGCGCTCTTCAACGCCGCCTCGGTGCTCTATGACCTGGGTCGCGTGGGCCCCTCCCTGCGGATCTGTGGTGAGGCGCTGGAGCAAGGGGGGGCGGGCCATCTGGACATGGAGGCCCACATCGCCTTGCAGATGGCCAACTCCCACGAGCTGCAGGGCCACCTGGACCAGGCCGTCGAGTTCTACCAGATGGCCGCCGAGGGTTATGGAGGGTTGCAGAACCGCCGGCAGGAGAGCAGCATCCGCTACCGCCTGGGATGGCTGGCGTTGCAGAGAGGGCTGCCTGCCGAAGCCTGGCCGCAGCTTCAGCAGGCCCTGGAAGTTCGCCGCGAACACGACTACGGCACGGGTCTGGCACGCTACCACCTGGCCCGCGCCGAATCCTATCGCGCCGCCGGAGTGCCCGAGGCCGCCCGGGTCCATTTCCGGGCCTGTGTGAGCCTGGCCGTGGCCCTGGGCAACGAGGCCCTGGCCACGCGGGCCCGCTTCGGCCTGTGCCGGCTGGCGGGCGGACACCTGCGATCGCTCCCCTCCTACCTGAAGCTTCCTGCTCCGACGGGAGGCGAGGAGTCCATCCATCGTGGGCGCAAGGGGGTCTATTGCAGACAGATCGGCGAGGGCGCCAGCCAGAGCCCGTGGAGCCAGTCCGGGGATGCCGAACCCCCGCCGGAGGACCGCCCGGCCCTGGCCCGCCTGCTCAAGGATCTGGCCCGCAGCCTGCGCCTGGAGGGCCTGCCGGACTCCGAGCAGATCCATCGCCAGGAACGAGCGGTCCAGGCCTGGCAATCCAACCCGCGCAAGCCCCGCAGGGCAGGACCCGGCCCCACCTCCGTATAACCTGCCTCCTCCGCCACACCAACCTCACCCGGAATCCCGACTCCTCGGAGCGGACCCCCAACGGAGGCCCTTTGAACGCACGACGACTCATCCTGACCAGCGCCCTCCTGGCCCTGCTGGCGATCCCGGCCCTGGGGGAACCCCAGGTCATTGAACTGGTGCAGATGCGCCGCCACTATTTCACCAACACCGACTGGTCCACCGACCACGCCCGCCTGGGGGGCCAGGAAGTCCTCGGCTCGCTGGTCGGCCTGGGGGGCTCCAACGATTCCACCATCGTCTACGAGCTTGCCGGCAAGTTCGACATGCTGGAGACCCTGGTGGGCTATCTGGATTCAGCGCCCTCCAACCGGTCCGCAGTCTTCGAGGTCTGGGCTGACGGGACGCTGCTGCAGAGGATGGGTCCGCTGCTTTCCGGCGGTCCGCCCGAGCTCATGCGGGTGCCCCTGAAGGGCCGCAAGATGCTGACCCTGCGCATCGTCCCCCAGCGTTACGACTCGACCCACGGGGCAGCCTGGGGCAATCCCAAGCTGTGGGCCAACCTGGGAGACCAGATTCCCGGCGGCCTGCTCATGACGGTGGACGGACGCTCCATGCAGACCGTGCCCAACAACTACAAGGGTCAACAGGAAGTCACGATCCCCGTCCCCCTGCAACCGGGATCCCGTGAGTACCGAATCAAGACGGAGTACGAACCGGCCAGCGGCCGGGTCCGGATCCAGACCGAGGAGATCCCTGTCGAGCAGCAGTAGACCCTCCCCCGATTCTGGAACTCCAGGGGCCTCCCGCGACTATTCGGGGGGCCCTTCCGTCTTTTCGGCTTCCTGGCCGACAACATCCTGCGAGGACGGAGGCACCTGGACCGGGGGCTGCCAGAAGCGGAACACCAGGCCCCAGAGCAGGCCCGCCAGCAGGACGTCATAGAAGACGAAGTAGTAGTGCCCCGCCAGGCTGAAGAGCAGGCCGAGGTCGACCTTCCAGGGTCCGCGGAGCAGCGCGGGGTAGCCCCACAGGTACAGGGCGATACCCAGACCATGAAGGCCCAGCCCGGCCTGCATCAAGCGTTGAGACAGCCCACTGGCATCGCGCGTTCCCAGCACATCCCGAACAGGCCAGAAGGCCACGCCCAACCAGACCATGGCCCCCGTCACGAAGTGACCCATCCACAGCATGCTGGCCTTGGGACCCAGGAAGGGGGACGACACCCAGGCCGACAACAGGCCCAGAACCAGGAAGAGCCCCCCCGGAACCCCGGTCCACAGCCACAACCGGGTCCAATCCGAAGAGGGTCCGGGGGCCGTGGCGGCCGGAGATCGACGCAACAACCAACGCGCCGACTCGACCCCTCCGACGCACATCAAGGCGGCGACGGCCGTCAAGGCGAAGCCATACCATCCCGGGCGTTCCGCGGGTGCCTGGCCCAAGGCCAGGGCCACCGCCACCTCCAGGACCGTCAGGACACAGAAAACCGCCAGCATCCGCACCATGTCGCCACCATTCTCCCCTGGGCTGGGCCTGGGCCCGCATCCTGCGCTTCCAGGCTGCATGGACCTTCTTCGGGCAGCCGTGGGGTCCTACCGAAGCGGCTCGTCCGGNNCGGGTCCATCCCCCCCCGAAGATCTTCCAGGATCCGGGCCAGAACCTCGGGCAAGGGGGCCTCGAACTCCATCGGACGGTTCAGGACCGGGTGGAAGAAGCCCAGGCGACGACAGTGCAGGGCCTGGCCGCGAAGCTCCCAGGGATTGGGTCGACGCCCGTACACCGGATCGCCCACCAGGGGATGGCCAAGCCAGGTCATGTGGACCCGAATCTGGTGGGTCCGTCCCGTGTGCAGGTGCAGCTCCAGCAGGGCATAGTCCTGCCCGAAGGCCTCCAGGACCTCATAGTCGGTGCGCGCCGAGCGCCCGTTGGGCCGGATGGCCATCCTCTGGCGGTGAATCCGATGGCGAGCGATGGGCTGCTCGATCACGCCTCGGGCGGGTGGGACGCCGTGGACCAGGGCCTGGTAGATCTTCAGGATGGAACGCTCGGCGAACTGAACCGACAGGCCGACGTGGGCCCGATCCTCCTTGGCCACGACGATCAGTCCCGAGGTATCCTTGTCCAGACGATGCACGATCCCGGGTCTCTCCACCCCCCGGATCCCCGAAAGGTCGGAGCAGTGCGCCAGAAGGGCGTTGACCAGGGTCCCCGAGTGGGCCCCGGAACCGGGATGGATGGTCACGCCCCGACGCTTGTTGATCACCAGCAGATGGGCATCCTCGTAGACGATGTCCAGCGGCAGGCCTTCCTCGGGCTGGGGAATCGCCGGAGCCAGGGGTGGGATTTCCAGGAGGACCGCCTGTCCTGGCCGGACCTTCTCGGAAGCCCGAGCCGGCCGACCCTGCAGGTGGACCCGACCTTGCAGGATCCAGTCCTGCACCTGGGAGCGGGAGCGCCCCGTCTTGGATGCCAGGAAGACGTCCAGGCGCACGCCTGCGGCGGTCTCGTCGACCTGGAATTCTGCCACATCCGGAGCCAGGAGGCTCTCGGGACTCACTTCTTCATCCTGCACGGTCCGGAGTTAGGGCCCCCGACCCCATTTCCCTTCAAGATCATCGCCAACGAACCGCCCACGGCGGGAAGAGGACCGTGAAGAGGTCCTCCGAGGCGGGCAGACCGGTGAGGAAGGGGTAGTAGGCCACGAAGAGTGCGGAGAGGACGGCCAGATAGACCGCCGCCAGCCAGCGCCCTCGCGAGCCCAGCCAGTCGTCCAGGACCAGGCCCGTCGCCAGGGCCAGCAGCGGCACTCCGGGAAGGACGTAGTAGATGAATCCCCCGGTCGTGGAGGAGGCCCACAAGGCCCACTGGCAAAGCCAGGTCAGCACCAGGAAACCGGCCGCCCGGTCCCGCCGGCTGAGGGCGTTGAGGCCGACCTCCAGCAGGTACAACAGCGCGGTCCACCAGAAGACGATCGACCCGAAGGCCACGATGCCCGAAACCCATCGGTTCTCGACCTGATAGTGGAACCAGATCGGCCGCAGAACCAGGGGCCACTCCCAGAAATGCGACAGGTAGCGGTGCTGGAACTGGCTGGCATCGTAGCGGAACTCGATCATCACCCGGTGGAAGCCCAGGATCTTCTGCCAGGCGGCCGCTCCCAGCGACCCTTCCAGTTGGAAGAAGGGTCCGTAGGACAGCACGTAGACCAGCGGCAGGCACAGGGCCATCACGAGCGGAGGGGCCAACCAGCGAACCAGACGTCCACGAGATCCGGATTCCGCAGGCCCGGAGAAGAGCTGCATCGCCAGGCAGGCTCCCAGGGCACCGAACAGGCCGTTCCACTTGCAGGCGGTGGCCACTCCAAAAGCCAGGGCCGACATGGTGGCCCAGTGCCAGCGCCCCGGCATCCGATTCCAGGACTCCTCCAGCGACCTCCAGGCGCAATACCAGCCGGCCATCATCCAGAAGGCCAGGACCATGTCCAGCATGGAGATCCGGGACAGCGTCACGGACATGAAGTCGATCGCGACCAGGAAGGCAGCGCACAACGCCAGTGAGCGGTTGCCTCGGGTCATGCGGAAGCCCAGCATGAACGTCAAGGGAACCACCAGCGTTCCGCTCAGAAGGCTGGCAATCCGCCACTCGGCCGGGTCGGGAATCTGGTCGGTCGGCCCCAGCCAGGCNNACGGTATTGGAATCCGGACGGGCCGACAGGTAGTCCTGGGCCGCCTTCACATAGTAGATCTCGTCGAAATACTTCTCGGCCGGAAGTCCCAGGTTCCACCCGCGCACCCCCAAGGCGAAGAGGGTGACCAGCGCCAGCAGCAACTTGTCCCGAAGATCCAGACGACGGACCTTCCATCCGACCGGCGAGGTCGAACCTGGCGGGTGCTCTTCCAAGCAACCCGGCGGGGGGCCTGCGGCGGCGGAGGATTTCGGCGTGGAGAGGTTGCGACCCATCTCGCGGTGCGGCCCTCCAACCCCCGAAAAAAGAGATGGCCTCCACGGACGGACTCGAACCGTCGACCTTCCGCTTAGGAGGCGGACGCTCTATCCTCTGAGCTACGTGGAGGTGTTGAAACCGGGAGTACGGTAGCAGGTCTGAGGCCGACTGTCAAACGCGACCGCGGGCCCGGTCGGGAGGTCTGCCTCCGCCTCCCCGGCGCACCTCAGGACGGCCCCACAGGCCCATCACCCCCGCCGCACC
>DCTU01000445.1 GCA_002329445.1 bacterium UBP9_UBA1432
GCCGGGTCCTCGGGCTCCTTCTTCAGGACCAGCGAGCGGTTGATGGTCAACTGCAACCAGGGCGTCCGACCATGGCCGTGCCGACGCAGGATGTAGTCTCCCGAGAAGGGCTGGTTGAGGGTCACCAGAGGCAGGCCCTCAGGGGACCGGGCTTCCGGGAACTCCTCGGCCAGGGCGCCGGCCAGGGCGTGCAGATAGGCCGGCTTGCAGGTGATGGCTTCTCCCTCCCCCTTCTCGTCGCCCAGGTTGCCCAGGCAGAAGATCGGGCGAACCTGTCCCGGGTCGGGGTCCAGGGGGGCGCCGACCGGAGCCATGGAGTGGCAGTCGATGCCCATCCGCACACCCCCCCGGGAGGCGGTGCGCTCGAGGATCTCGTGATAGGGCCGGTGATAGCGGTCGATCAGCCGCTGCACCTCTTCGGAGGTCGGCTGGCCTTCGTCGGTCCAGATCTTCTTGCCATAGCGGGTGACGGTCTTGACCACCCCGTCCTCATGATCGGGTGGCCGGTGCCCGGGATCCCGGTCCAGGTCGATGACCGCCCGGGCCACCTCGACCTCCAACCTCCCCTGGACCAGCTCTCCCATCGCGAAGATCTCACGGGTCCAGGGATTGGAATCGAAGAAGACATCGGCTGAGGAAAGGGCCAGTCGCGGTGCCAGCTCCCGAGGGAGCATGGCGCCGCCGTGAACGATCGAAAGCAAAAAGGGCAGTCGGGCCATCTCAAGAACTCTTTCGCTCGGTCGTATCCGATGGACATGACGCCGGGCCCGGCGGGTCCGGGCGACACCGGGCTGCACCGAGCCGGGTCAGTTTGCCACGCGGAAGACGTGGCTGTTGGCCTCTTCAAGCCCCGGGAAATCTATTCCTGCCAACCTTTGGGGGGGGGAGCAACGGGGCCGATTTCCAGCCTGGGCGGGTGTCGATGACACCAGGAAACCGCGCAAGAGACCCGAAAGCGAGGCATTTGCAGGCGGCGCGTCGGATGCCGGGCTGCCCTGGCCGTCTCCTGCGAGATCTGCCGTCCTGCTTGGAGGAACCATGAACGATCCGCGCTACGCCAGGCTCGCCGAGCTCCTGGTCCGGCATTCCACCCGCGTGACCCCCCAGGACAAGGTCCTGATCGAGGCCAATCACGTCCCCTCCCGCATGCTGACGGCCTTGGTCGAGGCCGTCAGTGCGGCCGGCGGCCTGCCCGTGGTGGACGTCAAGGAACCCCAGATCCTGCGGGCCATGCTGCTGTCCGGCAGCCTCGAGCAGCTTGAAGCCCGCATGCGGTTCATGGGGGAGCTGGAGCTGCACAGGATGGAGGCCATGCAGGCCTACATCTCGCTGCGGGGCGCCCTGAACATCACCGAGCTCTCGGACGTGCCCGCCGAACGGATGGCTCTCTACGAGAAGCACTGGCAGAAGCCCGTCCACCTGGAGAGAAGGGTCAAGCACACCCGCTGGGTGGTGCTGCGCTGGCCCAACCCGTCGATGGCCCAACAGGCCAACATGTCCACCGAAGCCTTCGAGGATTTCTACTTCCGCGTCTGCCTGGCCGATTACGCGGCCATGGAGAAGGCGGTCCAACCCCTGGTGCGGCGCATGGAGCAGGCCGACCGGGTCCGCATCCTGGGCCCGGGGACGGATCTCTCCTTCTCGATCCGGGGAATCGGCGTGGTCTCCTGCCACGGTCGCCGCAACATCCCCGACGGAGAGTGCTTCACGGCACCGGTGCGGGATTCGGTCAACGGCACGATCCAGTTCAACACGCCCACCGTCTATCGAGGCATCCCGATGGACAACGTCCGACTGGTCTTCAAGGAAGGTCGGGTGGTCGAGGCCTCGTCCTCCGACACGCGGGCGCTGGAGGGAATCCTGGATTCCGATGAGGGGGCGCGCTACCTGGGCGAATTCGCACTGGGATTCAATCCGCACATCCGGCAGGCCATGCGGGACACCCTCTTCGACGAGAAGATCCGCGGCAGTCTGCACCTGGCCCTGGGGCAGTGCTACGAACAGGCCGAGAACCACAACCGATCGTCGGTGCACTGGGACAACGTGCTGCTGCAGGAGGGAGGCGGCGAGGTCTGGTTTGACGGCGTCCTGCTGCGGAAGGATGGCGTCTTCCTGCCGGAGGACCTGCAAGGCCTGAACCCCGAGGCCTTGGCCTGAGCGAGATCGGACGTGGGAACCCGGGAGGAGATGGCATGACAGAGGCGATCCGGATCGGACGGACCCTGTTGCGGATGGACTCGATCGCGTGGATCAAGGTGCGCCGACTCAGTCACCTGGAGCTGGCGACCTCCTGGTTCCTGCTGGCCACGGGCGTGCTCTTTGCGGTTCTGGTGGCCTGGGCCAAGGGGACGCCCTGGAACCTGGAGAGCCTGCTGGGGTTCGTCCCGATCCGGATGGCCCTGGGCATCCGGGGGAGCTACCGGGTGGCCAGCACGGGCGACGGCGAGGACTCCTACCAGGAGCGGGCTCTTCAGGGAACACACCGCCCGGCCGACCTGGCCCGAGACCTGCAGGCCCTGGCCCCGCAGGTCCTGGAATTCCGTGGCCCTCGCAAGGAGTACTACTACGCCCTGCGTCCCGACCGCATCGCCTGGGTCACGCCCTGGTTCGAACTGAACCTGTGGCCTCTGTGGGCGACGCTGCTCTTCGGAGCCTACTGGGTCATGGCGCCGCGATCGCTGAATCTGGGTTCCATCCCAATCCTCGAGGACCTGCACCTGTTGACCTTCCCGGCCCACGGGCCCGGCCCGGCCCTGGTGGGCACGGCCCTGGTGCTGCTGGGGTCGGTCCTGGCAGTGGTCGCCTCGTTCAAGCAGGGCGTCGAGGTGACGGCCGTGGGCGGCGTCCAGGACAATTTCCCCATGACTCCCGGGGCATCGGACCCGGCTCTTCGAGGACCTGGCCGGAGCCCCCCGTCCCGATCCGCGCTCGGAGGTGCCCCCCGCGCAGCAGGCTTGAGCCGCGGGGGGCCTTCCATGCGGCCCCGAGCCTCAGGCGGAATGGCCGGCGGCCCGGTCGGAGCTGGCGCCCGGGGATGATTCCATGTGCTGGGACAACCACCGGGTGACCGTCTCGGGTTGTTCAGCCATCGAGACGTGTCCTCCCGTCGGCAGGACCTCCAACCGCGCCCTCGGGATC
>DCTU01000116.1:0-3302 GCA_002329445.1 bacterium UBP9_UBA1432
CTTTATTCCCAGGAAGCCCGCCAGGCCCTCGAGGCCGGCGCCAACGCCGTGGCCAACGCGGTGAAGATCACCCTCGGACCGCGCGGTCGCAACGTGGTGCTGGACAAGAAGTTCGGCTCCCCCACGATCACCAACGACGGCGTGACCATCGCCAAGGAGATCGAGGTCGAGAATCCCTTCGAGAACATGGGTGCCCAGCTTCTTCGCGAAGTGGCCTCCAAGACCAACGACGTCTCGGGTGACGGCACCACCACCGCCACCGTGCTGGCCCAGGCCATGATCCGCGAGGGCCTGAAGAACGTGACCGCCGGCGCCAACCCGATGTTCGTCAAGAAGGGCATCGAGCAGGCCGTGGCCCAGGTCGTGGAAGAGATCCACAAGCTGGCCGTCCCGGTCGAGACCCGCGAAGCCACCGCCCAGGTCGCCATGATCGCGGCCAACAACGACGAGGTGATCGGCAACCTGATCGCCGACGCGATGGAGAAGGTGGGCAAGGACGGCGTCATCACGGTGGAGGAGTCCAAGACCCTGCACACCGAGCTCGAGCACGTCGAGGGCATGCAGTTCGACAAGGGCTACATCTCGCCGTACTTCGTCACCGACACCGACAAGATGGAAGCCTCCTTCGACGACCCCTACATCCTGATCGTCGAGAAGAAGATCAGCGCCATCAACGACATGCTGCCCGTCCTGGAGAAGGTCGTGCAGATGCAGAAGCCGCTGGTGATCATCGCCGAGGATGTCGAGGGCGAGGCCCTGGCCACCCTGGTGGTCAACAAGCTGCGCGGCACGATCCGCTGCGCCGCCGTGAAGGCCCCTGGCTTCGGCGAGCGCCGCAAGGAGATGCTCAAGGACATCGCCATCCTGACCGGCGGCCAGGTGGTCACCGAAGAGCTGGGCATCAAGCTGGACAAGGTCACCGTCGACATGCTGGGTCAGGCCGCCCGGGTCCGGATCACCAAGGAGGACACCACGGTGGTCGAGGGCCGCGGCAAGATGGACGACATCCAGGGCCGCATCGAGCAGATCAAGCGCCAGGTCGAGGACACCGACTCGGACTACGAGCGCGAGAAGCTGCAGGAGCGCCTGGCCAAGCTGGTGGGCGGCGTGGCGGTCATCCGCGTGGGCGCGGCCACCGAGACCGAGCTCAAGGAGAAGAAGCACCGCATCGAGGATGCTCTGTCGGCCACCCGCGCGGCGGTCGAGGAGGGGATCGTCCCGGGCGGCGGCGCCACCCTGGTGCACATCGCCCCGGCGCTGGATTCCCTGAACCTGCACGGCGATGAGGCCATCGGCGTGCAACTGGTCCGCAAGGCCCTGGAAGTGCCCCTGCGCGTGATCGCCAACAACGCCGGCTTCGAAGGTTCGGTCGTGGTGGAGAAGGTCAAGACCCTTCCCAAGGGCCAGGGCTTCAACGCCGTGAACTTCGAGTACGTCGACATGATCAAGAACGGCATCGTCGACCCGGCCAAGGTCACCCGTTCGGCCCTGCAGAACGCCGCTTCCATCGCGGCCATGCTCCTGACCACCGAGACCCTGGTGGCCGAGAAGCCGGAGAAGGAGAAGGAGGCCATGGGGGCCGGAGCGCACGCTCACCCCGGAATGGACTTCTAGGAACCTGGGCTCCACGTCGCTGTCGGCCCTCCCCTGCCAGGGGGGGGCCGGCACCTGGGACATTGAAGGCCCCGCAGGATCTCCTGTGGGGCCTTCAAGCGTCATCTGGAGGAATGGAGATGCCGTGCGGGAGCGCCTCGGGCCAGGACCCTCAACGCCATCCGCCCATGCGGGGGTGCGTGCTCGCGGTAGATCAGGCCCGCCAGGATGGCCGGGTGGTGGGACAACACCTCGGGGAACTCTTCCACGGTCCAGGCCGGGTCCAGGAAGCCGTCGTCCAGGATCAGGACTCGTCGGTCGGCTTCCTCGGAGGGGACGGCTGCAAGGTCCGGCTCAGGAGGGAGGGCGTCGTCCATCAGGCCGGGTAGGGCACCCGACGCAGGCCAGGAGAGGGTCGTCCTGCCGTCTCGGCGGGTGAGCAGCCGCCCGCGCACCCGGGACCCGGGAACCGGTTCGGTCAGAATCGTCCCCGAGTCGAAGGGCGCTTCTCGGAAGCGGGCCTCTTTCGACCAGATCCGGCTCATCACCACGGTGCCCTGGCCGGGTTCGGAGTACACGTCGAACTCATCGGAGATCTTCCGTGCGACACCCAGGCCCGTCCCCAGGGTGCCGGCCGTTGAGAAACCGTCCTGGAGGCAGAGGCAGACATCGTCCATTCCGGGTCCGCGGTCGACCGAGAGGACCTCCAGTCCCGGGCTGCCTTGGTAGAGCAGGCCGCGGATCAGCAGCTCTCCACCCTGGGCGTGGCTGACCAGGTTGGAGCCCAGCTCTCCGGTCAACAGCGCGACCAGGTCCAGCAGTTCGGTCTCCAGGCCCAGAACAGCCGCCAGGCCGATGGCCTGCATCCGGGCCGATCGGATCTGTTGGGGGACCTGGACCGAGCAGAGTCGGGTGAGGAGATCGGGCAAACCCGGGATTTCCCTTTCAAGGGCTCCGGTTCCATCATTCTCGGAAACCGGGAAGAATCGCAGGGAATATACCCGGTCTGGGGTGGATCGAATCCCCGGGTCTCGATCCTTCAGGTTTCTAGAGTTTGAGGCCTTTGATGGTCAAGATTCGGGAAGGCATGCCGGTCCTCTCGGGATCGTTGTCGAAGACCAGGGTTGCCTCGTAGGTGTCCTTTTCCTCTTCTCGGATTGCCAGGCCGGCCGCACGGTTCCCCGGGGCGAGCTCCTTGGCCACCAGGCGGGCCGGCCCGAAGCCGCCGCGCAGAAGCCAGAGCTGGTTGGAGCCGAAGCGCCGGCCATCGGGACTCTGCGAGGCCAGCAGCACCAGCAGGCCCTTTCCCGGGACGTAGCACAGGTCCGAGAGGTGGAAGGCCTGACCCACCGCAGGTTCGACCTCGGGGCTCAGTTGAGGTTTCGCGTCGTGGAATTCCAGGTTCCGGTCGCGCGCCATGACCTCGTCCAGGCGGGCCTCGTAGATCAGGATCGACCCGTCGGGCCCCAAAGGTCGTGAGAGGCCGAAGAAGACCCTCTTCTGCTTGGAGTCGACGGCAATCCCCTCCAATTTCAGGGGATCCTTGACGGTCTGTCCGAGGTGGCCGGTCCGTCGGAGGGCGGCATCGGGGTCGAAGTTGGTGTCGGCCGAGTCCCGGGTCCAGCCCTCTCCTTGCAGGACGTAACGGTGCAGCACGCTGCGGGCGTGAACGAAGCGCACCGCGTTCTTCTCGTGGAAGTGGTCTCCGG
>DCTU01000116.1:3376-3681 GCA_002329445.1 bacterium UBP9_UBA1432
AGGTCGAAGATGTGGAGTTGCCGGTTGTTGGAGTCCGTCACCAGGACCCGGTCCGGGGCCAGGTAGACGGCCCCGGTGGGCCGCAGGTCCATCAGGACCCCCTCATCGCCGCGCATGTCCTTGGGGGTGTCGGTCTCGAGGGCCAGGGCTCCGGCCGAGACCAGGACCAGGAAAATCCAGGTGAGGAACAGGGGCGCGCGTCGCATGGGGACCCTCCGGAGGGGTTGGAATTCGGCCTGGGACAGAGCCTGATCCGGTCGTTTCGCCTGGAGCTCGGCGAGCCCTGCCTCGGCGCGTCGGAGCTG
>DCTU01000116.1:3688-4638 GCA_002329445.1 bacterium UBP9_UBA1432
ACGTCGTTCATGCTCTTCAGGATGGGGCCCTGGACCGGCCCGGCATCTTCCAGGATGCGGTGGGCGATGGGACGGTCCACCTGCCGGAGCCGGGGCTCGACGTGCTTCATCACGGTCTCGGCCCGCACCACGACCGGAGTGAACTCCCCGGTGTTGACCAGGCCCAGCAGGGTCTTGATCGGCTTCCCGATGACGAAGGCGTCGACCTCCGGAAAGACGGCCGGTCCCATCTCGGCCCACATGGCGGCCATGAAGGTCTGCTTGCGGTCCAGCTTGTTCTGGATCAGGATGACCCGGGGCACGTAGATGCCCTTGGCGCTGTAGCGCGTCTCCAGCAGTCTCCGGGCGCTCATGTAGCGCCACATCTCGTCCAGACGCTCGCGCGAGAAGTAGGGAGGGAGACGGCCGGTCCCGATGCCCAGCCTTTCGGTGGTCATCCGGTTGCTTTCGGTCCAGATCACCTGCAGACGACCCGCGTCGCAGTCTTCGACGTAGTCGCCGGATGGCAGGAGGGCTCCCAGGTTCAAGGCCCGGCCGAGCTGCTCGACGATGGGAAGGGCCTCGCGGCCGATGAAGGTCGGGCACATCAGGGGCAGGGAGGCCCTCAGGCCCGATTCTCTGGGGCGGCCGGCCGCGAAGCCGACCGGGGCCGGGGCGGCGTACCGGAAGCTGCAGGTGACCCCCGTCTCGGGGTTGAGATACTCGAACCCCCACTCGCAGTCCTGGGGCTCCTCGTCCCGTGTGGTGTGGGGGAGCTTGCTGATGGCCATCTCCATCCGAATCACGTCAGGTGCGGTCTTGCCGGATGGGACCACGTAGGCGATCTCAAAGCTCAATCGTCGACTCCGCAGGCAGGTAGCTGTTCAGTGGCCTTCGGGTTTGGCGCCCTGCCCCCTGCCTGCCCGCCGGTTCTTGCCCGGCTCGGGCCTCCAGGCCACGCCTGGAGGCCC
>DCTU01000342.1:0-193 GCA_002329445.1 bacterium UBP9_UBA1432
TTCGCAGGAGATTCCTGGGAAACATGCTGGATTGCAGGGAGGGGTACCAGTCTCCGTCATGTTTCGCAGGAGATTCCTGGAAAGCATGCCGGATCGCGGGGAGGGGCGCCAGTCTCCGTCACGTTTCGCAGGAGATTCCTGGAAAGCATGCCGGATCGCGGGGAGGGGCGCCAGCCACCGCCCCCCCCTACGC
>DCTU01000342.1:268-9420 GCA_002329445.1 bacterium UBP9_UBA1432
ACCTCGGGATCGCTGATCGACTCCAGCGCCTCCTTCCAGACGGGGTCGAGGTTGTTGCGGGTCCGGCTCAAGGCGGTCACCTCCCGCCCCGAGCCTGCGCCCCGTTTTTCCACCGCAAGATGTCCGGACTGTTGCCGGTCTATCTCAGGATGGTTGCGATTCCATGAACGCCGTCCGGCAGGCGAGGCCAGGGCCCACGGCCCCTGGGGCGAAGGAGCGCGGCACCATGTGGAACGAGCGCTACGCGACCCCCGAACACGTCTACGGAACCGAGCCCAACGCCTTCCTGGTCTCCTTGGCCCATCGGATCCCGCCTGGGGGCAGGGTCCTGTGCCTGATGGAGGGTGAGGGGCGCAACGCCGTCTTCCTGGCCGGCCTGGGCCACGAGGTGACCGCCATGGATGGTTCCGAGGTCGGCCTGGCCAAGGCCCGGACCCTGGCCGGGCAGCGGGGAGTCTCCCTGCAGGCCATGCACGCCGACGCCGCCGACTTCACGATCGAGCCGGGGGCCTGGGACGGGATCGTCTCGATCTACGGCCACCTGCCCCCGCCCCTTGCCGAACGGATCCATCGGGCTGCGGCGGCCGGCCTGCGCCCCGGCGGAGTCCTGATCCTGGAGGCCTTCGCCAAGAGCCAGTTGGGCAAAGGCACCGGCGGCCCCAAGGACCCGGCCATGCTCTATGACCTGGAGATCCTGTGCCGCCAGTTGGCCGGGCTCCGCTTGGAGATCGCCCGCGAAGTGGAGCGGGAGGTTCACGAAGGCCGGCATCACACCGGGCTCGGCTCGGTGATCCAGATCCTGGCCGTTCGGAAGGCTTGAGGTCTCAAGCCCCGACGACGGCTTCCAGGCCGGCCCGGGCTCAGCAGGTGTCGGCGTGGAGGGACGGGTCGCGCCGGTCTCCGTCGTGTTTCGCAGGAGATTCCTGGGAAACATGCAGGATCGCGGAGGCGGGCGCCCCACGCCCGCGGCGGCGCAGGGAACTCCGTTGGGGCCTGGAAGGCCTGGAGATTCGGCCTCTGTCGGCACACCGGGAAGACTGGGACGAGCGGCGCCGCCTGGAAGAGGTCGAGGCCGACCTGCAGCAGGAGAGGGCGCGCGACCTGGGCATGCTGCAGCGTCGGTTGGCCCGGTCGGGTCAGGTGCAGAAGGGCCTGGACCGGCCACAAAGGCATGGTCCCTAGAACTGGAAGTAAATGAACTCCGTCGTCTGGCGCGAGCCCAAGAGGATGATTGCCAGCAGGAGGAAGGCGTAGACGGGGACTCTGGCCAGGGGTTTCCACTTGCTCAGGATCAGCAGATCCTTGCTGAAGTACTGATACCCCTGGACCAGCAGCAGGGGAGAGATCAGGACCATCATCCGCCACAGCGTGCTCACGGTCGTCCAACTCCGGTCTCCAAAGCCGACGTGGGTCAGCATGTAGGCGATCTGTTCCAGTGAACCGGAACGAAAGATGACCCACCCGATCACCGTCAGCATGAACATGAACGCCACCTTGGCCGCCAGTCGCAGGGAGTCGCCGACCGTTCGGTGCTCCCTCAGGTGCTCGGGGTAGGGGTCCAGACGGCGGAAGGCGCAGAGGATCAGGCCGTGGTAGGCGCCCCAGACCACGAAGTTCCAGGCTGCCCCATGCCACAGCCCCCCCAGCAACATGGTCAGGAAGAGGTTCCGATACGTCCTGACGGATCCACAACGGTTGCCGCCCAGGGGAATATACAGGTAGTCGCGCAGCCAGGAGGACAGCGAGATGTGCCAGCGTTCCCAGAAATCGCTGGGGTTGGCGGCCAGATAGGGCAGATTGAAGTTCAGGTTCAACTCGAAGCCCATCAGCTTGGATATTCCCCGGGCGATGTCGGTGTAGCCCGAGAAGTCTCCGTAGATCTGGAAGGTGAAGGCCAGGATTCCCAAGAGCAGGTCCATGCCCTGGTAGTTCTGGTAGTTGTTGAAGACGTTGTTGGCGGTGACGGCCAGGTTGTCGGCCACCACGACCTTCTTGAAGTAGCCCCACAGGATCAGGAAGAGGCCGGCGTTGACCTGGTCCACCCGGATGTGACGTTTCCGGGTGAACTGCGGCAGCAGGGCCGTGGCGCGCATGATGGGTCCCGCCACCAGGTGGGGGAAGAAGGAGACGAAGAGCATGAAGTCCAGGAATCTCTGGGTGGGCTGCAGTTTGCGACGATAGATGTCGATCCCGTAGCTCATGGTCTGGAAGGTATAAAACGAGATCCCGGCCGGCAGCAGGATGTTCAATGTGATGAAATCGGCCTGCATGCCCAGTGCGTTCAGCAGCGCCGTCGTGCTTTCAGCGAAGAAGTTGAAGTACTTGAAGAACCCCAGCATGCCCAGGTTCGCGCTCATCGAGACGGCCAGGAACAGTCGGCGCCGTCGCTCGTCCTGCGACGCAGCCATGGCGCGCCCGGCGAAGAAGTCGATCACCGTGGACGCAAAGAGCAGGGACAGGAAGCGCCAGTCCCAGAATCCGTAGAAGACGTAACTGGCCACCAGAAGCACCAGGTTCTGCAGTCGGAGATGGCGCCTGGTCAAGAGATAGAGGGTGTAGACGATCGAGAAGAAGGCCAGGAACACCCAGGAATTGAAGATCATCTGCCAATCCTCGTCGGTCAGTGGTCGGCTTCCGGGCCGGTTGACCCCGAAGACGGACGGGCCCTGCTCCAGCCCGGACGGCGCGGCTCGCGCCCGCCACCCGGAGGTTGCCGGCCGGGCTTGCCAGAATGGCCGGTTCGTGGCATACCAGAGGCCGGGGGTTCGGCGGGTCCCGGTCGCGCCCTGCTGATTGAAGCTCTGTGCGCCTGGCAGCGCCTTTCGGGAGGGGCTCCGCTCGAAGTCGGTCGCCCGGAAGAGACGAGACGACAACCAGGGAGAACCCGGTGCCAGATCACAGAGAGTGCCCCCAACAAGCCCCGAACGAACCGGACCCTCAGGAAGAGCTGATCCTGGTCGGTGAGAAGGTGGGAAGGGCCACCGTCCGAGGGATCGCCCTCACGATGGTGGGTGCCCTGGTGTTGGTCCTGCTGGCCAACCTGCCGGCCAGTTGGTATTTGCGCAACTACATCTGGCAATACCGCATCGTCGGTTCGAAGTGGGAAACCCTGAAGGACCTCCAGACCCCGGTGGACACCCTGGTCCTGGGCGATTCCAGTTGCATGATGGGGGTCGTGCCCGAAGTCCTGGGTCGGCGACTGGGCAGCACCTCGCTGAACCTGGCCCGGCACGCCGCTCCTGTGGCGCTGGAGGACTCCTGGATGTTGGACACGTACCTCCGGAAGTTCGACCCTCCGCGCAGCGTGGTCCTGGTCTATGCCTTCTTCTCGCTACGCGAGGAGTTCAAGCCGGAATCCCTGGTCAGCATCCCCCTTCCCCTGGGCTTCTGGAACCGATTGAATCCGCCGTTGACGCTGAGCCCCGCCCAGCAGGTCCAGGTCGCCGCCAGGAAGCACCTGCCCATCTACTATGCCAGTTCCAGCGTCTCGCGGCCCCTGCTGACCCCCTGGAACGCTTTTCGTGAACTCGAGAAGGTCGAACTCCAACCGGACGGTTTCCTGGCCTCTCCGGCCAATCCGGAGTCGGTCGACCAGACAGCCGCTGCCCACCTCGAAGAGTTGCAGACGGGGGCGCGCTGGACCCTGAGCGACAGCAACCGCCGCGGTTTGCAGGCGCTGCTGGGGGCCTCCCGTTCCCACGGCTTCCCCGTCTATATCGCCTTGGGCCCCGTCTACGAAGGCCTGGTGCAGGCGCCCGCCTTCCAGACCTGCTGGCGGGACCTGCACCGGGACCTGGCCGACATGGCGGCGACGTCTCCCCACGCCCACCTGGTGACCGACCAGCCCATGGCCTTCGCTCGGGAAGACATGCAGGACGACGTCCACCTCACCAGGACCTCGGCCCCTCGTTACACCGAGCACCTGGCCGGGCAGATCCTGGCCTTTCGCCAGCGGGCCGTGACTCGGCGCGAAGGCTTTGGAGCCCGTCCCTAGGGACAATGGCCGGAAACCCCTCGGTGCCTCGCCGCTCAATGGAATGCACCCGTGCGGGGCGCGGGTGCGAGGCCCCCGCTGCGTTGCAGGGGCCGGTGGAGGCCCGCAGCGTGGCGCCATCGTCCAGGTTGAGGTGCAGCGGGTCGGAACCCCGTAGCCCGAGGCTGTGGTCAGGTTGGCAGGGTGTCGGTGAAACGGAAGGAGCAGTACTCCCCCAGACGGGCCCTGGTCTCCTCCAATGGGGTCGGGCGAAGGCCGCGAAAGTCGGCGCGGAGGCGGGACAGGTCCACCAGCCTGTCCTGGGAGAAATAACCGCTCTCTGCCAGGCCTCGCAGATCTGGGGGCAGGGCCGGGACCTGGGGCGCTTCTCCGGGCAGAGGGGCTATCGGCACCAGGAGGGGGCGGTCGGGCCTTCCCAAGGCCCTGCGGAAGCGCGCTCGGAGGGAGTCCGGGATGCGCTGCACCAGGGGACGGGCCAGTCTGCGCAGGGGGGGGGCATCCAGGAGGATCCGTGCCAGTTCCCGCAACTCCGAGAACCTCTGCGGACGGGTCGGAGGCCTGGGGCCGGTCTCATGGAAGCTGCCGCCTCCAGCGACTTCGCTCCAGAAGCGGAAAAGGGCGCGCCACTCCAACTCCTCGGGGCCGCCCACGTTGTACAGGCCGGGCCGGAAGTGTTCGCAGGCGTCCGCCATCAGGCGGGCCAGGTCATCAACCAGCACGGGCTGGACCCTGCCGCCGGCGTCGGGCACGCTCACGTCCCCCGCCCGGAAGGCTGCCAGGAAGGCGTCCGTCCAATAGCGTCCGAAAGGCCCGTAGACGATGGTGGGCCGCAGGATCAGCGTCCGTTCCCCCGCTCTCTGCTGGAGTTCCCGGTCCAGGCGCAGCTTCGACTGCGCGTACTGGTCGCTGGCAGGGGGCGAGCAGGCCAGGTCTTCGCCGGGGCGCAGGCCTGCAGAAAATGGCTCGTAGACGGAGATTGTGCTCAGATGGATCAGGGGCCGGCCGGAGGCCAGCAGGTTGTCCCGCAGGGTTCGTGTCTGGGCTTCCAACGAGCGGTTCCCCCGGACGGTGAAGGGGTGGGCGCAGTTGACGACCACGTCGACGTCGCTCAGGTCCAGGTTCTCGACGGGCCGCAGTTCCATCCGGTGGCGGGCCAGGAGGACCAGGCTTCCGGGCGAGCCCCAGCAGGCCACCGGCGTCATGCCTCGGCGGAGGGCCTCGCGGACGAAGGCGTAGCCGATGAAGCCCCCGGCACCCAGAATCGCGACGCGCATCAGAATCCTCCCTGCAGGGGGCGGGCCACCCGATAGGCTTCGTCCAGAAGGCGCATCACCTCGAGCGCGCGGCCGGGATGGGAGCGCCCCTCGACCACCCGACGTTGATAGAAGCGGGCCACCAGGGTCCGGAACGGGACCGAGCCTGCATCCTCGTCGGGGCACAAGGTCATCCCGGGGCCCTGGCGCGGAGCCAGATGGACCGTGGGAGCCATCAGGCCCACCCGGGCTTCGGCCTCGGCAAAGGTGAGCACGGCCGTGCCGCTGAGGTGGCGGTTCCGACTCATCGTGACGGTCACGGGGATCCGGTCGTCTCCCCGCAACTGCAGAACCGCGTTGGCCTCGACCGCTCCCCGATCGCCGTCCACCAGGCACTGCTCGACTTCCAGGCCGGTGAACAGGTGCAGCAGGCGTTCCAGGATGTGGGGGCCCAGGTCCACCATGACCCCTCCTCCCGACATCTCCTTGGAGAACAGGGCCGCCGACACGCTGGGCCAGTCGAAGACCCGGCCGTCATGGATCTGGACGGCCTGCAGGGCTCCGTACCGGCCCTGGGTATAGAGGTCCTTCAGCACGTCGAAGGCCGCCAGCTCTGCTCGGGGCATGTGCACCGCCATGAGCGCCCCTTCCAGGTTGGAGGCGATGGCGCGGGCCTCCTCCAGCGTGCGGGCCATGGGTTTCTCGAGGACGAAGCGGGGGCAGGAGGGGCGCCAGCGCAGCACCTCCTGCAGGTGGCAGCCTGGCGGCGTGGCCAGGACGGCCAGGTCGAAGGGGCCCTCGGGAAGCTGTTCAGGCAGTTCCAAGGCGACGTCATCGCGATAACGTTCGCGGATCGCGGCGCGTCGACTGGCCGAAAGTTCGTAGAGGACGACGCGCCGGTTCCCCGGCAGGCCGCGCAATTGGGGCAGGTGGGCTTCCAGGGCGATGGCTCCGCCACCGGCCAGCAGGACCCTGGGGAAGGTCGGAGTCTCCGGGGTCGGGTGGGGTGCCGAGGCCTGGGTGAGCGGGGACTCAGGCATGGAGGGCAACACACTCCTCATAGGCTCGCTCCATGGCGGGGGCCAGGACGGCCCAGGAGAAGCGTTCCTCCACCAGGCGGCGCCCTCGTTCCGCCAGGCGGCCTCTCAGGGCTTCGTCGGTCACAAGAGAACTCACTGCCTGGGCGAACTCCCGTGGCGTGTCGGCCAGCAGGGCCTCCTCGCCCTGGCGCAGGCCCAGGCCCTCGGCGCCCACGCGGGTGGAGACCACCGGGCGCCCCATGGCCATCGCCTCCAGGATCTTCAGGCGGGTACCCGAGCCGATGCGCAGGGGGACCACAAAGACTCCGGCCGCGCTGATGAAGGGGCGCACGTCGGGGACCGAACCGTGCACGGCCACCCGCGGACCGGCCAGGGCCTGGACCTCACGGCTCGGGTTCAGGCCCACGATGTCCAGGCTGACCTCGGGGAGATGCACCATGACCTCCCGGCAGAACCAGTCCACGGCATCCACGTTGGGCAGGGTCTGCATGTTCCCGGTGAAGACCAGGCGCTGGGGAGAGCCGGGAGGTGAGGGGCCGAAATAGTCGACGTCGACCCCGTTGGGGACCACCGTAACCCGGGCCGCGGGCGCCAGGTCCTGCAGTGCTGCCCGGTCCTCCTCGGAACATGTCACGAAGTGTCCGCCGCTTCGAAACAGGCGGGTCTCCAGTGCTCGCGTCCGACGCGCCTGTTCCGCCCAGTCGGCTCGGGTGGTCGCTTCCGTGGCGACCAGGGCGGCCCGTTCCTGAATTCGGAAGACCAGGTCGTGGGCCACGGTCAGGATGGGTGGAAGCTCTCGAATCCCCTCCAGCAGGGGCAGGGTGATGGTGTGTTCGACCTGGATCACGTCGGGGCGAAAGGCCGTCAGCGCACGGCGGATCAGCTCCTGGGCGTGGTTTCGCAAGGGGAGCAACCCCTCGACAAGCCGTGGCGTCGAGCCCAATCGGCGGCGGACGCTGGCCACGAGTCGAGGCAGACGGCCGGACGGGCGAGCCGCGGGCCGCACCTCCTCCCAGCTCTCCACCAGGGGCGCCAACCTCTGGGGATCGGCCTGGCCTCCGAACGTGCTGGAGGCCAGCAGGTGGAACTGATGGCGGGAAGCGCTCTCGCGCAGCAGGCAATACAGGCGCGCCGGCGCGCCGGTCGAGGGAAAGCTTGGGAAATGGGGCGAAAGCACCAGGATCCGCATCGGGGCGGCCTTTCTTCCTCTTCCGGAGATGTCCTGTCCTGACTCGGGCCTGCCCCTCCGCAAAGTCCGCCGGGGGCTGGGGGGAGGCGCTTCGGAGGTCGTGGGCTGGACGCGGAGGTTGCAGTGCAGCTCAGGGGAGGCTGTCCATCCTGGCGCCGGCGGGATGGGACATCAGGAACCTGTCCTGAGGCAGGGGCCATCCTGCCGCGGCTCCCGCGATGGGTGCGTGGCCCCCCTCAGGGGAAAAAAGGAGGGGTTGCCAGCGGGGAGAACGTGGAGCCCCATGTCCTCCGCCGAAGCCATCGCGACCGCACCCCCCCTGACGGCGTGCCAGAATCGCTCGGCGGGGGATGCCTGTGTGCCCTACATGCGGCAGTTGGACGGGTTGCGCGCCATGGCCGTGCTGTCTGTCACCTGGTTTCACTTCGCTCCCGAGTCCTGGCAGCTCGGGGTGCGCTGGGGCAAACTGGGCGTGTGGCTCTTCTTCGTCCTGAGCGGCTTCTTGATTACCGGCATCCTGCTGCGCACCCGCGTCTGGGTTGAGGAGTCCTCCCAGGGCCTGGGGTATTCCGTGCGGCAATTCTTCGCCCGGCGCTTCCTGCGCATCTTCCCACTCTACTATGCGGTCATCGCCCTCGGCCTGTGGCTGGGGTTCCGCGGGGTCCGGGAGACCGTGCTCTGGCAGTTGACCTACACCGTCAACTTCCTGATCGGCATGCGGGGCTGGCATCAACCGGGACACTTCTGGTCCTTGGGCGTCGAGGAACAGTTCTATCTGTTCTGGCCGTGGTTCGTCTTCCTGGCACCGCGGACGGTCCTGAAGCGGATCCTGGTCGGCGCCATGGTCCTGGCGCCCTGCCTGCGCCTGGCCCTGGCCTGGGCTGCGGCGGCGGGTCTGGTCAACGAGTACGCCGCCACCTATCTCACGCCCTGCTGCTTCGATGGCCTGGGGGCCGGAGCGCTGCTGGCCCTGGTCGCGGACGACCCGAACCTGGGACGGGACCGGGCCGACCGCCTGACCCGAACCTGGCTGGTGGCGGGAGCGTTGGGACTGTGCGTGGTCCAGGCCGCCATCTGGAGGTGGGGTGATTCCCTGGTCCTGGAGTGTCTGCAGTACATCCCCGCCTCGATGGCCTTCGGATATCTGGTGTGGCGGGCCTCGCTGGGCTTCGGAGGGCCCGTGGGTTCCCTCCTGAGCTGGGCGCCCATGGTCCTGGTCGGGCAGATCAGCTACTGCGTCTACGTGATCCATCCCTTCGTCAAAGAGGCCTTCGACCGCGTGGTCGGGCCCCTGGGCCTGGGCCTGACCCGTCCGGGATGGATCAACCTGCTCCTGTTGCACCTGGCCACCTTCGGCCTGGCCTACCTGTCGTGGCGACTCTTCGAGTCCCCGATCAACGGCCTGAAGCGCTACTTCCCCTACCACCGCTCGGGGTAGGGCCAGGCGGACGGGGGCAGGCTCTTCGTCTTTGGGCATCCAGTCGACATGCGCAAAGAGTCGCGTGCAGCGCGGTCTTTCTCAGACCCCGTCCTCTCGTCAGCACCAGATTCTGCAAGACGAAGTCCTGGCGCAACAGCAACTCCGGGTCGCTGATCGCCTCCAGCACCTCGGCGACCTTGCCTGCGGCCTCGCCGAAGCGGGCGCAGGTGAACCCCTGCAGACGGGTTCCCCGCCT
>DCTU01000331.1:0-209 GCA_002329445.1 bacterium UBP9_UBA1432
CCTCGCCCCTTCCCGAGGACGCGGGGATGCTGGAGACCGAGCCACTGAAGGTTCGGGCGGCGGCCTACGACCTGGTCCTGAACGGCAACGAGCTGGCCTCGGGCAGCATCCGCATCCACCAGCGCGAGATGCAGGAGAAGGTCCTGGCCAACATCGGACTGTCGGTCGAGCAGGCCCGCGAGAAGTTCGGCTTCCTGCTGGACGCCTTC
>DCTU01000331.1:343-2155 GCA_002329445.1 bacterium UBP9_UBA1432
AGCCCCTCCCTGCAGGGAGGGGCTCTTCGTATTGAAGGCGGCTCCCGAGGGGGAGGCCGGATCGAAGGTCGTCTCCCTGCGACTAGAAGTCCACCACCCGCTGGAAGCCGCCCGCATCCGTATACTGCAGCGTCCGGCCGTAGATGCGGTAGTTGCTGGGGGGCCAGGACTCCAACTGGCGCACGCCGCTTCCCGGTCGCCACAGGAAGAACCCCCGATTGGCGCCGACGAAGGCCAGGGCGCCCGGTCCGACCTCGTAGCTCTGGGGAGCCAGGCCGCCCAGGTTGGTGGTCTGGCCCTTGTGCCACACCAGGAAGTTCCCCATGAAGTTGACGTAGGCCACGGTCGCAGAGTCGGCCTTCCAGCTCTTGGGGGACATGCTCTCCAGCCGCCAGGTCTGGCCCTGCCACCAGACCTTCAGGTCGTTCATGAAAGAGCTGTACACCACCACGTCGGCCACCGCCTGATACCAGCGGGGCGACATGGTCTCGATCTGGCTGCGCCGGCCCCTGGAGACGACGTAGAGCCCGGACGAGTCGCTGAAGGCCTGCACGCCCCAGGAAGGCGAAGGAGCAGGCGGCCAGGGCCCGGGCATGGGAGAAGGTTGAGGCTGGAAGCGACGGTCCGCCACCAGGCGCAGCGGGCGCGGTTCGGAGCGGACCATCGAGCCGGAGGGGTCGGTGGCCTCCACCTGGAAGCTCCCGGTCACCCCGTCGAGGTCCCCCTGCAGGGTGCCCAGGGCCTGGAAGCGACCCGACGAGTCCGCCACTCCCTGGAACTGCTGCTTCTGCACGTCGCGGAAGACCAGCGCCGTCTGGACCACCTCGACGCGGACCAGGACGCTGGAGCCCGGGGCGGCCATGCCCTGGGCCATCCACTGGTTCGGGCCGACCTGCTGGACGAGCTGGATCTCGGGGGTCATCACCCCCTGCAGGGCCACCGCCCCCAGGTCGCGACGCTCCTCCTGGCCGTCCGAGGTGCGCATCTCGACCGAAACCTGGGCGTCGGTGCGATCCTCGACCGAGACCGTGTAGGTGGCCCGATACAGGCCGGAAGGGTCCTCAAAGCAGGGAATTCCCGTCCGACCTCCGATGGTGGCGGTGACCGTGGCCCCCGGAACGCCCTGGACGGTGACCGTCACCACCTCGTTGGCCCGCAGCGGTCGCCCCAGACCCCGCGGTTCGAAGCCCGCGGCCCGGATCAGGGGCTGACCGGCCTCGGGATCCACCCCGAAGTAGGCCAGCATGGCCCGCACGTCCACGGCGGGCTGGAAGATGCGGCGCTGCCAGAGGGTGTGACGGGGATGCCCCTGGGCATCCAGGTCGGCCACCACCAGGAGCGGAGGAGGCGTGGCCGCCAGGCCCAGCCGTTCCATGGTCTTGGCGCCATCGGCCTGAGCCGTGTTGACCAGCATGGGCCGGGGCGCCAGGCCCGAAACATGGCCCAGGATGCCCTGCCCCAGGCGATCCCAAAGCAGGCTGACGACCTGGTTCTCCAGTTCGAACTGCGCCTGGTCGGAGAAGTCGGCCAGGACCACGATGGCCCGACTGGCCGGATCCGGCAGGGTGGTGATCTCCGAGGTCTCGGAGGGTGCGGCCAGGGCCGGAAGGGCCAGCAGGGCCAGCAGGAAGACACAAGACAGGGTTCGCAGGATCATCGGACCTCCACAGGAGCGGTGCCGGCCTCGTGGAAGGCGGCCGGGATGGAGTTGTGATTCCCAAAGGGCCTCGAGGCTCCTGCCCGAGGCGGAAGGAGGCGGCGATGGACCTGGTGATCGCGGGAGGCACGGTGGTCACCTCCGAGGGGGTCTTC
>DCTU01000331.1:2176-3004 GCA_002329445.1 bacterium UBP9_UBA1432
CCGGCCGCCGGCGGATGGAGGCCCGGGGACGGCTCATCACCCCGGGAGGCGTCGACGTCCACGTCCATCTTCAGTATCACGTGGGCGGTCTGGACACGGCGGATGACTTCGCCAGCGGGTCCCGGGCGGCCGTGCTGGGCGGGACCACCACCTTCCTGGACTTCGTCGAGACCCGGCCGGGCCAGACCATGCTCGAGGCCCTGCAGGAGCGCCGCCAGCAGGCGGAGGGCCGCTCGGTGGCCGACTTCGGCTTCCACATGACCATCCAGCCCGCGGATCTTGCGAACCTCGACCAGGTGGCCGGGGTGGTCGAGGCGGGCTGTCCCACCTTCAAGCACTACATGGCCTACGGGTTCTGCCTGGACGACGGGCAACTGCTGACCTCCTTCCGGGCCCTGGCCGCCGCCGGGGGGATGGCCCTGGTGCACGCCGAGAACTGGGACGTGATCCGCCGACTGGTCGCCGAGAGCCTGGAGGCGGGCCTGGTGCATCCGCGCATGCATCCCCGGTGCCGCCCGGCGGCCTTCGAGGGGCAGGCGGCCGGGCGGGTCCTGGACCTGGCCGGACTGACCGGGACGCCGGTCTACCTCTTCCACGTCACCTGTGGAGAGGTGGTCGAGCGGCTGGCCGCCGCCCGGTCAGGAGGCCTGGCCGCCTGGGGCGAGACCTGCCCGCAGTATCTGTGCCTGGACGACGAGGTCTTCGAGCGCCTGGGGCCCCTCCCGATCTGCTCGCCCCCCATCCGCGAGAAGGCCCAGCAGCAGCGCCTGCGGAGCGCGCTGGTTCGGGGCGACCTGCAGGTGGTCTCGACCGACCACTGCCCCTTCA
>DCTU01000331.1:3051-3467 GCA_002329445.1 bacterium UBP9_UBA1432
GTCTGCTGCACGACCCCCGCCCGGCTGATGGGGTTGACGCGCAAGGGCCGGGTCCAGCCCGGGTGCGACGCCGACCTGGTGCTGTGGGACCCCCAGGCCCGGCGCACCCTGGGTCCGGAGACCCTGCACGAGAACGTCGACTGGAGCCCCTTCGAAGGGATCACAGCCTGCGGAGTTCCCCAGACCGTGCTCCGCCGCGGCGAGGTGGTGGTGGACGAAGGGCGCCTGGTGACCGAAGAGGGCGGAGGCGTCTTCCAGGCGCGGTGGATCGGGAGGAGCGAGGGCCAGGAAGACTGATTCAGTCCCGAGTCCGGGCCGAGACCGCGGATTCCCGGCAGGCTCGAAGTGCCCGGGCGATGAGAGAGCCGAGCCGGCGCCCAGAGAAATGAACTTTGAAGTCTGGGAGGAAAGATGCG
>DCTU01000131.1:0-7707 GCA_002329445.1 bacterium UBP9_UBA1432
GGGCAAGCGCGGGCGTCGCCAGGGGCGTCGCGGTCACTACTCGGATCGCCAGGGGCCCGGCCGCTGAGGAAGATCGAAGGTCCTGCCCGCGTTTCGAGGGCAGGACCTTCGGCGTGAACCCGAGCCAGGAAGGCCCGAAGCGACCAGGTGATTCCTCAGGTCGCGGGGTTCAGGCCCTGGGGCTTCTCCGAAAGAGCGTTCAAGAGACCCACCGGGGCTCCCAGGGTCCCTGCCGGGGTTGCCTGGGGTTGGGGAGGCCGGGTGGGCTCCGGCCCGGCCTGCGGAACCGGTTGCTGGGCCTTCTTCTTCAAGAACCGGGCCGTCTGGATGGCCCCGCCCACGGCTCCCACCGCCGTCGTGACGGCCAGGCCGGGCAGGCCGAAGAGCAGGCCCACGGGTCCCACCACCAGCGATCCCATCACCGCCCCGGCCACCAGCTTGCCACGCTTGCTCAGAGGGTGCTTCTCGATCCAGGGTTCCACCTTCTTGTTCAGGGCCGTGGTCAGATCCGCCGTCAGATTGCGCTGGATCTGCCGAACAGACGGACCCACCAGGGTGCCGACCGGGCCGATCACCGCTCCGGCCACCGCCCCGGCCAGCATGGCCGGAGGACCACCCAGGATCCCGGCCACCGCACCCGTGGCAGCTCCCGCCAGGGCCCCCAGGATCACCCGGCCGGCCGGCTTGGCCGCCCGACCCCCGATTCCCGCGCCCGCAGCACCCGCCAGCATCATCCCGGGATTCCCCGTCCAGGCGGCGCCCAGGGCCCCGCCCAGCATTCCGCCATACACGCTGTCCCGGGTGACGGCCCGACGACTTCCCGACAAAGTCCCCACGGCCCCGGCGAATCCCCCGACCAGGGCACCGGAAGCAGCCAGGCCGAGGCCCACAGGTCCCCCGACCATGGCCGCCATGGCGTTGAAGGAGAGCGCCCCCAGCGCTGCACCAGAAACGGCGCCGGACGCGACAGCCACTCCGAACGAGCCGGCCTTCTCGCCGGCCTTGACTCCGACGTAGCCCCCCAAGGCCCCGGAGGCGGCCCCCAGAGGCCCACCCGAGACGTAGCCTTGGATGGCGCCAGCCAGGACGCCGCTGCCAGGAGAGGAGGCCGGAAGGTCCCCGGAGGTGCCCGGACGCGGCTTGGCGTAGTCGCGGACCCGCTGCAGGAGGTTGGGGGAAGAAGAGCTGGAAATCGGCATACTCATTCTGAGGCGAGTCTAGCACATCCGGCCAGGCTCAGGATTTCCACCATGTTGCCGCACGGTCACCCGGGCCGGAAGGACCTCGGCGGCGATGTCGAAACTGCCCGCCATGTCCATCCAGAACGCCTTCCTGGACCAGTTCGAGAAGACCCGACTCGACATCGAGGGTCGCCTGCTGCGCCTGCCGGAATCCTCCCGGTTCCTGGAGAGGTATGGGGCCGGGCCCGAGAGCGAAGCCCAGCGCTACCTGCACGCCATCCCGACCTTGACGGCCCTGGTGCGCATGCTGGTCTGTTCGCACCGCACCGTGGACGCCCTGGGCGAGAGGATGGCCCGGGCCGGGGCCCCTCCCGACCTGAACCCCGCCACCGTCGGCAAGGTGCTGATGTGCTTCGCCCTGGCCGGGTTCTACCGACGCACCGCCAAGAGGACCGGGGATGCCCACTTCGCCCAGGAGGCCACCCGGATCGCCTGCCTTTCGGCCTTGAGCCCGGACAGCCTGGAACGCGTGGACTGGGCCGTCCAGGCCCTGGCGCGCGGGCGTCATGGGGGCAGCCAGGACTGGTTGGCCCCCGCCCTGCTGCTGGTGGTCTGGTTGACGGGGATGGAGTCTCCGGCCCGGGCTCGCCGGGTCATGGCCTTCCTCGACCAGTTCTCGGGTTTCGTCGAGGCGGCCGGCGACGCCGCCCTGGAGAACCGGATCCACATGCAGTTCCCCTGGTAGCCGGATCCCCCCGGGCAGGGACAGCATGCTGAGCGCTCGACCTGATGCACCGGCGCCGGGCGCGGGTGCGGGGCACCCGCCGAGGACTCAGCCGTCCACCAGGCGGAACCGGTTCTCCTCCAGGGCCCGGCGCACCTCGACGGCGTAGGTCGGATGCTGGAAGTGGGCCTGGATGTCTCCGCGGATCGGGTAGACCTGTTCGGCGGCCTTCCAGGTCACGCGTCGGCCGCTTCCCGACTCTTCGACCCGACCCTCGGCCAGGGCCCGCGAGGCCCGGGCCAGCCCCTCCCCCAGCAGGTCCCGGCGCAGCCCGCAGAACTCGCCCTCCAGTTCGGGTTTGAAGAAGCGGAACTGGGAAGCGTAGAGGATGGCGTTGTGGAAGTACTGGGGCAGCCCGACCAGGGCGTCGATGTCCATCTCCTCGACGTAGTCCAGCATCAGGTCCACGGCGACCCGGAAGATGCCCAGGCCCGGGTGGTCCTGACCCGGCAGGGCCTCGGTCCCCGCCGGGAAGCCGACCAGGGGGTCCTGGAAGCTCAACCACTCCCAGATCAGGGACCGGACGTGGATCTCCTTGTCCAGGCACACCGAGTTCCCGGCCAGCTCGCCGCGGTGGGTCCGGACATCCATCAGCAGGGCCGGACCGTCAGACGCGGGATGCACGCCGTACAGGCGGATCCGGTTCTCGAAGGCATCCTCGCCCTCCGAGCGGAACTCGAAGTCCCCATAGCCCCGGCGCCGCAGGATGTCCAGGGCCCCCCGCGCCTCCAGGTCCGACAGGACCCGCGACGGCGGGAAGGTCCCGAACAGCAGGGCGGGACCCCGGCGCCCGACCAGCGTCCCCTCGATATCTTCCTGACTCAGGCCCCAATCCGGCTGCTGATCCAGGCGGACCGGACGGAGGGCCCCCAGGCCCTTCTTGAGGTTCTCGTTGGCATCCTTGGCCATCAGTCCAGCGAACTCCAGAAGAGTCGGCGCAATTCCGAAGCCCCCCGCGAATTGGGCTCGATATCCCGCATGATCCAGCCGCTGGGGTCTTCCGGGTGGTAATGCGGGCAGGTCGAATCCGCGTGCCGGGTTCCATGCCCCAGGAAGTGGCCATACACGTCGACGATCCTTCCCCCATGCATGCTCGCTGCCTGGTCCAGCAGATGGTTGACCCCTCCCAGCATGTGCAGGCCGGCCGCAAAATGGTCGTGGCCACTCTGGACCCGGCCCGAGCCATCGGTGGGGTCGTAGATGCTGCCCATCCGCAGGGTGAGGTTCGGGTACAGCCTTCTCACCTGGCCCAGGATCCTGGACAGACGGGCGGTGAACTCCGCCATGGCGATGCTGATCGGGGTCCTCTGGTTCAGGTAGTGGATGCTGTCGTTGCCCCCGATGGTCAGGGTGACCAGGACGGGTCCCGAGCACGGCTTCAACCCGGTCAGGCTCTCCAGGACATCCCAGGCCGTGAAGCCGTCCCGAGCCAGGTGCAGCAGGCGGGTGGAGGGGTTCAAGGCCAGAAGATCGCGCCCGGCGAATTCCGGGAACAACCGGTCCTGGTTGCGGTACAGCAGGGAAGCTGCCCCCAGGCCCGGCCCCGGATGGTCGTCGGTGGACATGCTGTCCCCCAGGGCGACGTAGAGGTCGAAGGCGCGCATGGCCCGGAGCGGTTCGTCGATGAACCCGCCCCCCCTCTTCGGGACGGCGGGGAACCCGGAGGACGCGGCGAAAAGAGCGGTTCAAGCAACGCGAAGGGAACGAGATGCGCCGTGGAAGACCGTTGGGATCTGCCCGACGAGCGGGACGTCGAGGACTCCGGGGTGGGCGACTGGCTGGACCAGGCCATGGCCGAGCAGGATCGCAAGAACCGCCAACTGCAAGGGATGCTGGGGGACACCCCGGAGGACCTGGCCCGCCGCCGCCGGGAACTGGGTGGCCTTCTGGACCCGGGACCCGAGACGGGCCCGGAGGTCGGCGAGCCCGTCGGGGACCTCTTTGAAGAGGAGAGGCTTTCGCAAGAGCAGAACCGCCGGGGACTGCAGAGCCTGCTGGCCGACGAGAAGCGCCGCAAGCACGAAGAGCGCCAGGCCTTGCAGGGCCTTTTCGGCGAACCGGGAAAGTCCCGGCGCCGTTTCTGAGACGACGAGGCCTGCCGCCGGGAAGAACGTGGCAGGTCAGGCGGACGAAGAGAGGCACCCCCGCGATGGATCGCCACGAACTGCGGTCCGGACCAACCGGTCCGTGAGCCTGCTTCCCTGGCTGGCCCTGCTCCTGCCGGGCTTTTTGCTGGTCGGGCTGGGCGCCCTGGCCAGTCGGGCCGGAAGACGCCTGCGAGAAGCCCTGGGACGCGACCCCTTCCATCGGGAAGGCGACGCCCTGGCGGCCTACCTGCCGGGCTGCGGGGCGGTGGCCCTGGGCCTGGGGGCCTTCCTGCTGGCCCTGGGCCTGTGGGTCGGGCTGCGCGGCGCCCCCTGACTGGAACCTGAGACGTTGAGGAGAGACAAGGAATGCTGTCTGCAGTCCTGGTGGAACCCCGCCGACTGGAGCTCGAAGAGGTCCCCGATCCCGAACCCGGACCCGGCGAGGTGGTGCTGCGCGTCCACAGCGCCCTGACCTGCGCCGCCGACCTGAGAGCCTACCGCCTGGGACAGGGCGCCCCAGGGCCCTGGGGGCACGAATTCGCCGGCCAGATCTGGCGGACCGGAGCCGACGTCCGCGGCTTCCGCGAGGGCGACGCCGTGATGACCGCCCACACGGCCCCCTGCGGCGAGTGCCTCCTGTGCACCCGGGGTCAGGGGAACCTCTGCGAGAACCTGGAAGCCGGCATGGCGGTGGGTGGCTTCGCCGAATTCGTCCGGGTGGGTGCCCCGATCGTCCAGCAGAACATGTTCCTCAAGCCCGCCTCCCTGTCCCATGCCGAGGCCGCCTTCCTCGAGCCCCTGGCCTCGGTGGTCCAGGGCCTGGGTTCAGTCCCGATCGACCCGGACGACACCGTGGTCATCCTGGGGTGCGGGACGATCGGGCTTCTCTACCTGGCTTGCCTGAAGGCCCTGGAGCAGCCTCCCCGGGTGCTCATGGCCGGTCGGGGGACGGAGCGCCTGGAGCTGGCCCGGACCATGGGCGCTGAGCTCGTGATCGACGACTGGCAGGAGTCGGTCGTCGAGGTCGTCCGTGAGAGGACCGCCGGTCTGGGCGCCCAGGTGGTCATGGACTGTGCCGGACAGCCCGAGTCCTGGGCCCAGATTCTCGACCTGGCCGGCCGGGGTTCGCACATCCTGCTCTTCGGGGGATGCCCCGGGGCCCTCCCGGTGGACATGGATACCACCCGGCTTCACTACGACCAGATCGCCCTGGTGGGAACCTCGCATTTCACCCCTCGAGCGGTGCGCTCGGCCCGGGACCTTCTGGTCGGGCATCGGGTCCGCCCCGGCCCGATCCTCACTGGTTCCTACCCCCTGCGCCACCTCTCCCAGGCCTTCGATCGACTGGACCGGGGAGAGGGCACCAAGTTCGAGATCGTCCCCCACCCCACGGAGGCACCAGGAAGATGAGCGTCGCAACGCGCACCATGAAGGCCGCGGTGGCCCACGACTTCGGAGACGTCCGCGTGGAAGAGGTCGAGATCCCGACTCCGGGCCCTGGAGACGCCCTGGTCCGCGTGCGGGCCTGCGGCATCTGTTCGGGCGACGTCACCCCCTGGTACATCCGCAAGAAGTGCCCGATCGTGATGGGGCACGAGCCCGCCGGAGAGATCGTCGAGGTCGGCGCCCAGGTCAACCGGTTCTCGGTTGGGGACCGGGTCTTCTTCCACCACCATGCCCCCTGCGGAACCTGCCACCACTGCCGCCGGGGAAACCACTCCATGTGCCGGACCTGGCGGGAGTCGAAGATCCACCCCGGGGGGGCTGCCCAGTACGTCCTGGTCCCGCGGACCAACCTGGAAGGGGACACCCTGCGCCTGCCCGACGGGATGTCCTGGTCCGACGGAACGCTCGTCGAGCCCCTGGCCTGCGTGGTGCGGGCCTTCCACCGAGCGGGCCTGGGGGCCGGCGACCGGGTGGCCGTGATGGGCCTGGGTGTGATGGGCCAGATGATGGTCCGGCTGGCCCGGCATCTGGGGGCCGAAACCATCCTCGGCTCCGATCTGGTCCCCTACCGCCTGGCCCAGGGTCTGGAATCCGGCCTGGACCGGGCGATCGACGTGACCCGCGAGTCCTTCCCCGAGGCGGTCCGCGAAGCGACCGGCGGCGAAGGCGCGGATGTGGTCCTGGTCTGCCCCACCAGTCCGAAGGCCGTCCTGGAGGGCGTGGAGTGCGCAGGGCGGGGATCGAAGGTCCTGATGTTCATGGGACCCGAACCGGGGACCCCCCTGACCTTGGACATGAACAGGATCTACTTCGACGAAATCGACCTGGTCTCCAGCTACTCCTGCGGTCCCGAGGACACCCGCGAAGCCCTGCGCTTGATCGCCCAGGGAGTCATCACCTCGCAACACGTGGTCACCCATCGCTTCCCCCTGGAGCGGGTCCAGGAGGCCTGCGACCTGACCGCCCAGGCCCGGGAGTCCCTGAAGGTCGTCCTGGACCTGTAGGTCCACTCCTGGCGAACCTCAGGATTCGCCAGGAGTCAGGACGTGTTCGGTGCCTGCAGGAATCCTGCAAAGGAAGGTGCCCTGGGGCTGACGGGTGAATCTTGATCAGGATTTGGATGGGAGGCGCTGATGGGCAGACGTCTGGTCCTGGGAACCCTGTTGCTGGTGATGGCCCTGGGTGGGATCGTCCAGGCCCACTCCCTGACCTACGAATCCGACGAAGGCCCCCTCTTCAGCCTGTCCATCCCCCGGGAATGGTCGGTCCGCACGGCTGGCACCCGGGTGGTGGCCGCCCCGGCGGACCTGACCATGTGGCTGGGCGCCTGGGAGATGGACAAGTGCGACGCCACCGATGCGGCCACGGAGGATTCCTCCCACTACCTGACGGCGTGGTTCGAAGACATCCACACCGACCCGGCCGAGAAGATCCGGATCAACGGGATGGCCTGCGTCCGCCTGAATGGAACGGCCACGCACGAAGGCAACGCCGTCCGTTTCAGCGCCGTGATCTTTGAGCCCCGTCCCACCCGGATCTGCCTGGCGCTGGGAGTCTGGGACGATGAATCGCAGGCTCGGACGGGCCCCATCGAAGCGGCCCTGGGCTCGCTGCGCCCCGCCCCCGGAGGTTGAAATGCTGAAGCTTGGAAGAATCGCTGGCTTTGTCACGGCCCTTCTGGGCCTGGGGATGCTCCTGGCGGGACCGGCCCGCGCCGAAGCCCCGCAACTCGACTCGATCGTCCTCATCCCGGACGCCGCGCGTCCGGCCGACGAGGCGCGCGGTCAGGTGTTGCTGTCCCGGCCGGCTCCTGCCGGAGGGGCCTACGTCCACCTCAGCGCCGGGCCAGCCGTCTGGATCCCGGGCACGGTGGTGGTCCCGGAAGGCCAGACCACGGCCGGGTTCGTGGTCTTCTTCAACCGCGCCGAACGCGACCAGGAGGTCGAAGTGAAGGCCAGCCTGGCAGGCCACCTGGCCACCAGCAACCGCCTCCACGCCCCCGCGGACCCCCACAAGGCCCGCCTGGCGGAATCGCAGGACCCGGTCCATGCCTCGCACGCCGGAAACCCCTCCTACGAAGCCACCGGCTCGGCCACGCAGCGGGCCGGCCAGCCCGGTCCGGCCTATGGGCCTCAGGTTCCCGGGATGCCCGCCGTCCGCATGCCCAGCATGTGGGACTGGCGCTCCCCCGGCACCCGGCGCTGAGGTC
>DCTU01000131.1:7763-9597 GCA_002329445.1 bacterium UBP9_UBA1432
CGTGAGCCCCGGCAGGATCAAGGGTGGACTGGATCTACTTCCCCATAGGTGACCTGCCTGCCGAGGAGTCCGACACCAGGACCCCGGGGGCGCGGAACGGAGTTCGAGACGGCTCGCAATGCCCTCTCGGCGCAGGGCGAGGTTGCCGAACGCGCCAAGTCCCCAGATGGCAGGGAGCGACGATGCAGAACTGGCCTCTGCGTTCAGACTGGATTTCTGCCGTGCTAAACCGAATGCAGATGCGGCTCGAGGCGGGTGAATGAAGGGAAGGCCCAATCCCGATTCAGGATTCGGCCGCAGCCAGACACTCGGGGCCTTCGTTTCCGGGCCGATTCACGAAGCGCGACACGGCTCGCAGTTCCAGTCTGCCTGGGAAAGGGACCAGCAGGTCCAGCAGCGCGTCCGGTGGCCGGGTCGGGTCCAACCATACCGGGCGGGCCTCGGGGCCCAGAATCACGGGCATCCGGTCGTGGATGGCGCGAAGATCCGGATTTGCCCGGGTGGTGAGCAAGGCGAAGGTGCTGAGATTCTCACCCTCCGGGGACGGCCACTCCTCCCAGATCCCCGCCATCGCGAAGGGAACCCCGCCAGGCAGGGTAATGTGGAAGGGCCGTCGCCTGGGGGGGCTCCCCTGCCACTCGTAGAACCCGTCGGCGCACACCAGGCATCGTCGCTTCCGGAAGGCGCTCCGGAACGCGGGCCGCTCCAGGACGGTCTCAGAGCGGGCGTTGATCATCCGGTTGCCGATCGCGGGATCCCTGGCCCAGGCGGGAACCAGGCCCCAGCGCATCGAGCGGGCCTGAAAGGCCCCATCCCCCGGAAGGACCAGGGTCTGCTGGGAGGGGGCGATGTTGTAGCGCGGGGGCAGATCGGAAGGGAACCAGAAGTCCGGGAACTCCTGCTGGAGATCCTGGGGACGGGCCGCCAGGGTGAAACGCCCGCACACTTTTCTCTTCAAGGCCGGAACGGGGAGCAACCCCCGAGCCGTAGAGTCTTGGTCACCTGGACTGTATTGGCGTCCCCGGCACCTCCTCCTGCGCTCCCCCTCAGGTGAAGAAGAACCGGATCGCCCTGGCTGCGGTGGCCCAGCAGTCCTTCGCCTGCCTGGAGACCATGCACCGCCTGGACGTGGAGGCGGCGGCCAGGGCAGGTCCCCCCCCGCCGACCGGGCAGTCGCGGAGCCGGCCCGCGGGCGCTCGCCGCCGATGGCGCAGGACCCTGCGGCTGCCGACGCCGCAGTGGAGGAATCCTGCGAAGACCCCGGCGGCGCCGTGGACTGAGGGCTTGGGGGGACGACACTTCGGCAGCGATGACCTGGACGTGCGCGCCAACCCGGGTGAAGCGCGGGGAACCGGGACGCGCCGACAACTCTGGCGTCTTCCAGCAGACCTGGGACACCTCCACGGCGACGATGGACGGCACCTGCACCTCCTGGGTGAAGGACGAGGGCACCGGGCGGGTCTCCAACCAGGTGCAGATATCGGTGAACCAGTGAGGAGGCTGTCCGCGCTCTGGGCGCCGAGCCAAAAATCTATCCGCTGAAATCAGCGGTTCTTGTTTAACACAAGACCCTGTGGGTTGATCCCCACGGGGTTTTGTCGTTTCTGCCCTGTCTTCGCCGACTTACGCCGCCGGCCACATCCTTCCCGATTCTCCGTTTCGATGCTCTCCGCCCGGGGTTGCGATGCAACCGTGGGGGTTCAGATGCGGTCTTCGCAAATGTCCTTTCCTGATTCTCCCATTCTCCGTTTTTTGAATCCGGCAATTTAACAGCCCGGTTCCCCAAAGCCCCTGCGCCGACATCAAATATGGCGTACCCCTCGAAGAGGTTGAC
>DCTU01000104.1 GCA_002329445.1 bacterium UBP9_UBA1432
ACGATGGACTTCAAGGACTATTACCAGGTCCTGGGCGTCCCCCGCACGGCGACGGCTCGCGAGATCAAGTCGGCCTATCGCAAGATGGCCCGAAAGTATCACCCGGATGTCAACCCCGGGGATGCCGAGGCGGAGAAGCGCTTTCGCGAGATCAACGAGGCCCACGAGGTCCTGGGCGACGAGGAGAACCGGAAGAAGTATGACCAGCTCGGGGCGCGTTGGAAGCAGGGCGCGGCGCCTGGTTGGCCACCTGGGGGCGGCCAGGGGGTTGAATTCGATCTGGGCGATCTCTTTGCGCAGATGGGGGGCGCCGGTTCCACGGGCCGATCGTCGTTCTTCGACATGTTCTTCGGGGGGATGGGAGGAGCGGGAGGCTTCCCTGGGGGAGGTCGGTCGACGTCCAGACCCGGGTCGGACGTCGAAGCCAATGTCGAGATCTCCCTGGAGGAGGCCTTCCACGGCACGACTCGGCAACTGACGCTGGAGAAGACCAGCGTCTGTCCGACCTGTGCCGGACGGGGTCGGATGGACACCGCGCCGTGTCGGACCTGTCACGGGCGGGGTCAGACGTCCGCCGCGCGGGTCCTGGAAGTCCGGATCCCCGCCGGGGTGACCGATGGATCGAGGGTTCGGGTCCGTGGAGAGGGGCAGGCAGGCGCAGGCGGGGGGCNNGGTCCATCTCCGCAGCCACCCGCTCTTCGACGTGAAGGGGCGTGACGTCCATCGGGAGCTTCGGGTTCCGCTTTATGACGCGGTGTTGGGGGGCGAGGTCAGTTTTCCGGGGCCCAACGGCAGCACCCTGACCCTGAAGATTCCCCCAGAAACCCAGGGCGGCTCCCAGCTCCGGCTGACGGGCCAGGGCCTCCCGCGGGCGCGTGGGCAGGCAGGGGACCTCTACGTCCGACTTCAGATCGAACTTCCGACCAACCTGACCGAGAAGGAGCGCTCCTTGTTCCGGCAACTGGCCGAACTGCGGGCGCACCGTCATGCCGAATCCTGAGCCCCAAGGCTGATTTGCGGGGGCGCGCGGGCGCCGTCGAACAGGAGATCCCCTGGGCCGGTAGAACGAGTGGCGGATGCTCGTCGTCTTCGAATCCGTCGGCCGTGCCGTCCTGAAGTTGCTGGAGTACGTCGGCTCCCTGCTGATGCTCCTGTGGGAGACGTCGGGCTGGGTTGCGCGCGGTTCGGTCCGGCTGGGCCTGACCATCCAGCAGATGGCCTATCTGGGAGTCGACTCCCTATTGATCGTGATTCTGACAACCACGACGGCGGGCATGGTCATGTCCTTGCAGCTTGCTCACATTGCCGTCCAGTATGGGGTGACCAACGTGGTTGGAGGGGGGGTGGCCATCGCGATGGCGCGCGAGCTGGGTCCCATGCTGACGGCCGTCGTCGTGGCCGGCCGGGCGGGATCGGCCATCGCCGCCGAACTCGGAACCATGAAGGTGACCGAGCAGATCTCGGCCTTGCAGACGATGGCGGTCAGCCCGGTGCGCTACCTGGTGGTTCCGAGGTTCCTGGCCCTGGTGGCCATGATGCCGATCCTGGTCCTCTTTGCCGATGTGGCCGGAACCCTGGGAGGCGCCCTGGTCGCGTTCCAGTCCGCCAGCATCCCGTATGCCGCCTTCTACGATTCGATCCAGCGACTGCTGGAAATCTCGGATGTTCTCAACGGCATGCTCAAGGCCGTCGTCTTCGGGGTCGAGGTGGCCATGGTGGCGTGCCTCCAAGGCCTGACCACGGGGCGCGGAGCAGCCGGGGTCGGGGTGGCGACCACCTCCAGCGTGGTCTTCGCAACGATCATCATCTTCCTCACGAACTACCTGATGTCTTTGTGGCTCTTCCCGGTGACCTGACGTGAACCCCAACCATTCCATCCTGGGTGTTCGGCAGCCGATGGCAGATCCAGCCATCGTGGTCCGGAACTTGACCGTGCACTTGAGCGGCCGGGCGATCCTCAGCGGAGTCGACTTCGAGGTGCCCCGTGGCACGACGCTGGCCATCATGGGGCTCTCGGGGGTCGGAAAGAGCACGACGCTGCGCTGCCTGGTCGGCTTGCAGCGTCCGGATGGAGGGGAGGTCCTGGTCGACAACCGGGACATCCTGACCATGAATCGTCGGGAGCTTGACGAGCTGCGCAAGAGGGTGGGGATGGTCTTCCAGATGCCAGCCCTCTTCGATTCGCTGACGATTGGCGAGAACGTGGCTTTCGGTCTGCGCGAGCATGCGCGGCTTCCCGAGGAGGAGATCCAGCGAGTCGTCGCCGAGAAGCTGGCCATCGTCGACCTTGAAGGCATGGGGCACCTCTTCCCCAACCAGTTGTCGGGAGGCATGCAGAAGCGTGCCAGTCTGGCGCGCACCATTGCCACGGATCCCGACGTGATCCTGTATGATGAGCCCACCACGGGGCTGGATCCGATCCTCTCTCGGGTCATCAACGAGCTGATCCTCGATCTGCAGAAGAGGATGCACGCGACCTCGGTCGTGGTCACCCATGACGTGGCCGGGGCCATGCTGGTGGCGCATCGGATCGCCATGCTCCACCGGGGCCAGATCGTCTGGATCGGTCCTTCGGAGGAGTTTCCAACCACGACCAACGAGTTCGTGGCGCAGTTCCGCGAGGGGCGGGTGCAAGGCCCGATTCGGGTCTAGGAGGAGAGATGGAACTCAATCCGGCAGCCAGGGTCGGGATGCTGGTGGTGGTCGCCGCCATCCTGATGGGCCTTGTGGTCGTGCAGGTCGGTCAGATCGGGCCGGAGGGCGGCGTGCGCTATTACGTCCTGTTCGAGGATGTCGCGGGCCTGCAGACCCGTGCACCCGTTCACCTCTCGGGGGTCCGCATCGGCTACGTGGCGGAGCTGCAACTCAATCCCGAGAATCGGGTCCGAGCGACGATCCAGGTCACCCGCCCGGATGTCCAGCTCTTCAGCGCCGACTACTACATCTACACCATCACCGGCAACCTCCTGGGCGACAAGTGGATGGAGATTCGTCCCGGTCCGGTGCCGGCGGGTGTCCGGCCGGTGGCCGTGGGCGACCAGGTTTCGGGCACTTCCCCAGTCACTCTGGACGATCTGGCTCGTGAGGGGAACAAGGTCATGCTCGAGTTCCAGGACTCGGTGGCGGCCTTGAACGACTTGATCGGGGACTCGAAGTTCCAGAGCGACATCAAGCTGACCATGACGAACTTCCGGGAAATCTCCGGCAATCTGAAGGGGGCCAGCCAGGACGCCCGGACCCTGGTCAAGGGGCTGAACACGCGGGTCGAGAACCTGGCAAGCTCCTTGGATCGGGTGGTCGCGCACGTCGACAGCACCGTTCTGGCCTTCCAGGACGACGCTCGGGCGGTGGGAGCCAACCTTCGCGGTGCCACGGGCACGGTCAACCAGGTCGTGACGCGCAACGCGGCGCACGTCGACACCATCGTGATGAATCTGCGCCAGATGTCCTCCAGCCTGCAGAGGACGGCCAGCGCGTTGGAGGGACTGGCCGCCGACGAGAGCCTCCGCGACGACGTGATGGCGGCCGTCCACAACATCCGGAAGACCAGCGAGGAGGTCCAGGCCATCGCGGGCGACATCCGGTCGCTGACGGGGGACCCCCAGGTTCAGGACGACCTGCGTCAGACCGTCGCCAATGCCCGGGAGGCCAGCGAGTCTGCCAAGCGGGTCGCGGGCAAGGTCGAGGGGATCGTCGCCGGTGATGGGGGTCCGCTCTTCCAGGCGGACATCTCGCACGAATGGAACACGCGGACCGGCGAGCCCGCGGCCAACCTCAATGCCTTCTTGTTGCCCCGGGGGCCCTTCACGGCCAAGGTCGGGGTCGACTCCCTGGGACAGGACAACCTGGTCAATCTCCAGGCTGGCCGCACCTGGGATTCCTTCCGGCTGCGCGGGGGGGTGGTGCGGTCTCAGTTCGGGGTGGGAGCTGACGCCTGGCTTTTCAACCGGCGCTTCGAGACCAATGTGGACGTCTACGACACACGGGACGTCAAGGTCGACGTTCTCGGAAAGGTCCTGTTCCCCAGCGAGTTCTATATCTACGGCGGAGTTCGCGACGCCACCGATGCACGCAACAGCTACCCCATCGTCGGTGCCGGGAAGAGATTCTGACCGCCCTCCGGGCGTGGTGCCCCAGCCGGGGCNNGCGCCTGTTTGCTCCCCCTTCCGCTCTGTGCTAGAATCGGAAAACACTACCATCTGCCGATGGGATCGATGATCGAGAGCTGGAATCTGCCTCCCGGCACAGTGGCCGACAGCCGCTACGAGGTCTTGCGGCTGATCAAGGCGGGCGGGATGGGCGCCGTCTATGCCGTGGCCGACCGGGTCCTCAAGGACCGGGTGTACGCTCTGAAGCAGATGATCGATCCCTCCGCCAGTCTGGGCGAGAGGCAGGCTGCGATCGACCGGTTCCTCTCCGAGATCCAGGTCATGCAGACGCTGAACCATCCCAGCATTCCACGAGTCTACAGTTCTTTTGTTCACGAGAATTCTTTTTGTTTCGTGATGGATCTCGTGGAGGGAGACGACCTGGCCCAGGTCTTGAAGAATTCCGGCACGCCCGGTCTGGATCCCCACTCGGTGGTGGGATGGAGCTTGCAGGTGCTGGACGCGCTGGAGTACCTGCACGGTCGCCAGACCCCGGTGACCCATCGGGATATCAAGCCCTCCAACCTTCTCCTGCGCAACCGGGACGGCCGGATCGTCCTGATCGACTTCGGCATCGCGCGCGTCACCAATCCGGCGGAGGGCTTCTGGATCGGCACCCC
>DCTU01000413.1:0-200 GCA_002329445.1 bacterium UBP9_UBA1432
CACAGCATGGGCTCGCCACCCGAGATCGTCAGCCCCTCCACGTCGGGGCAGGACAGCACCCACTCGGCGGCCTCCTCCACCGTGGTGGCCTGCCCGCCCTCCAGGGGCCAGGACTCGGGCACGAGGCAGCCCGGGCAGCGCCGGTGGCACCCTTGGATCCACAGGACCGCGCGAAGACCCGGGCCCAGGACCCGCGTCCC
>DCTU01000413.1:222-812 GCA_002329445.1 bacterium UBP9_UBA1432
TCCGCGCTACCCCTGGTTCGCCTCCTCGGTCGGTGGCGGGGCGACAGGCCCGCCTTGGTCCGCCGCTCCCAGCCAGCGCATCGCCACCACCGTCACGTTGTCGCGCCCGCCGGCGGCCAGGGCTGCCTGGATGCACTCCTGGGCCAGGGTTGCCGGGTGCTGGCCATGGGCTCGTACCAGTTGGTCCAGGGCTTCGGGGGGGATCTCCCCGCTCAGGCCGTCGCTGCAGAGGAGCACCAGGTCTCCTGGTTCGAGGGCCAGGCGAGCGGGTTGTTCGGTTGCTTCCAGGTTCCAGGCTGGTTCGACGACCATGCTTCCGATGCTGCCCCCGCCACCCAGACAGGAGGTCAACTGGGACCTCATCGGGTGGGTGGCCGCCTCTTCAGGGCGGATTTGTCCGTTGTCCACCAGCACCTGCACGACGGTCTGGTCCCTGGTCTTGAACAGCAACTCCCCTCCCCGGTAGTGGTAGAGCCGGGAGTCCCCGCAGTGCAGGTGCATTCCCCCGTTGGGGGTGAGCATGGCCAGGACTGCGGTGGTGCCCATGCTGCCGCGGCCCAGCTCCATCTTCGCACGCCAGCGGATCGCCC
>DCTU01000413.1:843-5005 GCA_002329445.1 bacterium UBP9_UBA1432
CTTCAGGAGATGGAGCACGCTGTGGCTGGCGATCTGGGCCGCCAGGTCTCCCCCTCCGTGACCGCCCATGCCGTCGAAGACCCCGGCCACTGCGGCTGCGTCGGAACCCCAGGTTTCCAGGAGGAATCGGTCCTCGTTGGCCGAGCGCACCAGGCCCACGTTGGTGGCCGCCGCAGCTTCCAGCCACGGCGGGTTGCCCAGTTGAAGGGTTCGCGGAGGCGCGGGCGGCGTCGGATCGGGGGGCGCCTGCAGTTCTGCCGTGGCCGCTTCGTTGGGCGCATCCTTGAACTGCGTCTCGCTGATCTCGGCCGGAGCCTCCACCGGCTCCACCCCCGCTTCCCGGACCTCTGAGGCATCGCCCTCTTCGGGCCCGGCCTCCGCGGGGAGTTCCGCCGGTTCCGTCAGGGGCCCATCCCCGGGCTCTTCTCGAGTGCGGCAGCAGGTCGGCAGGAGGACCATCGCAGCGGCAGTTCCGAGGGCCACGGCCAGACCCAGGGCCAGCGGTCCGAACTTCTTCCAGAACGAGTTGTCCATCAGTTGCCTCCCGACGGGTCGGCCGTCAACTCGAACTCGAGGTGGCCCAGGCGGATCCGGTCCTCGGCCTGCAGGTTGCGGTAGGGCGAGGGTTGCCTGGGTTCCGGGCCCTGCAGGCGCTCCCCATTGACCCAGGTGCCGTTGGTGCTGCCCAGGTCGCGGATCTGCAGGGTCCCTTCGGCCCACAGAAACTCTGCGTGAATCCGGGAAATCCTGCGCGGGGTCTCGGTGTCCAGGGGGCTCAGGTCCAGGTCCACCTCGGACATGGGGACCTTGCGGCCCACCAGGGTTCGCAGGCCGGGCAGGGTGAAGCTCTCTCCCTCGGCTGGCGAAAGCAATCGAAGCCGGGCGCTCCTGGGTGTCAGCGGAGTTCCGCTCCCTGGGACGGGGGCGTTGCCGAAGGCCATCATCGACCTCCCTGGTTCCGCACGATCTGGGACGTGCGCATGCTGGCGTTGGGATCGATCTGTCCGTTGGCTGCCAACTGGTCCAGTTGCTCCTGGGCGGCCTGGGCGACCTGGCTGTAGCCACCCTGGATGGCACTCTTGCGCAGCAGTTGCAGGTAATCGCCGGTTTCCGTCAAGGTCCGGGCGTGGAGGGCGGCGTCCTGGAAGACGTTGACATCCCACAGGACTCGGGCGTCGTGGACGTCCTTGTTGAGTTTCTGCTCCTCGGTCAGCGAGGCCACGTTCTCGATGGATGTCTCGACCCGGGCCTGGATGGACCTGCCCGGCACGGTTCCGACCACGGTCAGGACGCGCCGGATGCCGCTGGGCTCTGCAAAGCCCGGGGCGGGCAGTTGGAGGTGGAAGAGCAGGTCGGTGTCGACGTCGCCACGGACGTTGTTCAGCCGGATCCGCCAGGCCCCTTCGGCCGGTTCGGGGCGGTCCATCGGCAGGAAGGTGGGGGCGATCTGGCAGCAGGCCTGCAGCTCCAGTCCCGGCATCTGGGGGGTCAGTTCCACAACCAGGGCCTCTGCGCCGACGGATTGGGCCTGCTCGAAGTGCTCGCGCAGCATGCCGGTCAGCTCGCCCGCGGAACGGGCGTGCAGGAACCGGCCCCGGCCCCGGTCCACCAGGTCCACCAGCAGCGTCCCGTTGAAGTTCTCTGCGTCTCCCAGGCCGATGGAGGAGAGGTTGATGCCGGACTGCCCGATACGCTGGGCGTGGCTGTGCAGGTCGTCGAAGTCCTCCAGGACGTTGCCCCGGGGATCGGTGGGGTGCCCGTCCGTGGCCAGGATGGCGAACCGGGCTCCCTGGTGGGCCCGCAGGGTGCCGTCCAGCCACTGCAGGGCCATGTCCGTCCTGGTCACGCCCTGCGCTTCGAGGCGCCCCAGGCGCTGGGCCAGGTCGCGCAGGTCCACCGACGACATCGGCTGGTCCCTCACGATCTCCTCGACCCGGGTCGAGAAGGCGATCACCGAAAGCCGGTCCTGGGGCCGCAGCAGTTCCGCGGCGGCCAGGCAGGCCTGGCGCGCCTCCTGCAGCTTGCTGCCCTCCATCGAGCCGCTGGTGTCCAGGGCCAGGGCCACGTGGGCCACCAGGCCGTCTCCTCCCAGGCGGGGGCGCAGCCGGACCCGGAGGAACCTCTCCGCTCGGAGGGGGGCGGTGCGGTTGCGGCAGGGGCGGTCCCAGGTGGTGGTCAGGTCAAGCACGGGTCACCTCCAGGCGGGAATCGGGAGCCACGGTCACGTCCAACCGGGCTCCGCGCAGGCTTTCCGGTTCTCCCTGCTGGAAGAGCCAGCGGTTCAGGGGGCGCTCCACCATGGTCTCCAGGAGGCTCTTGACCCGGCGTCCTCCGAAGAGCAGGTTGTCTCCCTGCCGCATCCAGTCCTCGACCCGCTGCGGAACCTCCGGGCTGAAGCGGAGATCCAGACCACGGGCCTCACGGGCGCACTCGGTCAGGAGCCTCAGGAACTTCTCGGCGATCCCCCGGACGAACTCGGGGCGCAAGAGGTCGAAGACCACGATGTTGTCGCCCAGGCGGTTGAGCAGCTCGGCCCGGCCGATGCGGCTGGTGAAGAACCACTCTACCTCGCGCTGGAAGTGGGCTTGTACCTCCTGGTAGGGGTAGTCCGCCACGCGGTCCAGGTCCATCCGGCCCATGATGCCGGGCCGGATGACTGCTCCGGAAGTCGGGTCCGAGAGGTCGGAGGCCCCCAGGTTGCTGGTGAAGATGATGGCGGTCTGGTGGAAGTAGGCCGTCTGGCCCTTGCCGTCGGTCAGGCGGCCGTCCTCCAGGATTTGCAGGAACTTGTCCAGCACCTTGGGGTGGGCCTTCTCGATCTCGTCGAAGAGCAGGATCGAGTGGGGGCGTTCCATGACCCGGTTGGTCAACTGCCCGCCCTCATCGTAGCCGACGAAGCCGGGTGGTGCGCCGGCCAGCTTCTCGGCGGCGTGCTCTTCCTTGTACTCGCTCATGTCGAACCGGGCAAAGGCCTTGTCGTCACCGAAGACCAGCTCGGTCAGGGCCTTGGCCAGTTCGGTCTTGCCCACGCCGGTGGGGCCTACGAAGAAGAAGACCCCCTTGGGCCGGCCTCCCCGGGCTCCGCCAGGGCTCATGGTCACGCCCACCTGGGCCGAGGTCAGCATGTCGACCACCCTCTCCACCGCAGCGGGCTGACCCAGCACGCGGCGGGAGAGCAGTTCGGAAGCCTCGGTGACGCGGTTGCGATCCAGCTTCTGCCAGGGGTCGTCCTTCATTCCGAACTTGTAGAAGTCGACCAGGGGCCTCAGCCGGGCTGCGCAGAGGCGCTCGACGTGCGAGGTCCGGCGCAGGGCTTCCAGGTCCCAGCACTGGAAGCCCTCGGTGAGGTCGGCGAACTCGCCCGCCAGGGCCGGCAACTGGCCCTGGGGGACCTGCTGGCCTTCGAAGAAGCTGGTCCCCAGGTAGGCCTCGGCGAAGTTGCGTCGTTCCTCCTTGCTGGGACGGCCTGCCGTGACGATGGCCACGTAGGGGTTCTCGTGGTGGAACCACAGGGGGACGCGCTTGAGGTCGCTGGCCGTGACCACAAGAGTGTTCCGATAGCCGGCTGCCGGCCCTCGCTCGAGGATCGAGGCTTCCAGGGTGCACTTCTTCAAGAGGGCCAGGAACTGCCGTTCCTCGGCGTTGTACTGCTCGGCGCTGCTGGTCAGGAGGTCGGCCAGGTCCATCACCACGGCCACCGACGCCTCGCCCTGGGCCATGGCCACGCGGATGTTGCCTGCGGCCTCGTCGGAGGCCATTCGCAGATTGGCCGGCGCCCCCACTGCAGCGTTTCCCTGGTCCCGCAAAGGACGCCCCCGAGGGGGGCTGCCCGCCGGTCCGGGAGCGGTGGCGGGCTGCCCCGGATCCGAGGCGGCCTGTCCCGGGAGGGGGGCTCCCGGCGCTCCCGGGGTCGGTGCGCCCATCACCCGGGCCCGGCACAGCGACGTGAAGCGCTCGCTCATCTCAGGCCGCGCGAACCGGAAGCCGTCCACCGTGTCGTAGTGGGCCACGATGTCGAAGTGGAGCGTGTCCAGGAAGTATTCCTGGAGGAACTCCTGGACCGTCAGGTAGCGCCCGTCGCACAGGAAGCGGTCGTGCACGTTTCCGCACAGGACCACGTGCCGGCCGCGCACCAGTTGGTCCCGGAACTCCCGGATCCAGC
>DCTU01000285.1 GCA_002329445.1 bacterium UBP9_UBA1432
CTTCAATGGCTGGGAGGGAGCACAGGCAGGGTTTCCGTCGTGAGCCGGGTGGGTGGGGAGGGTGCCTGCGCACCGATGGATGAGGCACCACTCTGGACGCGAGTCATTGCGTTGCTCCAGTCTTCCGGATGTCTGACAAGCCGAGAGATTGCCCGGGAGCTGGGCGTTGAAAAGAGGGAGATCTCCCGCTTCCTGCATTCCAGCATGACGGGTGTCTTGCGCCAGGATGGCAACTTTCGTTGGTATCTTCGTTCACCGGTCAGCAACCTCGGCCCCTTCCCCGGTGCTGCATCTGGACCTGCGGCTCACGCTGCAGCCCAGGAGGGATGCCGACCCGGCCTGGCCGACCGGCCGGGTGGCCGGATTCGCGAAGTCAGCCCGCCAGAGAGCAAGGCTTCGCCCATTCTGGCGAAGGAAGAAATGGACCCCCCACTGCTGGTGCCCTTGCACTTGACTGGGGGTGGCGTGAGAGGGGAGAAGCCCCTGGCCGTGGACCTCCCTGGACCGAAATTGTTGGCCCGGTGCCTGGAGACTCTGGATCGAAACCTGGCGGGTGGGCAAGTCAGGCCCCCGTATGATTACGGCGACCTGGTCGAGCGGTTTTCGCGGCAGCAGCCGCTTTCCGCCAGGGACCTGCGCAAACTGCCCTACTCCTTGGCGGAGGGGCAGCCTCCGTTGATGGACCGCCCATGCCTTCCGCAAGCCCTGGAGGTCTTGACCGAGCAACTCGAGGCCGGGCGCGGCCGGGCGCTGGGTGGTGCGATCTACTGCCTCCTGCGTCACCCCACCTCTCGGACCCAGGGCTTTGAACTCCTGCGCCGCTGGGTCGAAGCCAGCCTGAAGCGCCACGGCCCCCGGCATCGCCAGTTCGAGCATTGGCTCAGGCATCTCGAGCTCTTCGGAACGAGGGGCCCTGAGTACCTGGCCCGCCTGCTGTGTCAGGCAAGCAGCCTCCGCGAGGGCTTCAAGCAATCCCGGCTCCCCTCCCAGTGCTGGCTGCTCCATCAGGCCCTGGTTCTTCTGGGAGGCTGGACCGCCGTTGGGCAGGTCGAGAAGAGGTCGGAATTCTATTCATTCGTCGAGGAGGGCGGATACAGCCACCTCATCCCCAGGATCGTCGAAAGCGCGTTGTTGGGTATCTTGAATTCCGACGCCTCGCTTCGTCGTGTCCCCGACATCGAGGCCTTCTTCCTGAAGAACCTCGGGCATCCGTCCATGGACAGGAAGGGGCTTTGGCAGACCATCGACGAGCTGGCCCGGGATCTGGCCCGGAAGTGGGTCAACGAGAAGAACATCAAGCTCTTCTATGAACACCTGGTCCAGGGAGGCGACAAGCATCGCCTGCACTTCTGGATGCAGTATCTGGATCAGGTGGACGACGTCCGGATCGTGGTCGGCTCAAACGATTCTTGCAGCAGAAATCCGGAGATCAGGAGTGCCCTTGGCAGGGAAATCGCCTACCTCCGCGACGCGCCCTCGAGCGTCAGCGCTGTCTTTCTCAAGGTCGGTCAGTGGTGGATCGTGGAGTTCAGCCAGGTCGGAAATGCCACCTTCGGGTATCGCACCGAGCACAAGCCGGCTGGTTTCTGGTGGGCCTCCTCCGATTACTCGATACATCGGCTCAAGGCAGGCATCAACTGGCCCCATCGAGTGATTCATCCCGCCAGGAATCTTCGCGATTCGGAATGGCGCCAGGAATACGCCGCACGCCTCCGCGTCGCCCTCAACAACGAGTTCCCTCCCGCGGGCTTCGTGCCGAGGCGATGAGCGCCGACTTCCTGCGCAGGCTTCTGGGGCGGTCCAAGCCTTCGCCTCCGAGCCGGGTGACGCCGGGCCTTTCCTTCGCACTGACGGAGGACTGCCTGGTGGTCCGGGCTGAGAATGCGCCCCAGGACTGGCTGGCAGCCCTCGAGGCCTGGCCCCCGGAGGAGCACACCCGGTTGCTGGTCTTGCGCCAGATGGTGGAACTGGAAGCCGCGCGGCTGGATGACGGGGCACTGTTCATCCCCTACGCGGATCTCCGTGAGCAGACCGACCAGGATCTCCGGGCCCTGCGGGTAGCCGAGCCATTCCCCTATCTCCTCCGGGTCGAGGAGGTCGGCACCTTCAACATTCCCTCCTTTGCCCTGCATCTACGCTTCCTGGATGACCTGGGACGGGATGTGCCCGGCCTGGAGCGTCGGGGTTGCTTCTTCCAGCAGGGTTCGCACCGCTGGCTGCTTTCGGCGCCTCAATGGCGTCTTCTGGAAGCCATCGGACCCTGGACCCGGTGCGCGGAGTCGGCGACCACGGAGGAGCGGATGGCGGGCTTTGCCCTCCTGCGGCCGCTGATTCTGGAGGCGGGGGTCCAGTTGAGCCCCTTCTTGAAGTCCGAGGAGATCCTGGCTCCGACTTCCCTCGATCTTGAACTGGGAGTCGAGCCGGGACCGGATGGGGCGCTTCAGGTCCGCCTGGCCGTGCCGGGGGTGGTGGAGGGGCGCGAGTTGCGCGCCTGCCTGGATCAGAGGCCTATGTTGACGCCGATTCTGTCTTTCCGCCGGGGCGACTGTGAGAGAGTCCGCCTGGTGGCCCGTCCACCCTTGTTGAAGGCCCTGGAGGAGATCCGCCCCCTGGGTCATCTGCGGGGTTCAGGCAAGCAGGAATTCCTCGACCACCCGGAGCGCTTCCTCAATGCGGGGGCGGTCGATCTGGAAAACTTCAGCGAGTGCGTCCACCGGGCCGGGATCCGGCGCTATCGTGCCCTTCCTCGGCGCCAGAAAGAGGGCGTCCTGGAGTTGCACCTGGAGTCGGAGTGCGGCCAGGAAGCCCTGACCCTTCCAGCCGATCCAGGCACATTGGAGTTCCTGCGCCGGGAGATTGGCGCCAGCCTGGAGGAGGGCCGCCTCTCGTTGGACTTCCAGGGCCACCTGGTGCGGGTGGAACCCTCGCTCCTGGAGGCCCTGGACGAGTTCACTCCCCCTTGTCCCGAGCCTGTGCGCCCGGGTCTGGAGGCGGCAGCGGCGGAGCCTGCTTCAGGTCCGCCAGCCTGCGGGCTCCAAGGACCCGCCGCGAAGCCGACGGCGCTCCTTGGTCCGGCTTCGTCGCAGGCCGGGTCGGATTTGGAGCATCTGCCGCAGGTCTTGGAACTGCCTGCGACAGCATTTCCAGAGCCCGCACTCCGCGCCTCCGCTGGGCCAACACCTGCAATCGCCCCTTCGGCTCCCGCTCCCGCCACGCAGCTTCCTGCCCCCGCCGCGCCAAGACGTGCCATTGCATCTTCGCCTTCCGGCCCCGGAACGCAAGATCCCGCCCGCGTCCCACAGGCTCCCGCGGCGCAAGCTCCCGCCCCCGTCCCACAGGCTCACGCCCCGCCGGCTCCCGTTCACATGTCGCCGCCGGCTCTCGCCCCCGAGCCC
>DCTU01000084.1:0-236 GCA_002329445.1 bacterium UBP9_UBA1432
CCGTCCCAGACGTGCCACACGAAGGGGCGGTGGTGGAAGAGCTTCGCGTGCTGCTCGAAGAACCTCTCGCGCAGCCACCACTCGAGGTTCCTGCCCGGGCATCCCGCCTCGGCCAGCAGGTGGTCCAGGGTGCTGGCCCTCCAACTGCCGGGTTCCACCGACTCCCAGGCCTGGATCAGCAGGTTCAGCAGGCGCTCGTGGGCCGGCCGCTCGCCCCGCACGGCCCCCAGGCAGAC
>DCTU01000084.1:282-1450 GCA_002329445.1 bacterium UBP9_UBA1432
GGCGGGCCACCGCCACCTGGAGCGGAGCGGTCGAGGGATTGGGGTGCCCGTGGAAGAGCCACTGAGTGGGGTCGTCGGAGTAGGGCTTGGGGAGGCCGTCGGGGTAGCGCTCGGCGGCCACCTGCTGCCAGCGCTCCAGGTCGAAGGGGACCTTGACGAGAGTCCCACTGGTTACCTTGAGAGCCTGGTCAATCGTCCGAACCGCCGTGTTGAACTCGGGAGAGGTACAGAAGCACCAGATGGGCGCCAAGTGCTCCTGATTGTGAGGCACGATTGCCACAGTGTTGACATCAAATGGAGTGGCGTGGCTCAGGGAACAAGGGAGTTCGCGCATGGTTCTTACGATGACACCTTTACGGGTCCAGGCGGCTTGGCCTCGCAGATAGATCCCAATGTCGCTCGAGGAGGACGATGCAAGGCCCGTCAGGCGATAAGGGCGAGAAGCATCTGTCACTGCAAGTCCAAGCAACTCCAACAACTTGCCCATGTGCAGCGCGGACTCACAGCCCCCGAAGTGCTGGGTGGAATCAGAGCTACCCTGGAAGCGACACCAGTGTCGAGAATCGCTCTTGACTTCCCAATGCCGAAAGTTGAACCGAGGATTGTCGCTGGTAGAAACCCCTGGGAGACTGACCGCAAGACTGGCTAACAAAGCACCATCAGCGGCCCGTTCTAGAGTGACCCGCGCATCAGGGTTTCGCAGAAGCCCCTTCTGATCGACCCTGGCCAGCGAGCTACGCCGAAGGAGATGCGCCTTCTCTTCCGGTCTATTGGGGGCGCTAGCATCTAGACAATTAAGAATGGCCCGTTCTAAAGGGCGGCTCCGACTCTGGGTCAGCAGTATCACAAATGCGCCTGCAGCCTGAGAGCTATCAAAACCTCCCTCCCCCAATCGAGCCAGAAGATTCCACTCAACGCGTTGCAGCAGATCGTGACGTTGCGCTTTGTAACTGCCCATAAATAGCCAGTTCTGGGGCATGACAATCTGCACTGCGCCCGATTTCCTGGCCAGTTCCAGGCAACGCTCCAGGAACACGTTGGCAAGATCGTTCTTAGCCCTAGAGTAGTGGGTGGCGCAGAACTGCTTGAGTTCCTCACAATGATCCCGCGCAGCCAGATACGGCACGTTCGTCACCACCAGGTGGTACCGCCCCGCCAGCAACTGCGC
>DCTU01000084.1:1463-6548 GCA_002329445.1 bacterium UBP9_UBA1432
TAGCGTCTGAGGCCTTCTCCTCGCGCACCAGCGCCTGCTCCAGGAACGCCTGCACTTCCAGGCTCTCGTTGACGAGTTCGTAGCCCTTCTGGCCCTGCGTCGGGTCCAGCAGGCTCCCCAGCAGCGGCGCCTGCGCGAAGGTCCGGTGCAGCCGGCGCATCTCGTCCCGCAGGTCCACCCTGTGCGGATGGTCCGCCGGCACCAGGGCCGCCCAGTCCTCCGGCGTCCCCGACACGGCAAGCCCGCAGCAGGCGACCCGGGGCGAGGGCATCTCGGCGCGCACGCCCAGGGGTTGGCCCGCCTCGTCGGGGTAGCGCCAGGCGGCCAGGGCCAGGGCGAAGACGGCGATCTCCACGCAGCGGGGGTCGATCTCCAGGCCGTGCAGGTTCTGGCGCAGCACGGCGTCCACCGCCTGGGCCGCGCTCAGGCCCTCGGCGGCCTGCCGCATCGGAACCAGCAGCAGCAAGGCGGCCACCAGGAAGTGACCGGAACCGCAGCAGGGGTCCAGCAGCCGGAACTCGGCCAGGCGATCCGGCCAGCCCTCGAAGCGGCCGGCGGCGGGGGTCCCGTCCTCCAGGGTCCGCAGGTAGGGAAGCTCCACGGGACAGGGCCGGTCGGGATGGCGGGTCGCCCACCAGGCCCCCAGCGAGTTGTGCAGCAGGAAGTCCACCATGTAGGGCTCGGTGAAGAGCTGGGTGACGGCCGGCAGCTCATCGGCGCCGATCTTGACCTCCGAGGCGTTGACCTCGTCCTTGCGCCGGGCCTGCCAGAACTGGTAGACCCAGCCCAGGCTGTCGCTGGCCCCGAAGACCTCGGCCGGCAGCCCGGCCAGCAGGCGCTCCAGTTCCCGCTGGCTCTCGGGGGCGAAGGTCAACTCGAAGACGGGGTTCGTGGGCTTGAACACCTGGGGCAGCATCCGGGCCGCCAGGCGCCCGGCCAGTTCCCAGGGGCTGCGGGCCCCCTGGCACAACTCGGGGTTCTGGTCCACCAGGGCCCGGCAGTCCTCCAGCGACACGGGGGCCCCGGGCTCCCACAGCAACAGGTTGTTCTCGGCCAGGAAGCGGGCGAACAGCATCCGGTGCCAGTGCTCGTAGGCCACCTCCCAGACCAGTCGGCGCAGCTCCTGGGAGTCGTCCTTCCCCAGGACGTCGCCCAGGGCCCGGCCGTGGGCGCGCAGGCGCCGGCGCAGATCGCGCTGGCCCTCATCCAGGTAGTCGGGGACCCGGCCCTCGCCCACCCCCAGTTGGGCCAGGGCGGCGCGGGCGGCCTTCTCGGCCTCGTCCCGGGCCTGCTTGACCGTGTTCTCCAGCAGGGTGCGATGGGGCTTGGGCAGGGGGGGCTGCATGACCATGGGCTTGAGGGATTCCCTTTCTGGTTCGGACTAGAAGGTGACGGGGCCGTCGTCCAGGCGGCCGGCCAGCAGGGCCTCCACCTCGGCCAGCCAGGCCGCAAGCTCGGCGCGGTCGTTCAGGGTCCGGCGGGGCAGGTTCACCCGCTGGACCGTGGGCTGGTGGCGCTTCACGGCCTGCATCCGGGCCGCCTCGAAGCGCTGGGGCAGGGCCTGGGCCCGCGCGCGCCAGTGCTCGAGGTTGCACTGGGCCAGGGCCTTGTGCAGTTGCTCCGGGGTGCCGAGCTCCACCGGCTCCGGCGGGCGCAGGCCCTGGGCCCGGAGCAGGTCGCTGCGCTCGGCCTCGGGCAGGCGGGCCCAGTCGGGGCTGGCCTCCAGAAGGCGCTGCTGCTGGGCGAAGGTCTCCCGGCAGGTCTCCACCCGGGCCTTCAGGGCCGCGCGCAGGTCCTCGACCACCCGGTCCAGCAGGGGCTTCACCGGGTCCGGCTCGGCCAGCAGCGCCCTCTGCGACAGCAGGGCGTCCGCCTCGGCCTTCAGGTCGCGGAAGCCCTCCAACGCGGTGGCCTCCCGCAGCAGGATCTCTAACTGGCGCCAGGCCGGCAACCGCCCCTGGATCCGCTGGGCCGTGTCGCACCACTTCCTGGAGAGTTCCGTCAGTTCGTCCGCGCGCTGGAACAGCTCGAACAACAGGGCGTTGCCCGAGAGGCTCTCCAACTCGGCCAGCACCTGGGTCCCGGGCGGTTCCGGGCAGGGAGGGGGGCCGCCCGCCGCCTGCGCCTGCTCTTTCAGGCGCGCCAGCAGCGCGGGGGCCTTGGCTGTCTCTTCCTTGGGCTGGCAGGGCACGCCGACCGCCGAGAAGAGGCTGCGGACCTTGATCAGGTGTACCGGGGTGATGTGCACGGACTCGCGCCGGAAGGCGGCCTGGGGCAGCTTCGAGCGGTCCAGGGCCGGGGCCTCGACGTCGCGCCCGCTGGCGTCCCGGGCCCTGAGGTGCCCCTCGCCCAGCAGGGCGTACAGAGCGCCGTCGATGGCGTCCCGGGACCAGCCGTAGGGTGGGACCTCGAAGTGCTCGCGGATCTCCGAGCCGCGCTTCCCGGGCCCGAGGTACGCCAGGATGCGCTGGCAGACCGGGTGCTGCTCGGTGGCCTGCGCGTGCCCCACGTGCTTCAGGGCGCCGGCCGCGCCCTTGCGGGCTTCGTCCAGCACCTTGCTCCAGCGGTCGTGGTCGGCGGCGTCGAACTGGGGATACAGGCGCACCGCCGAAGCCCGGGCCGCCCGCTGGATCCGGTCGGCCAGGTCGTTGCCCTCGGTCGCCTCCTGGCCCCCCGCCTGGAAGAGGCGGACCCCCGCGAAGAGGCGGTCCAGCAGGCGTTGCAGGTCCTCCTCGGCGGTCTTCCGCCTGCTCTCCATGGAACGCTGGGCGTCCTGGCCCTCGGCGGTGGACGGATTGCCCTTGCGGTCCAGGGTCGCCCGGGCGGCCTCCCGCCACACCAAGGCCTGGGCCACGTCGGTCTTGTGCAGCGCCGGCAGGAAGGCGAAGAGGGTGGGGTCCTCCGGGCCCTGGGCCCGGGCTTCGGCCTGCACCGCGCGCTCGTCGCTCTGCCAGCCGTCCTGGATCCACAGGTACAGCTTCTTGGCGTGGTCCTTGGGCAGGGTCTCGTCGTAGGTCGGCTGCAGGGGGCGCTCCAGGTTCTCTCGCCCCTGGCAGACCCGGACCTTCCTGAGGATCTCCTGGAACCGGCCCTTCAGCAACTCCACCCGCATGTGCTCGAGCCGCTGCGGGGCCGAGCGCAGTTCGGCCTCCTGGGCCCGGAACTCTTCGTGCCAGGCGCCCGACTCGCGGGTCTGCAGGCGGTATTCCAGCCCCTGGGCCCCCTCCAGCGACATGATCAGCCGGTCCTGGTTCTGCAGTTCGTCGAGCAGCCCGGGCAGTTGCCCCCGGAGTTCCGCCGAGCCCGCCGCCAGATCGGTGACCAAGAGGTCGGCCAGGGCCACCTCGGTGGCTCTCAGGCCCAGGTCCTGGGCCGTGTCGGCGGGCAGCTTGTTGATCAGGTAGACCAGGCGCAACAGCCTCCCCTTCAGTCGGGCTCGGGCGTCGCCCGTCGAGAAGCGCTGGATGTTCTCGAAGACCTCCTTGGGCAACTGGGCGGTGGACAGCAGGTTGGCGGCGACCTGGTCGTACAGGAAGTCGGCCCCCACCACGTGCCCCAACGGCAGCCCGGCCGTGTCCAGGACGGCCTCGTGGACCACCCGCAACTGGCTGCGCAACTGGGCCTCGGTGCCGGTGGTGTCGATGCTGCGCAGGACCCGCTCCCAGAAGCGCCGGCGCACGGGCAGCAGCGGGTAGTCGGCGGTCAGCCACTCCTCGTCGTCGGTGACGTGCTCCAGCTTGGTGCCGCGCAGGTGGCGGGAGATCTCGCCCAGGTGGGTGCGCCAGACCTGCTCGATCTGGGGCTGGGCGCTGGGCTTCTTGGCCAGGATGATCTGGCGGGTGACGTTCTCGACGTCCCAGTCGCCCAGGGTCACCTTGACGGGGAAGCGCCCGATCAGCTTGGTCAGCGTGGCGGTGCCTGACAGGGCCGACTGCCCCGTGCCCACGAAAAGCAGCCGCCCCTGGAAGTGCTTGGAGAGGGTCTCGGTGATCTCCTGGACCTGGAAGGCCTTGTCGGAGTCGCTGCCGATGTACTGCTGCACCTCGTCCAGGACCACCAGTGTCAGTGGCAGGCGGCCGCCCTGGCCCAGGGCCGACTCGATGGTTCGGATCAACTCGTCGCTGCTGACGTCGGTGACCTGGGGGAACTGGTTCTTCAGGGTCTGGCGGACGTCGGCCTCCGAGTTCCCCAGGTCGGGGCGCAGCGTCCGGAGCGCGCCGGCCAGGTGGGGGGAGACGTACATGTGGACCAGTTCCCTGTCGAGCGTGCGCCCGCGGGACGCAAGTTCGGTTTTCAACCCGTCCAGCAGCCCCTCGTCGCGGCACCACAGGACGAAGCGCGCCTGGTTGTACTGTTCCGGCAGGTCCCGGGACTTGAAGAGCAGGCCCAGCAGGGCCAACCGGACCCTGTCGCCGGCCCCAGCGCCCAGCTTGCCGGCGGCGGCGTGCAGGCCGCCCTCGCGGCGCCCCAAGGTGGACAGCTCCTTCAGCTTCTCGCGGATCCCCTCCGGCAGGCGGGGCAGGCTGCGCGCGGTGGCGCCGTCGGGGAAGGTGACGTCCGTCCACAGGGCCCGCAGCATCTTGGCCAGGTGCGACTTGCCGCTGCCGTAGAAGCCCGAGATCCATACCCCGGGCTGCTCGGACCGCCGCCCCAGGTTGTCCAGGAACTTCTCGAGGATCGTCTCCAGGCCCGTGGCGTACTGGCCGTCGCAGACGAAGGTCTCCAGTTCGTAGCGCAGGACCTGGAGGGCGCCTTCGGAGCGGTCCTCCGAGACCTCGGCCACGCCGTTGTTCAACAGTCGATTGCTGGCGGGGGGCTTACTGTAGATGTCCTGGTTGAGCATGGTGTCCTTCCCGCTGTCCGCGTATTCCTGGGATCCGGTGGTCACTCGTCGCCCGTGATCGCGACGGCCAGGTAGTTCCAGCCGTCCCGGGCGTCCAACAAGCGATAGGAATGGGTCTCCGGGTGGTGCTCGCCGGGGAAGAAGACCACCAGCCTCCCCGGAACCGAGTCCTTCAAGCCCTCGACCAGCGCCGAGACCCGCGCCAGGCCGAAGAGCGCCCCCACCCCCAGCACGGCCACGAC
>DCTU01000233.1:0-6317 GCA_002329445.1 bacterium UBP9_UBA1432
GGAACCCCGGTCCCGGGGATCTGGCTCGAGTCTTCCACGGATGGCCTGAGGAGGCCTCGAGGCCGGCGAGGAGGGACCCTATGAAGTCCGGATACGGGCTCCGGGCTTGGGCCGTGCTGCTCGTGGCGGTCCTGGCCGGGGCCTCCTGTGCGCCCCAGGCGCCCGAGACCGCATCCCGGCCACCGGTCTCTTCGGCCCGCCAGGTGGTGGTCTATACCCCCTTCCCCGACCTGACGGTGGATGAACTGGCCGAGGGCTTCACCCGCAAGACGGGGCTCCAGGTCGAGCAGATCCGCGAAGGGACCGCCCGGGTCTTCGCCCGGCTGCGCGCCGAGAAGAACTACCCGCGGGCCGATGTCTGGTGTGGCGGGGGCGGGATGATCCCCTTCATGACCGCGGCCGGAGAAGGTCTCCTGGAACCCTATGTTCCGACGGGACACGAGGACATGCCTCGGGACCGGGGCAACCTGATCCTGCGCGATCGGGACTGGCGCTGGGTGGGAATCGGGGTGATCTCGCTGGGCTTCGCCTACAACCCCCAGAATCTGAGTCCGGACCAGGTGCCCCGGACCTGGGAGGAGCTGGCCACGCCGCGTTGGCGTGGGCACGTCGAGATGTGGGATCCGGCCGAGAGCGGCACCTCCATGCTCTTCCTCGAGTCGGCCCTGCTGCGGGCCCTCAACGCCGGGCAGGGCGAGGAGGCGGGCTGGGACTACCTGACCCGCTTCTTCGGGAACCTCAATCGCTACACGCGGGAGGGCGCTCCGTCGTTTGCGGTGGCACGGGGGCAGAGCCTGATCGGCATCCACTTCGAGTTCCAGTTCCTGGAGTTCCTGGCCATGCAGGCGGGAAACACCCAGGTGGCCGACGCCAGCGCCAACATCCGCTGGCATCTGCCCCCCTCCAGCCCGGTCCTGGCCGAGGGGATCGCGCTGGTCCGGGGCGGTCCCAACCCCGAGGCCGGGAAGGCCTTCATCGACTATTGCCTGTCTGAGGAGGGCCAGAGGATCATCAACCGTTTCTTCTTCTCGGTGGACCCCTCCATCCCACCTCCGGCCGGCCTGGAAGGCGTCACCCTGCAAGATCTGCTGGACAAGGCCATGAAGCTCGACCCCGAGTGGATGGCCGCCAACTACGACCGGGTCCGTCGGATCTGGCAGAACCGGGTGGAGGCCACAGCCGAGGAATGAGTCGCGTCGAGATTCGCAACCTGGTCAAGATTTTCGGTGCCACGCGGGCCGTGGACCAGGTGAGTCTGGAGGTGGGCGACGGCGAGTTCTTCTCGCTGCTGGGGGCCTCGGGCTGCGGCAAGACCACCACGCTGCGCTGCGTGGCCGGCCTGGAGACCCCCAGCGGGGGAGGAATCCTCTTCGATGGGCAGGACGTGGCCGGGGTGCCGACCTGGGACCGCGACTGCGGGATGGTCTTCCAGAACTACGCCTTGTTTCCGCACATGACCGTGGCCGATAACGTGGCCTATGGACTGATGGCCCGGCGCTACCGCAAGGCAGGCCTCCTGGGCCGGATGGGCTGGCTGGTCCGGGCCGTCTCGGCCTGCCTTCCCTCCGAGGACCTGGCCCGGGTTCGCGAAGCCCTGGCCATGGTCGAACTGGAGGGGCTGGAGGAGCGCCGGCCGGGACAGCTCTCAGGTGGCCAGCAACAGCGGGTGGCCCTGGCTCGGGCCCTGGTCATCCGCCCCCGGGTCCTGCTCTGCGACGAGCCCCTGGGGGCCCTGGACGCCCGGCTGCGGGTGAAGATGCGCCAGGAGATCCGCCGCATCCAGAGGAGGGCGGGCATCACCACGCTGTATGTCACCCACGACCAGGAGGAGGCCTTGGCGGTCTCGGACCGCATCGCCGTGATGAACCAGGGCCGGGTCGTCCAGGTGGGCCCGCCCGAGGAACTCTATCTGCGCCCTCGCACCCGCTTCCTGGCCGACTTCATCGGCTTGACCAACCTCTTCCCGGCGGACCTGGCAGGCCCGGGGCTGGTCCGGCTTCGGGAGGGGCCGGTCCTGCCTACCACCCACGCGATTCCGCCCCAGGGGACCTTCTCGGTGGCCGTGCGCCCTGAATCCCTGCGCCTCCTGGGGGCAGGGGAGGAAGCGCCCGGCAGCTTCACGGGTCGGGTCCAACTGCGGATGTTCACGGGCAGCACGGTCAAGTACGTCGTGGCCAGCGGATCCCTGGAGTGGACGGTGGCGGCGCCCCTGGCCTCCGGGTTCGAGAGCTTCGCCATGGGAGACGAGGTCCGCGTCGGCCTGCAGCCGGAGGACCTGCTGGTCCTGGAGGGCTCCGAGTGAGCCGGGCGCTGCGCTGGCTTTTCGCGGGCCTGGTGGCTGCCTTCCTGGGCCTGTTCCTGGTCCTGCCGATGACCAGTCTGGTCCTGGTCGGCTTCACCGGGGAACCGGTCGACCTGCTGGGGCACCTGGTCCGCGGAGACCTGTCGGGGCTGATGCGCCAACTGGCCGACCAGGCGGACGGGCGCTACTACGCGGGATTCTTCGAGACGCGCCGCTACTTCCGGGGCTTCCTCAACGCGGTCGGGGCGGCCCCGCTGGCCGCACTCCTGGCCTGGGGGACGGCCCGGATGGTCCTGGGACTCTGGGGGGCGTTGGGGGGGACGGTTCCCGATCGGATCCGTCGGGGGGCTGGCCTGCCGTTGATGGGCCTGGCCTTCGGGGTGGTCCTGCTGGCCGGGGTCTCCTGGCGCCTGGTTCTTCCCGCCCAGGCCCAGCAGGGGCACTGGATGTACGACCTCGCGCCCAGCCGGTCCTGGGATGGCAGGCTCTGGCAGATCGTGGGCTTCTGCCCCCTGGTCACCTTGGCGGCCACGTTCCTGGGGGGGATCGTGGCCTGGTCGGTGGCCCGCACCGCCATGCCCGGACGCAACCTGGTGCGCTGGCTCTGCATCCTGCCACTGGCCCTGCCTCCATTCCTGGGAGCCCTGGCCTTCCGGAACCTGCTGGGAGAGGGAGGGATCCTCACCCGGATTCTGGAGGCCGTGGGCCTGGGGACGCCTTTCCCGGGACAGTCGGTCCTGGCCGCTGGGATCGTGCAGGCCTTCTTGTTCTTCCCGTTCGTCGTGCTGACCACGGCCGCAGCCCTGGAGCGGATGGACCCGTCCCTGGGCGAGGCGGCCGAGGTCACGGGCGCTCGGCCGGGGTTCTCGCTGTGGACGGTGCACCTTCCCATGCTGATGCCGGGGCTCTCGGCCGGGGCCTTCCTGGCCTTCATCCGCTCGTTCGGGGACTTCGCCGTCCTCAGCCTCCTGATGCCCATCGGCAGGCCGATCCTGGTGGTGGAGGCCTACCGGGACCTGTCGGGCTCGACCGACTGGGGAGGAGCCTCGATGCTGAGCACCGTGATGGTCCTGACCATCCTGGCCGTCCTGGCCCTCCAGAAGTCCTTCGCCGAGGACGGAGGGTTCGAGACGGTCACCGGCCGGACGGCGGGGGAGGGCGATCTGGTCCGCACACCCTGGGTCTGCCGCGCCTGCCTGGCCGCGTCCACGGCGATTCTGTCGGTCCCCATCCTCTTCGTGGCGGCCACCCTGCTGGTCAGCCTGTCTGCTCGCTGGGGCGTGGAGACCCTGCCCACCGCCTACACCCTGAGCCGTTACGGGGAGATCCTTCGGCGGCTGGTGGCGGCGGACTCGCCTCTGTTGAACTCGTTCGCCCTGGTGCTGCCGGCCCTGGGCCTGGCCCTGGTCCTGGCCCTGGCGGTGGCCTGGACGCTGGCCAGGAGCCGGCACTGGACCCGGAACCTGCTGGACTTCGCCACGGTGCTGCCCTTCGTCGTCCCCGGCGTGGCCTTTGCCGTCGCCCTGATCGGAATCTTCAACGGTCCGCCCCTGGCCCTGCACCTGACGGCCGCCCTGGTCCTATGCGCCTACGTGGTGACCCGGATGCCCTACGCCGTCCGCTCGATCCTGGCTTCCCTGCAACAGGTGGGCCCCTCGCTGGAGGAAGGGTCCAAGACCTTGGGGGCCACCAGCTCGCTGACCATGGCGCGGGTGACCATTCCCTTGATCCTGCCGGGGCTCACGNNCAGGACGTGGCGATCACCCTGATGGTCTGTCCGCCCCGCTGGTATCCGGCCAGCATCTTCGTCTTCCAGCGCATCCAGGAGGGCGACGTCTTCGACGCTTCAGCCTATGGGATGGTCCTGCTGGGCCTGATCCTGGTGCCCTACGCCCTGGTCTGGCGGCTGGGAGGCGTCCGGACCGGGCTCTGAGGTGGGTCGGGCCCGCCCCAGAGCCTCAGCGCCCGGCGGGTGGTGGCGTGTCACAGCCCGGCGCGCTGCTTCATCTGCGCCACCACCGGTTCAGGAAAATCCCTGGCGCAGGTGCCGACCAGGCGCTCGATGTCCTGGGTGAGCTGAAGATGGCGGGACGCCGCGTCCGGACGGGCCTTGTTCTGCGACGCGGCGAGGCGGAGCTCGGCCAGGCGGTCCTTCTTCTTCTTCAGGTCCGCCCTGTGTTGCTCAACGGCCGCGGAGAGGGACACCAGAAAGACCAGGACGGCTCCGAGATGGCCGAAGTACCGGGGAATCGCATGGAAGGTCCGGTCCGATATCCCGGTGAAGAAATCAGGAAACGGCAAGAACACCACGACCATCACGATCCACCCGCAGAGCCAGCACACGATCCAAGCCACCAAACAGAATGGGACTGCGACAAGCCCCGTGCAGAACACATCTCCAATGGGTAACTCCTGGGGCCCGGACAGGTCCGCGATCTCCTTCTGCATCGTCTGGCCTTCCTCGAAGCGTTCTATCTCCTGTCGGGCCTGCGAAAGGGCCTCGGCAGCCCGGGCCAGGACGGCAACAGCCTCCCGGAATCTCAGCAGTTTCACCCCGTAGGTGGGACACGCCAGCGTATCCTGCGGGTGTTCGCCGTTGCAGACCGGACAGGCCAGGACCAGCGGGGCTGCGCACCCGGCGCAGAAGCGGTTCGCTTTGTCGTTCAGACGGCCGCAGCCCGGGCACTGGTGGTTGATTCCGGCCAGTCGGAGGCTCTGCACGTCGTGCGACCAGGCCAGACGGCTGCCGCAGCTCTGACAGACCAGGTCCTCCTGGATGTCGTGGCTTCCACAACCGGGACAGACGACGCTGATCAACCTGCTCATTTCGAATGTTTCCTGACTGCCCTCGGAACACGGGGGCCTTGTTGCCCGGTGCCTGGAACGGCCATCGGGGCCATCCTGCGTCACCCTGTTCCAGTTGTATCACGTCGCCCCTGACAGGAAACGTCACCCCGCGTCCCCGCGCTCACCCCCCATTTGCGCCTGACGATCCCCAGCCCAAATGTTCAGGTCTCGAAGAGACGGCGGATCGTCGCCATGGGCAGGAAGAGTCGCCGAGGCTGGTCGGGAAGGGCTTGAAAGCCGTAGCGGCGGTAGAAGCCGATCGGGTCCGGTTGGCCGGACACCACGTCCACCACCACCGCGTAGGAGGCGACCTGGGCGCTGACCTCAAGAGAGCGCATCAGGGCGTCCACCAGAAGATGCTCGCCCAGCCGTATCCCGGTCCCCCGACAGGAACGGTCCACCGCCAGGCGCCCCAGAAGGGTCGCCGGGACCTCTGGATGGCGCGGAAGCCTCTTGCGAGCCTCCAGAGGGAGCCTTCCCAGGGCCAGGGAGAGGGCCGAAAGGGTATAGTAGCCCAGAACCCGTCGCTGCCCGAGTGGAGTGATGACGAACACGGCGCTGACCCGCCGGCGCAGGTCCTGCAGGGCCTGGGTCCTCAGATACAGGTCCAGGGCTTCCACGCCCGAATCAAAGGAGCCTCGGTCGTGGTCAGCGTGAAGGGTCTCCACCTTCCCTGGCCTGAGCGGGCCCAATCAGGAGGGCACCTGACCCCGATAGCGCCGGACCGCCTCGACGAGGGCCTGGTTGGGCTCGGGGGGCTCCAGGAGCGCGCGGACGAATTCCTCCCGGTCCCTCTGGCCCAACTCCCAGCGCTCCCAAGACTCGATGGTCTTCCGCGCGGCCTGGTCCAGGTGATCCGTCACGAACTCGGTGAGGGTCCGGCCCTCCAGCGCAGCAGCTCGACAGAGCCTGGCTTTCAGGTCGGTCGCAACCCGGGCTTCCAGGCGCTCTGTCCTGGGCATGGAGCGCCGCTTCGGGGGCATTTCTGGAACTGCATCCATGTCCGTATTGTACGGCATCTGGCCGGACGAAGTCCAGGGCGAGGAGCGACCCTGTGCTGGCTCGAGCCCAGGAACAAGCGACGCGTTCCACGGTCTGACGCCAGAAGAAGGTGCGCAGGTGGTCGCCCACTCCGACGACCATCCCCTTGATCCTGCCGGGGCTCACG
>DCTU01000233.1:6448-7712 GCA_002329445.1 bacterium UBP9_UBA1432
GGCTGGGAGGGGTCCGGACGGGGCCCTGAGCGGGTCGCGCTCGTCGCGGTTGAAGAAGACCACGAACCCGGCTGTCCGCGCGACTCTGAAAGAGCCCCCCTTGAGCCCGAATATCGGACCCGAGCCAGCGAGAGATATTCAATTTTCTGGCCATCGGGAGAGCTTCCAAGAACTGCGCTCGCGGGGCCATTCCGAGGCGCGCTTTGAGGACGGCGAGCTGGTCGTGGCCCGGGGGCTCCAGGTCCTGCGTTGGCGCCTGCGGGATCTTGTGGGCAGGAGCCCCTGGCCATGGTCCTGGTAGAGCGGATTCAGGCGGCCCGGAGGACTGCTCCGGACTAAACCCCGGACATCCACCACGTCACGGCGGGAAACGGGGCAGCCATCCAGATCGGGTCAGGTGCTTCTGGGTTCGAGGAGCAACCTGAGGCCAGCCGTCACCTCGCGGACCCGCTCGGGCGAGAGGGTGCCGATGCACTCTCCCAGTTGGGACCGGTCGACGGTCAGGATCTGGGTGATGTTGACGACGCTCTGTCGTGGGAGTCCTGCCTCCCCGAGGTCCAGAAGGACGTTGCCCGGAGAACGGGCGCGCCGAAGATTCGAGGTCAAGGCGCAGACCACGACCGTCCGGATCTGGCTCTGGTTGAAGATGTCGTTCTGTACGACCACGCAGGGATGACTGTAGCCGGGTTCTGACGCTGAGGGCTCGTCCAGATGGACCCAGTAGAGATCGCCCTGACGAATCACCACTCGCCCTCGAGCAGCCGGCGGTGCGACCCGGCCGAGCGGGTTGCCAACTTGCGTTCTTCGCGGTCGTCCTCTTCGCAGGCCTCGTTGATCCTCGCCAGGAGTTCCTGACCCTCCCTGCGGCGCAGATACTCTTCCAGGGCCATGGACACGAGTTGGCTCCGGGAGACCTTCATCGCTCGGGCCATGGCCTCAGCCCGTTCGAAGAGGCGAGATTCCACGGATACGGCGGTTTTGACGCTCTTCATCGTACCCTTAGTATAACCAGTCGTCCTACCAAAATCAATACTTCGGGGGCGCGAGGAGGAGGTCGGAAACCTGCAGGGGAGTGGTTCCCGGATGGACTGGCAACCCTTCACCGAGCCTGGCACACAAGCTCGGCCCTGGCCGGCTGGCCGTTTCGTATCCCCAAGAAGAGCGGCCGCTCTGGCCTGGGTGAGCTTGCGAGCGATGATCGCCTCGCAGATTCGCGCGGCGATCCCAGCCGTGGCCAACGCCTTGTCGGCAAACGGCGTACCCC
>DCTU01000411.1:0-3386 GCA_002329445.1 bacterium UBP9_UBA1432
TCGGCCGGTGCGGAGTATGACGACCTCAAGAAGTACGTGACCGAGAACTGGGCCAAGCTGACGCCGGAGGCCAAGGACAAGTGGCAGGTCTACGAGCGCTTCGTCTATGACGCCCGGGCCAAGGGGGAGACGGGCCTGACGGGGCCCGAGTACCTGAGGATGATGGGCGAACTCTTCGGCTAGCTTCTGACCTCCAGCCAGCGCGGCAGGGGCAGGACCCGAATGTCCAGGGCTTCGTGGTTGAAGTCCGCCCGGACCCGGACCTGGGAACCCACTCGCAGGCCATCCAGGCTGGGGGTGATCCGGGTGCGGTTGGGGACCAGGTCGAAGACGAAGAGGTCTCCGAACTCGGTCTCCAGCCGCATCAGGGATCCCGAAAGCTCGACGACCCGTCCCTGGAAGTCCTTCTGCCAGGAACCGCCCAGGGGGTTGGCCCAGGCGGGGGCTCCCAGACGCACCAGCAACCGGTCGGTGGGCCAGAGGCCCTGCCGGACCAGGGCACATCGGCTCGCTCGGCGTTCCTGACGGACCAGGCGGGGGCGGTCCTGGATCTGGTCCCCCAATCGCGCCAGGGTCTCGTCCTCGAAGTGCGTGGCGCCGTCGCCCAGGAGGTGTTCCAAGCGCCAGGCAGCGTAGAACTGCCCCGACAGGCACGAGCCATCCAGGAAGGGGCGGAGAGCTTCGACGTGCCCGGGAGCCTCCATGACCCGGTCGATTGCCGAGAGGTCCGGGGGCGGCGGAATGATTCCCGGTTCGGTCCGGGACACGATGGCGGGGACGATTCGCGCCAGGCGCTTTTCGTTGTAGTATTTCACGAAGTCGTGGTTGGGCGGGATGTCCTGGTTGTCGAAGACCGCCTTGCGGCCGTTGAACATGGCCTCATACTGTCGACCCGTGAATCGGGGAAAGGTGGCTCCCTGGGCCCGGCCCCGGATCAGCGCGCGCAGATCCAGGACCTTGTCGCGCTCCGGTCGGTGCTGTCGGGACATCGTCATCCAGAGCAGGTCGACGGCCTCGAAATCCAGGGGGGCCTGGGAGCGGTAGCCCGCATCGTAGTCCAGATCGGAACCCAGGAACACCACGGCGTTGGTGCGCAGCGGTCGTTCCGGCTTGAAGACTTCCGCGTCCTGGTCCGCCTTGCCCAGGCGGATCCCGGGGGTGGCAGCCGCCGCAAGCACCTCGCAGCCCATGCTGTGTCCGAGCAGGCTGATCCGGGCCTCGGGGAAGCGGTCCTGAACCGCCAACAGCAGCTTGCGAACAGCCAGGCGGCCCACCGCGCGAGCGCGCGTGACCTTGCGGCCGTACTCCCAGGGAAGAGACAGGAGGCTTCCCCGGGCTTCAGAGTCCCACTGGACCCCCAGGATCGCCACCGACCGCCCCAGGCGCTCGAACTGATGGCGGATTCGAGGCTCCAGGATTCCATACTGGTCCTGACTGCGCGAGCGCGAGGTGGCGAACCCGTGAACCAGGACCACCACATGCTGCGGGCTTGCCGCCTGCCGGGTCAGAGCCTCCAGGGCCTGGTCGATGGCCCCCTGGGAGAGGTCGGTGGTCTGGTCGATCCAGACCGTCCCGCAGGTTGGGAAGGCGTCTTGTCGAGGCGCGGAAGCGGCCGCAGGAGCTGCCAGAAACAGCACCGAGAGCAGGGCCGCCAGGAGTCTGGTACGCAAAGAAACCTCCTCAGGCTCGTCGCTGCATCCGGCGACGGGGCCGAGGAGGTTCTGCGAGGCCGGGTCTTCCCCTCTCCCAGCCGGAGATGAGAGTCTAGCGCGACTCGGAGAGGCGGCGCAGGATCTCCTGGTCGGAGGGGGCGGGGGCGAAGAAGCTGCCCTCGATCTCTTCACCGAAATGGCCGACCTTGGCCGTGTAGTCGGCCTTCTCGCCATCGCGGTCGATGAAGACCTCGACCTTCGAGCGGATCAGACCGCCGGTCTCGCGTCCCACGTAGTGCTTCACCGAGGGGAGCTCGGGAGAGTGCTGGACTTCCTTCCAGTCGCCAAAGCGGGGAGGATAGGCCACCTCGTCCATCTTCTGCAGGATGACCGAGTCGGAGGGCGCCGGGGCACAGTGCCACGACTCGACGCTGGGCCCGAAGAAGCCGTTCTTCTGGGAGGCCTCGGCCGAACCATTCTCGTTACGCTCGATCCAGGCTTCCCCCTTGGGATGCTGCCTCTGGTAGTGGGAGACTCCTGGGCGGTCACTGGGAACCGGATTCCATTGGGCCTTCATGGTCGTCCTCCTGGCTGGCTTCTTCTGCAGTCTGACAGAACTTCCTGAAATTTTGTCGAAAGAAATGTTGCATTCAGGACTTCCGGTAGCATGAGGTCCTCAAAGCGGGCAGGTGGGGTCGGATTCCCTCCAGCATCGCCGGATGCAGCCGGCCGTTGCTGGCCAGCATGTCCCGACCCTCCAGGCTCAGAACCCGCCCTTCGAAGTCGCTGAGCATTCCACCGGCCTCGCGCAGGATCAGGCTTCCGGCCGCCATGTCCCAGGGTGAGAGGCCCAGTTCCCAGTAGGCGTCGAAGCGGCCGCATGCCACGTAGCACAGGTCCAACGCCGCCGCGCCGTCGCGTCGGACCCCTCGGGCGGCCAGAACGAAGTCGCGGAACAGATCCAGGTGCAGGTCGGGGGCCAGGCTCAGGTCGTAGGGGAATCCCGTCACCAGCAGGGCCTGTTGGAGTTTCTCGCAGTCCGTCACCCGGATCGGCTGGCCGTTCATCCAGGCTCCGCCTCCTCGGACGGCGTGGAAGGTCTCCTGGCGGGTCGGGTCGTGGACCACGCCCACCGCCATGTCTCCGGAGATTTCCAGGCCGATCGAGACGGCGTAGAAGGGATAGCCCTGGGCGAAGTTGGTGGTGCCGTCCAGGGGGTCGACCAGCCAGCGGCACGCATGCGAGCCACCCGTCGGGCCACCTTCCTCACCCAGGATCCGGTGCTCGGGGAACGCCTCCAGCAGGGCCTGACGGATCAGCGCCTCACAGGCGGTGTCCACCTCGGTCACCAGGTTGATCCGCCCTTTGTGGTCGACCTGGAAGGAGGTCCCCGCCTTCCGGCGGATCAACTCCCCGGCCTGGAGCGCCGCCTGCCGGGCCACGCTCAGATATCTCTCGGTCTGCTCATCCATCAGGCGGCCGGTTCGCGTCGAGGAATCGCCCCTCCTGCGCGGGAGATCCCTGGCGGGCAGGGGGGGGCATCTGCTACCATTCCGGGGTGCTGAAACTGGAGGGAACCTCTTGAGCGACGAACGCCTGGACCAGCTTCGAGCGGAGATCGACTCGTTGAACCTGGAGGTCCTGCACCTGCTGAACCGACGCGCCGAACTGGCCCTTCAGGTCGGCCAGCGCAAGGCCGAGCTGGGTCTGGCAGGCTTCGACCCGACCCGGGAA
>DCTU01000411.1:3458-5517 GCA_002329445.1 bacterium UBP9_UBA1432
CGCCATCGCCAGTCCCTGCTGGTGTCTCGACGGCATCGTCGGGAGGATACCGTGGTGGAGGTCGGCGGGGTCCGCCTGGGGGCCGACCCGGGGGTGTTGATCGCTGGGCCCTGCTCGGTGGAGGGGGCCGAACAGCTCGAGGAGGTCGCCAGCCACCTGGCCCGCCGAGGAGTCCGCCTGATCCGAGGGGGCGCCTTCAAACCTCGAACCTCACCCTACAGCTTCCAGGGCCTGGGCCGGCAGGCCCTGACCCTGCTGAGCCAGGTGGCCCGGCGCCACGGCCTGGCGGTGGTCACCGAAGTCCTGGACCCACGGGATCTGGAGGCCGTTCTGGAGTGTGCTGACGTGCTGCAGATCGGCGCGCGGAACATGTACAACTACCCCCTGCTCCAGGAGGTCGGCAGGACCCGCACCCCCGTCCTGCTCAAGAGGGGCTTCCAGGCCACCCTCGAGGAGCTGCTGCTCTCGGCCGAGCACGTGATGTCCCAGGGAAACGACCGGGTGATCCTGTGCGAGCGCGGGATTCGGACCTTCGAACGCTGGACGCGCAGCACCCTGGACATCTCGGCGGTGCCCCTGCTCAAGCAGGAGAGCCACCTCCCCGTGGTGGTGGACGTCTCCCACGCGGCCGGCCGCCGGGACATCCTGGCGCCCCTGGCCCGAGCTGCCCTGGCCGCGGGAGCCGACGGCCTGATGCTGGAGGTGCACTCCAACCCGGCCGTGGCTCTCTCGGACGGCGAGCAGCAGCTCGATCTGCCGGGCTTCGATCGCCTCCTGGAGAGCCTGGGATTCCCCGGACCAGGTTGACGGCAGGCAGGATCGGCTCCTCTGCCGCGGAAAGTGGCCCCATGTCAACCTGTTGGCGGCGCCGGCTCCGATGATCCCACCCGGAACCCTGGTCGAGTTTCTCCAGAACAAGAGGGTGGCCGTGGCCTTGTGTCTGCGTCAGGACAAGCCCGGACGGGTCTTCGTCCGGACCGACGAAGCCCGGGAGGAGAAACTCCTGGAGGACAAGGTCCTGTTCTCGGTGGCCGGTTTCCTGGACCCCGCCTCGCCGCCCGAACAGATTGACGAGGCCCTGCGCCGCGCCGCTCGCGATCGTGAAGACCTGGCCAGCACCATTCCTCTGGCCGACCTGTGGGCACTGCTTCACGAGGACCATCCGACAGAGCCGTTCAGCCTGGCGGGCCTGGCGGAGATCTACTTCGGCAGTGCGGCGGACCCCGTCCAGTCGTCGGGCCTGTATCGGGCGCTGGAATCCGACCGGGTCTTCTTCACCCGCAAGGCGGAGAACTATCTGCTGCGCGGGAAGATCCAGGTGGAGGAGACGCTGCAGCGCCAGCAGGTGGAGGCCAATCGTCTCAGGGAGCGCGAGGTCCTGGTCCCCTGGCTCTCCAATCTCTGGCAGAAGCCCTCGCCCAATGGAGGAGCCGCTTTCCCGGAAGGCTTCGAGGATGCCTGTCGCCGGATCTTGACCTGGATCCGGGAGGTCTCGCTGCAAGGGGTCGAGGCCCGGCGCTTCAAGGACGTTCATGCCCTGCTCAAGGAAGCCGGGATATCCAGGAAGGACGCGCCCTTCCAGCTCATGGTCAAGGCCGGTTTGTGGAGCGAGCATGAAAATCTGCTGCTGCATCGGTTTCGAACCAGCGTCGACTTCTCGGACGAGTTGATGGCCGAGGCCCGGCGTCTGGCCGATCAGGCCGAGCCCCTGGCCGATTCCTCGCGCCTGGACCTGCGACACCTGGAATGCTTCACCATCGACGACGTCTTCACGACCGAAATCGACGATGCCTTGAGCCTGGAGGAGCTTCCTGGCGGCGGGATCCGGGTCGGCATCCACATCGCCGACGCGGCGGCCTACGTCACGCCGGACACGGCCCTGGACCTGGAGGCGCGCGCCCGGGCCACGGCGATCTACCTGCCCGATCTCAAGGTCCGGATGTTGCCCCCGCCCCTGGCCGACGAGGCCTGCAGCCTGGTGGCCGGGCAGGACCGACCGGCCTTCTCGTTCCTGGTGGACTATGACCCGGACTTCGTCCAGGTCCGCGCCGAGATGGTG
>DCTU01000411.1:5629-9985 GCA_002329445.1 bacterium UBP9_UBA1432
GTGGACTCTCAGGGCCGGATCTCCATCGAGCGCGAGGCGGCCAACGCGCCCTCGCAGGTGCTGGTCAGCGAGATGGCGGTCCTGGCCAACCGCATCGCGGGCGAGTTCCTGGCCGAAAACGGTGCTGCCGCATTGTTCCGCAGCCAGGAGGCTCCTGACAAGCCCATCGAGGACGCCGAGGAGTATGACCCGGCGCGCGCCTACGCAGCCCGCCGCTTCATGCGCAAGGGAACCCTGGGGATGACTCCGGCGCGCCATCACGGCCTGGGTCTGGACTACTACACCCAGGTGACCTCTCCGATCCGTCGCTACGGGGATCTGTTGATGCAGCGGCAGATCAAGGCCCTGCTGGCTGGCCAGTCCCCGCTCTATGAGCCCGCGCAACTGGAGGAACTCCTGGGCGCCCTGCGCCAGCCCCTCGAACAATCCGACGCGCTGGAGAAGGACCGCCGGACCTACTGGATCCTGCGCTATCTGGAAGAGCGCCTGTGGCAGGAGACCGACGCGGTGGTGGTGGCCAACCACCCCGACAAGCACATCGTCCAACTCTGCGATTGCCTTTTCGAGACCGAGTGCGCGCATGTGCCCGGTCGCCCGCTTCCCCCCGGCAGCCGCATTCCCGTCCGGATCGAGCTCGTCTGGCCGCGCGACAGCGTGGTGCGGGTCTCGCCGGTCGGCCCCGAGGAAGACCCGGATTGAATCGAGAATCGGCCATCCCGTGGGGGATGAGTCAAGGAGGGCGACCATGAGCCAACCCTTTCCCTGGCTGGAGCCTCTGTTGAACACGAAGAAGATCTCGCGCAAGGACGCCAAGGCAGCGCTGGCGCAGAGCTCGCAGACCAACCAGCCTTTGGAGAAGGTCCTGGTGGAGAGCGGTCGGCTGACCCGGGAGGCCTACCTGGAGGCTCTGTCGGAGGTCACCCAGATCCCCTCCATCGACGTCCGGGAGACCCCGATCCATTACTCCACGGCCCAGGTGGTCCCCCAGTCGATGGCGCGTCGCTTCAACCTGCTGTGCATCGCTCGGGATGCCGGGCGGATCGTGGTGGCCATGATGGATCCCCAGGACACCTTCGCCCTGGAGTATGTCCGGATGCGGACCGGCCAGGAGATCGATCCGCGCGGCGCCTACCTGCCCGACCTGCTGGAGGTCATGGATCGCGCCTACTCGGTCACCGTGGACCACATCAACGCCGAGACCCCCTCCTCATCCGGCTCCCGGCCGGCTCCCGCGGACCCGGAGTCACCGCGTTTCGTGGTGGCCTCTCCGGACACGGCCAAGCGGGGGCGCCAGATGGAGATGCTGTGGAGGGACCTGGCGGCGACCCAGCCGACCCGGGTGATCCCTCTGGGAGGGGCCTCCTCGACTCGAGGGGTCCTGCCCGCCGATGCCGACGAGGCCCAGGCCCTGCGGGCCATGGTCGAGATCGGGGCCGAACTGGCAGCCACCCTGGACTCCGAGCGACTGATCGCCCGCATCCTGCAGATCTGCCTGGATTTGACGCGTTCAGAGGCCTGCTCGCTGATCCTGATCGGCGAGGGGGGCAACGATCTCTACTTCAAGGGGTCCATCGGTGCCCGGGCCGAGGAGGTCCGACAGGTCCGATTCCCCTTCGACGAGCATTCGGTTGCCGGCTACTCGATCAAGCATCGCAAGAGCATGCGGATCAACGACGTGGACGTCGACCCCCGGCACAACAAGGACGTCGACAAGGCCGTGGACTTCCGGACCCGGTCGCTTCTGGCCGTCCCGGTCCTGTGGCAGGGTGAGCCCCTGGGCGTGCTGGAGGCGGTGAACAAGCTGGAGAACCGCCGCTTCACCGAGACCGACCAGAAGTACCTGGAGCTGCTGGCCTCGCAGGCCGCCGTGGCCCTGAGCAACTCGGTGCTGGTGGGGCGGTTGCAGAACTTCTTCCACGAGGCGGTCGATCTGCTGGTGGACATCCTGGAGTCCACCGACGTGATCAGCCGNNTCCCACCTGGTCGAGGTGGCCCGGTTCGGCGCCGAGATGGGGCGCTATCTGCATCTTTCCGAGCCGGAGATGGAGCGACTGACCTATGCCAGCCTCCTGCATGACCTGGGCAAGACCCGGGTCGAGTGCCCCGAGGATCCGGCCCACGCCCTGGCTGGCGGGGAGATCCTGTCGCGCTTCCGGATCTTCGCCGACATCGCGCCCATCGTGCGCCATCACCACGAACGCTATGACGGCACCGGCTTCCCGGAAGGCCTGCAAGGAGAGCAGATCCCACGCCTGGCCCGAGTGCTGGCCCTGGCCGAGGCCTGGGTGGAGGAACTGGCGCAGGAGGGCCCGGAAGGCCGCTCCAGGTTGATGGATTCCATCCGCTCGCGCTTTGGCACCTGGTTCGATCCGGACCTGCGCCAGGCTTTCGAATACGCCACCGAGGTCCTGCATCGGGGCCTGCCGCGGGCCACCGGCGCCTCGGATCACCTGAGTGCGTTGTTAACGTCTGTGCAACAAGAACCCTCGCGCGATGCGCTAGACTGAGCCCAAGCCGCGGCGACGTCGTGGAGGAACACGCAATGGATATCAACGCTTCACTGCACTTCGGATACAACCAGGGGACCGGGGCTCGCGCCCAGGTGCATCCGCAGTTCCTGCGGGCCCTCGAGTCCAAGGGCTTCCACAAGCCTGTGCGCTCGCTGGCCGACCCCCGTCTGCGCCTGCCGGAATTGCTGCTGATGGACGGCTGGGAGCGCCTGGCCACCGACAACGCCGTCATCTATCGCGCCGTGGCCGAGGACGATTCGGACTATGGCCAGCAGATCACCTTTTCTGCCAACAATGCCCGTGAAATCCGGACCTTCGTCGAGAAGGCCGAGCATGTCCTGATTGTGGATGCCAAGGGCCAGGTGAAGGATTATCGGATTACAGATCGAAGAGATTAGCCGTGGACTTAGGGGCGTAGCTCAGTCGGCTAGAGCGACGGTCTCCAAAACCGTAGGTCGCAGGTTCGAGTCCTGTCGCCCCTGCCAAGAGAAGCCCGCCAAATGGCGGGCTTCTCGCTTTCCTGGAGTCGGTGCGCCAGCAGGCAAACGAAGGCAAAAAGAGGGGTTTGGAAGGTCGCAACAGCCACCAGAACAGCCACCAGAAGATTTTTCAAGTCCTGGGCTTGTGGTGACGGTCCGGGCCCGTGGTGGCAGGCTTCTGGGGCGATTCCTTCGGCCAGGTGCCGAAGTGGACCTCTCATGGCCTCGACGAAGACCAGCTGGAACTCGGTGGGCAGATCGGCGGGGGAGGGTGGTCCGCCAACTCCGGCGCTCCGTTCCTGGTCGTCATCGGTCGTCATTTCGCCCCCAGGGGCTCCGGGACGCCGGGCAGCAGGTGGCGATGAACCAGCCGTCGACCGGGGCCTCCGGGCGGCCTGTGTGGGCCAGCAGGGCTCCCAGGAACAGCAGAAGCCCCGCGGGTCCGAGATGGACCGACGGGGCGGGGTGGTGGCTGTTCTGGTGGCTGTTGGGGACGCAGCTAGTAGGCGTCGCCCCGGTTCCTGATGGCCGTAACGGCAAGGACCTTCAACCCCGAGTCGCGTTCGAAGAAGACGCGCAGGTCTCCGACTCGCAAGCGGTATCCCGGTAGGCCTCGCAACTTCTTGACGTCACCTAGATCGGCATCCACGAGGCGGGCGATGGCTTGAAGCACCCGGGAACGGGACGTGGAATCCAGCCTGCGCAGGTCCTTCAACGATCGTTCCGTCCAGCGGACCGACCAGTTCACGAGCCAGCCTCCTCTGCATCCCAAAGGACCGCCTGTCGGAGGACGTCCTCATGCGACAACGTCCGATCTTCGCGCAGGTCCTTCAGGCCTTCCATCACCGCCCGGTGATCCTCTGCGGTCAACGGCTCATCGTCCAGCGGGACCTCGTCCAAGCCGCGTGAGATCGGGTCTGCCGGACTGAGGGCGTCACGCAGGGCCTCCAGGACCCTGGCAACTGAGTTCAATGATTGATTCGGGAACTGGTCGACCAGGCGGTGAACGTAGCCACGATCCATGGCAGAGGTCCTCCCTTCATCGTTGGTCGCTCGCCTTGGGGCTTCTGTTGGATCTTCCTCTTGTGGGGGGATGGTCCTCTTGGCACCTGCGGTCATCCCAGCGGCCAGAAGCCAGCAGGAGGGGCACAGGACAGGGCAGGGTGGCGCTCCCTGGCCAGGCGGTCAACCCGACCAGGGAGCGGAGGGGTCAGCGGGGCCGGCGGGCCCGAAGGCGGCCCCGGCGAGGGAGTTCGCCCCCGGTCCTGGCGCGGACCCGACCCGGGCGAGGGGCGCGGGCCAGTTCGGGGTCGCCTGGAACCGGCGCCTCCCAAGTGGCCGCGGCAGCCCAGGGCAACTCCGGCAGC
>DCTU01000017.1:0-1400 GCA_002329445.1 bacterium UBP9_UBA1432
GAGCCTGACCCTCTCGCCTCAGCAGGGGATCACCCGCCAGGATGTCCTCCTGGCCATCCCCGAAAACCCGGCCCCGGTCCTCCCCAGCGACATGAAGCCCACGCGGGTCTTCACCGTTCCCGGCTGGAGGGTCTACCTCTACGAAATCTCCAAGACGGCCCAGGCGGTGATCCACCTGTCCTTCGAACTGACGGCCCCAACCCGACCGCTGCCCCGGCTGGAGGATCTGCTGCCCGCAGAGGAAGCCATCCGCTGCCCCTGAGGCCCCATCTGGGCGAAGCGGCTCAGGAAGCCAGGAGCTCCCGGGCGCGGGCCTGATTCTCCTGAAGGACCTCAACAGCCCGGGTATGCCCCTGCGGAGTGCTCCAGGCAGCCGCCCACTGCGCCTTTTCGTGGGCATCCATCAGAGGAGGCATCAACTGCGTGACCGGCGCCGCGTAGCGGATCACCCGGGTCAGGTTCAGCGCAGATCCGGCCAGCGAGATTCCCCGGATGGCCAGCTCGATGCCCTGGGCTCGCAGCCATTTCAGGCGGTGTTCCTTCTTGCGGGCCCTCAAATCGGCGGCCAGACGCGCCTCGGTAGCCCGGTTCCGTTCCAGGAGCCCTTGCAGCTCCTCGCGCGTCATGCCCGGCTCGGGTCGCAGCTCGGGCGCCAGGGCCACCTTCTCGAAGGGCGTTTCGCCGCGCGCGTCTCGGGTGAAGGTGACATCCCAGCGGGCGTTCGGATTCCAGTCCAGCCCTTTGTCCGAGTTGCGATGATACCACCCGGAGACCAGGCGCAGCCGGTCCCGGTCGGCCAGGACCATGACCTGGTTCTCGCGATGGTGCAGCTTCTCCAGATGGCGCTGCGCGAAGTCCCGGATCTCGGGGTCTTCCGAATTCAAGACCGAATCGGGGACCTCCAGGGTTCCCGCCAGGACCTTGGGCACCCCGGCCCCCTGGCCCAACAGAGCCGCCTCTTGCGGGTCCGCGTTGAACATCGTGTAGCCGTCGCCAGTGCGCAGGAGGACCTCCACCTGCTTTCCCGACTTCAGGGTGAATCGAATCACGCTGGGCTGATCCTGGGTCTGGTAGGGATGGAAGTCCACCAGTTCGATGCCGCGCAGCGGAGCCTTCTTCAGTTGGCGCGACCAGGTGGCCTGGGGATAGTCCAAGGTGACCGTGCCCGGCGTACTGAGCTCGGGGTCGGCCACCCCCACCTGGACGGGCTGGCCGAGCAGCGGCTGTCCGGTCGCCTGGAACGTCCAGCCCTCCTGGTCCAGGCGCTTGTGGTAGAAACCGGTCCGCCCCTGGGCGTCGCAGCCTTCCAGGCGGATCTCCCGGCTCAGGTTCCCCTGCCCCACGGGCAGGATGTCGATGCGATCCGTCAGCGCGGCCTGACCATGAAGCGGCGGGAAGGA
>DCTU01000017.1:1409-2814 GCA_002329445.1 bacterium UBP9_UBA1432
TCCGGGTCGAAGGGCGACTCTTTGTACGAGTAGCGCTTGCCCGGACAGGCCCCATTGATCTCGTAGTCCATCATGCGGACGTACAGACCCGGGGCCCCATCCGGCTCGCGGCCATACAGAAGCCAGGTTGAACCCGCCGAGGCCAGCTTCTCGCCCTGAAAACGCCCGTGGTGCGGAGTCAGGAAGCCTCGGGTGAAGTCAGCCGGCAGACCCGTGTCGCGATAGCGGATCTCGCGCCCGTCTCCGGTCAGGACCCCGGTGGTCGCCACAAAGTTGAAGTCGCCCTTCCGCCCGGCGGGATCCTGGTAATAGCCGACCACGTCCGTCCAGGGGTTCATGGCCTTGATACAGGTCCGCTTGGGCTTGATGGTCACCGCCTCGCCCAGGGTCCAGTCGCGGATGCCCTCGGGCAGGTAGACCTCGCCTCCAAAAGGACAGCCCCGCTCGGCCTTCCAGCCCACCGGATCCGGCTTGGTGGGGTCGTAGGAATACATCTTGTTGGTGTTGGAGCGGGCTTCGATGAAGTCGCCCGCCACCTGGATCTCGACGACGTGCTCGCCCTCGGGAAGGTTCGGCCCACCCAGGCCGTCGTGCAGATGCCANNAGCACCCGATTGTTCTCGGCGTCGTAGGCATAGGTGTAGGGACCGGCGCCGTCCTCGACCATGGCCTGCCCCTCCTGGGGGGTCATGGGGTGACCACATGGGAACGAGAAGGATTCCTTCGGAAGCACGGGGTCCCAACGGCTCCAGATCCTTCCATCCTTCAAGGCATAGTGGAAGTAGCCGCTGCGCCCCCGATCCTTGCCGCGCACGGAGACCTCCTGGAAATCAGGAGGGGGGGTGGCTGGACGGACCGGGGGAGACGAAGGCTCCTCGTGCAGGATCTCGGAGGCTGCGACGCCGCCCCAGGCCACCGCTTCCAGACCGTCCTTGGCCAAGACGAAAGGAGCCTTCACTGCGTCCCAGGCGTCCAGGGCCAGGCCTTCGAGGAATCCGGAGACCGCGGCCAGCATCCCTCGGCGGCCATTGAGGGTGTTCAGGGTCGTCTGGAGGGTCTTGTCCGGTTGGACCGCCTCCTTCAAGGTCCGGCCCATGGCCTGCAGATTCTGAATCGAGGTCCACTCGGCGTCGACCGAACGCCCGTCCACCCGATCCGAACCGAGGTCGGGGCGGGTCACCTGCTCGGAATCGCGCAGACAACCGACCTCCTCCGAGAAGGGCCGGGCCAGGGGCTCCAGGCCAGTGAAGGCGTTGGGACCTCCGACGCGAGGAGACATGCAAGGACCTCCGGATGCAGGACTGGAACTCGATCTGCCGGACAGGCCCCGGCACCTTCCAGCATAGAGCAACCCAGCATGCGAACTGTTGCCTGGGTGTTGCCGGCTGGTCAGCCCGGGACCGGAC
>DCTU01000229.1 GCA_002329445.1 bacterium UBP9_UBA1432
ACGATGGCCTTGTGGCGCTTCCTGGCCCGTTGCAGCACTTCTTCCATGCTCTGCGGGAAGTCCTTGTACTTGGCATCCTGCTTGAGTGTGGCCAGGAACCTCCTGGTAGCCTCGGACATCGAGGCGTACTCGCGGGTGCCGGCCTTGCAGGCGCAGCTCGACATCACGCCCTGCCTGGCCGACTGCCCCTTGGTCCAGCCCGCGATGAGGATGGGGATCTCGTAGCGGGCGGCGGTGTCGAAGGCGACCTGCATGTACCACATGGAGCACAGGTGGCAGATGATGGCGCCGGATCCGGAGGTCACGATCCTGGCGAACATGTCGTGCATGAACGTGGACCGGTAGAACAGGAAGTCGACGCCCAGCTTCTCCACCGCCTTGTGCACGTTCCTCAAGGCGTCCTCGGTCTCGAATCCGTGGTCGAAGGTGAAGGCCAGGGGGTTGAGGTGATAGCGCTTCTTCATGTAGTAGAGGCTGGCCGTGCTGTCCTTGCCTCCGCTACACATGACCAGGCAGTCGTACTTGTGCCTTCCCTTGTGCTTCTGGAGCAGGCGGGTGAAGTCGCTCTCCAGCAGCTCGTCCTCGGGCTGGGACTTGCTGGACTGCGCTTCCCGGCAGACGCTGCACAGGCCCTCGGCGTCCACGGTGATGTCCGGGGGACTGTCGGGCAGAACGCAACGCCGGCACACCGTCCGCCCCTGCTGGATCTCGATCATCTCATTCCCTCCGGATCAGCAGTCGCCAACCGCGCTCTGCGCGCTGCCGGCTGACGAGCGAATGCCCGTCCTGGTGCAGCGCGTCGGCCAGGCGCCCGACAGGCTCCCCCTCGTCGACCAGGGCCTCCAGGATGCTGGGATGCTCGATGGCCGAGGTGATGACGTGCCAGGGCCGGCCCGGTAGAAGGGCGCCCTTGAGCGCCAGGTTGTTGGCCTCGGTGCCGCCGCTGGTGAACACGATCTCGTCGGGCTGGGCGTGCAGGCGGTCGGCGATGACCTGCCGGGCCCTCTCGGCATGCTTGGAGGCCGGCCCGCCGTGGCGATGGTTGGACGCCGAGTTGCCGCAGGCCTCCAGGAGGGAACGCTGCATCGCCTCCACCACCTCGGGGAGGGGACACGTCGTGGACGCGTTGTCGAGATAGACCAGGCTGCTCAAGCCGCGGACCCCCTGTCTTCGGGGGATCATAGCCGAAGAATCCAGGACCTGCCAAGGGAGAGGTCGGGCTGAGCCTGCTACCCCCCCGCGGAGGGCCCGGAAGGAGGAAGGGGCCGCGTCGCCCTCCGGCGACGACCGGGCCTGCGAGGCCACACCCGCGTGCCGGTGCGGGCCTGCCACCTCTGCCTCGGAGCCCCGCGCCGCCTGAAACCCCGCCATTCTTTCCGAACACATCGTCTCCGAGGCTCAAGATCAGCACCCCGGCCCCCGGGAAGGTCTTGGCACTCCGGACGATCCGTGCTACTTTTCTACTGTTCGTGCTACCCCGAGGAGAACGGGAGGGCCCTCATGCACATCCCCGACGGCATGCTGGAAGCCAGGACCTGGATCCCCTGCCTGGCGGCCGGGGCCGGGGCCACGACCTGGGCCAGCGCCTGGGTCCGGCGCCACCTGGATCCCTCCCGCACCGTCCTGATGGCGGTCCTGGCCGCCCTCATCTTCGCCCTCCAGATGCTGAACTTCCCCGTGGCGGCGGGAACCAGCGGACACTTCAGCGGAGGAGCCCTGGCCGGCATCCTGATGGGACCCTGGCCGGCCTGCCTGGTCCTGTCGGCGGTGCTGGTGGTCCAGGCACTCCTCTTCGGCGACGGCGGCCTGACCGCCCTGGGCGCCAACATCCTGAACATGGCGGTGATCGCCCCGTTCCTGGGCTGGACCGTCTATCGCCTGGCCACCCGTCTCCCCGGCCACGCCTTCCAGGTCCTGGGAGCCTTCCTGGCCGCCTGGACGTCGGTGCTGGCCGCCTCGCTGGCCGCAGCCTTGGAGATCGCCCTCTCGGGCCGGGCCCACCTGCTCGAACTGGGGGCCGCCATGGCCTTCTGGCACGCCCTGATCGGGGTGGGCGAAGGCCTGATCACGGCCAGCCTGGTCGCCTGGCTCTCCCGGGTCCGCCCGGCCCTGCTCCAGCCCGAAGGAAGCGGAGAGGCGACCAGCGTGGCCGTCGTCCTGGGACTCCTGGCCCTGGCTGCGGCCGGAGCCTCCTTCCTGGCCAGCGCCAGCCCGGACGGCCTGGAATACGTGTACTTCGAGAAGGGCCTGGGGCAGGTCTTCCCGGCCTGGACCGCGCTGGAGAGTCCCTTCCCGGACTACCTGGTTCCAGGCCTTCCAGGCCCCCGACTGGCGGGCGTCGCGGCAGGCTTCCTGGGCCTGGTGGTCAGCGGGGTGATGCTCTATGGCCTGACCCTGGCGCTTCGGCGCCGGGCGCAGGCCTGAGGGGCCTCGGGATGCCCGGCCTGGTTCGATTCGGGGTGACCATGGAGCCGGAGCTTCTGGCGCGTTTCGACCGACTGGTGGCCCGACGAGGCCACAACCGCTCCGAGGCGCTGCGGGACCTGGTGCGAGGGGCCCTGGTGGAAGCCGAGGTGGAAGAGCCGGATCGCGAGGTCGTGGGCACCCTGACGATGGTCTTCGATCACCATTCCGGCGATCTGGCCGAGAAGCTGGACTCGATCCAGCACGAACACTGCCGGCAGATCGTGGCCACGACCCACGTCCACCTCGACCCTCACACCTGCCTGGAGGTCCTCCTGCTGCGCGGCCCGGCCGACTCGATCCGCCTCATCGCCGACGCCCTGCTGGGGGCCAAGGGAGTCCGGCACGGCCGGCTGGTCCTGACCTCGACCCAGGCCCCGCCTTGAGCCTGCGCCGCTCCGACCCTCGTGCCCGGATGCTGGCCACGCTGGTGCTGGTCGGTGGCATCGCCCTGCTGTCCCCCCTGAAGCCGGCGGAGGCCGGCGCGCTGTTCGGGTTCCTGCTCGTGGCCGCCCTCCAGGCCGAGGTCCCCCTGGGGATCTGGCTGGCACGGAGCCTGGCGGTCCTGCCTGTGGCCGCCAGCCTGGCCCTCTTCTCGATCCTGCGCGAGGTGGCCCTCGGGAATCCGACCGACCCCCTCCGCTCCTGGCTGGCCGGCGGGTCGACCGCGCTGGGCCTGGTGGCCAGCGCCTGGTTGTGCGTGCTGGCCTGCCTGCTCTTGAGCCTGGTCAGTCCCCCGGCGGACTTGTTGGGAGCCATGAAGGGCCTGGGGATGCCCTCCGGGCTCTTGGGGGTGCTGTGGTTCCTGTTCCGCTTCGCTGAAACCTTGCGCGAACAGCTCCGCGCCATGCGCCGGGCCCTGGCCTGTCGGGCCCCGGGTCTTGGCCCCCGGGGACAGGTGCGGATCTTCGGCAACCTCGCGGGCGCCATGCTCCTGCGCGCCCACGACCGGGGGCACCGGGTGCATGCGGCCATGATGGCCCGGGGCTTCCAAGGCGAAATGCCGATGGCCCCGCCCCCTCCCCTGGGCCGGCTGGACCTGTGGACGCTCGGGCTCCCCTTCCTGACCCTCCTGGCCCTGGCCCTGGCTCGCGCATGAGCTCGGCGCTGAGCTTCCAGGGGGTCGGCTTCACCTACCCCGACGGGACCCGGGCCCTGGCGGGGGTGAACCTGGAAGTCCCGCCAGGTGGGCGGTTGGCCCTCTTGGGTCCCAACGGGGCGGGGAAGTCCACCCTGATGCTCCACGCCAACGGGATCCTGATGCCCACTTCGGGCCGGGTCATGGTCGAATCCACTCCCGTGGTCCCGGCCAACCTGCGCCTCGTCCGGACCCGGGTCGGCCTGGTCATGCAGGATCCCGACGACCAGCTCTTCATGACCAGCGTCGCGGAGGATGTGGCCTTCGGTCCCCGCAACATGGGCCTGGGCGAAAGCCAGGTCCGGGAGCGGGTCCAGACAGCCCTGGAGGCGGTGGGACTGCCCGAAATCGGCCAGCGCACCCCGTTCGATCTCTCCTTCGGACAGAAGAAGCGGGTGGCCCTGGCCACGGTCCTGGCCATGGCGCCGACCATCCTGGTCCTGGACGAGCCGACCAGCAACCTCGACCC
>DCTU01000368.1 GCA_002329445.1 bacterium UBP9_UBA1432
GGCCTTGGAGTGGCTGGACCGGGCCCGGCAACTCGGCGAGCTGAGGGCCCTGGCCGATGCGGGGACCCCGCAGCAGCAGGGCCCGGTGGACCAGCACGCCCAGGGCCTGGACGAGGCCTTCTACCCGTGGCTGGTGCACCACTATGGGGGGCTGGCCACGCTTCCCGCCGTGCGCGCCCCGGTGATGGTGCACCACGTGCCCCGGTTCCTGGCCCGGCAACTGCAGGACGGACAGGCCCGCAGGGTGGCCCTGGTGGTGGTGGATGGCCTGTCGCTGGGCCACTGGGCGGCCCTGCGCGACTCGGGGACCGCCCTGCCCGAGGGCGTGCGCCTGCAGGAGGGAGCCTGCTTCGCCTGGATCCCGACCCTGACCAGCCTGTCCCGGCAGGCCCTGTTCGCGGGCGAACTGCCCGTGACCCTGGGCGAAAGCCTCGCCTCCACCGCCCGCGAAGGGGCCTGGTGGCGCCGCTTCTGGGAGACGCAGGGCCTCTCGCCGGGCCAGGTCGGCTACCTGAGGTCGGTCAGGAATCCAGGGGATCCGGAATTCGTCGAACTCACTGAACGCGACGACCTGCAGGCCCTGGGCCTGGTCGTCCCCACGGTCGACGAGATGCTGCACGGTGTGCCCGGAGAGCGGACGGTCATGCAGGCCACCCTGCTGGCCTGGGCCGGACAGGGGGTCCTGGCGGGCGTCCTGCGGGCCCTGCTGGAAAAGGGCTACACGGTCTGGTTGACGGCCGACCACGGCAGCACGGCCGCGGTCGGGATGGGCCGGCCCCGGGAAGGCAGCCTGGTCGACCAGGCCGGATCCCGGGCCCGGGTCTACCCGGACGCCCAACTTCGGGAGCGGGTCCTGGCCGAATTCCCGGAGGCCCTGCCCTGGCCCGGCTACGGCCTGCCCCGGGACTTCCAGGTCCTGCTGGCGCCCCCCGGCAGGTCCTTCACGCCCCAGGCCAGGCCGGGCGCCCCCCCAAGCCCGACGCTGACCCACGGTGGGGCCAGCCTGGAGGAGGTCCTGGTGCCCCTGGTCCGACTCCAGAAGGAGGAAGTGTCTTGAACCCCGGACTGGGCTTCGATCGCCGGATCTGCCTGGACTGGCTGGAACAGACCGCCTTGTTTGCGCACAGGCGACTGGACCTGTCGGGTGGAGGCCCGGCCCCCCTGGAGCGTCGGCACCACCGGGCGCTGCGCGAGCAACTGGGGGACGAGCTTTTCGGCCCGGGGCTCACCAAGGCCCGCCGCAACGACCTGACCGTCCTGACCCGGCTGTGGCTGGCGCCTCCCATCGAGGCGATCCTCCTGCGCGATCATGGTCTGGCCCTGCTGCAGGGCCTCCCGGGCACCGAGCGGGTCGGCCTGCACTTCGGGATGGCCCTGGCCTGCTACCCCTTCTTCGCCGACCTGGCCCGCGAGGTGGGCCGGGGCCTGATGCTGGGCGACGCCGTCCGGGTGGGCGCCCTCCAACGCCGCCTGGCCGAGCGGCGGGGGGACCGTTCCACCCTGCGGCGGGCGGTACAGCGGGTCGTGGTCAGCCTGGCCGACTGGGGACTGCTGGTCCCCGGCCCCGCGCGGGGCACATGGTCGGCTGCGCCCCGCCTGGAGCCTTCCCCCGGGTTGGCGGGCTGGCTCCTGCGGGCAGCGCTGCTGGCGGAGGAACGCGCGGCCGTGCCCCTGGAAGCCCTGGCGACCCTGCCCACCTTGTTCCCCTTCCGGATTCCCGCCAGCCCGGCCCTGGTCGGGGCGGATCCCGAACTCGGATTCCCGGCTTCGGGCCAGCAGGGCCTCCAGGCGGCGCTGGGCGTCCTCGGGCCCGGGGCCGCGGATGCCGACCTGCGCCCAGGCCTCGGCCGCCGGCAGGGTCGCCCCGTCGTCCAGTCGGACCGGTTGCAGCAGCCCTTCCAGGAACAGGGTGTCCACGAAGACGCGCACCTGGGGCGCCTGGAAGGGCACCAGCGAGCGGGGTGGCAGGGTCGCCGCAGGCTCGCAGACGCTGCCGTGATCGGGCTGCTGCAGGCTGCGCAGGAAGACCTCCCACTGCTCCTGCAGGAAGGACAGGAAGGCGGCCCGGTCCGACCACAGGCGCTCCAGGGGCCAGGCGCCCAGGTCCGGCTCTCCGGCCAGTTCCCGGGCCACGCGCCGGGCGATCTGGTCGGGCACCCCCTCCTGGTGGTAGTGCATCTCCAACAGCCGGGCCACCAGGCGGGTGGGCTGGCGCAGATCCCGCAGGTGCAGGCCGAAGACCTGCCGGGTCAGGAAGTCCAGGGTGGCTTCGGGGCCCAGGCTGGGGCCCCGCTCGCCGGCCCCGGCCTCTTCCAGCCGGTCCAGCCAACCCGCGCCCAGGCGCTGCAGCACGGGGTAGGACAGGCGCGGGAAGAGTCCGGCCAGGCTGAGGTTCAGCCGCCGGCCCCGCGGCAGCAGGTCGGCGGGCAGGTCCTCCAGCCGGCGCCCGGCATCAGTTCGGACCGCGACCTGCAGCCCGCCGGGGTCTTCCAGCAGGGGGAAGAAGTCGCGTTCGAAGCGGACCCGGAACAGGACCGGGTCCTCGTAGTCCAGCACCTGGTAGCCTCGAAAGGCCAGGGCGGTCCTCAGTTCCGGCTCCTGCAGCAGGCCGTCCGGGTCCGCCACCAGGGTCAGGCTGGGGCCCGGGCTGGGGAAGTTCACCAGGATCCGGTCCCGCCAGCGGATGGGATTCATCGCTCCGAGCCCTCCAGGAAGAGCATGACCAGGGGTTCCAGGACGGGGATGGCCTGCGGATCGCCGTGCCGGTTCAAGGCCTCCTCCTCGGCTTGGAGCAGGCGCTCGCGATGGCGGCGGACCGTGGCCAGGCCCACGCGGGCCAGGGCGCGGCGGTGCGCCTCCAGGGTCACCTGGCGCTTCTCGCGTTCGCGGCGCAGGGCCTCCTCGCGGCGACCGCGCAGGCGCAGGAACAGGTCCTCGCCCAGTTCCAGGGCCACCTCGCGGCTGCGGACCAGCAAGGCCTCGGCCTGGGCCCAGGGCAGGGCCGTCTCAACCTGCAGGGGCGGCACCAGCAGCCGGTCCCACAGTTGTCGTGCCGAGGCCCGGAAGGAACGCCCCTCCTGGTCGATGTAGACCGGGAGCGCGCGGACCAGGCGCTGCCCACCCCCCTCGACGGCCACCCGCCACAGGGACCACGTCCCCCGGATCTGCGGGGGCAGGTCGCCCAGGCGCACCACGGGCACGGGCCGGCCGTGGTCGAAGGCCGGGGCTTCGTACACCAGGCGCCGCACCAGCGGATGCTCCATGGTCAGGCTTCCCTCCTGGCCGGCGGCTCGCTGGAAGACGCCGCTGGCCAGGGTCCCATCGGGCAGGGTCAGGGTCCAGGCGCCCTCCCGCCAGGTGGCCGTGCCGCCCAGGCAGCGCACCGCCGCCGGGGCCAGGCGCTCCAGCCAGCTTCCCAGGGGATGGTGCTCCACCTGGCGGGCCAGGGTCGGGTCCACCTGCTGGGCCCGGGGGAGGAGCCCCTCCTGGTCCCGGGTCGCCCGCAGGCGCAGGCGGAACCGGCGGGCCAGTTCCTCGACGTGGCGCAGGGCGGCCTCGGCCCCCTCGACCACGCGCGCGCCCAGGTCCTCGAAGTCGGCCCCGTCCTCCAGGGACTCCAGCACGTCCGAGGCCTTGTCTGTGCCGAACTCGCGCAGGATGGTGCGCAGCTTCTCTTCCAGCACCTCGCGGACCCGGTGCTCGACCGTCGCCGACAGGGTGAAGTTGAAGGCCTGCACCGTGGCCTTCTGGCCGATCCGGTCCACCCTGCCGATCCGCTGCTCGATCCGCATGGGGTTCCAGGGCAGGTCGTAGTTGACCACCACGTGGCAGAACTGCAGGTTGAGCCCCTCTCCGCCGGCATCGGTCGAGACCAGCACCTGGCTTTCGCCGCGGAAGTCCTCCTGGACCGCCCGGCGCTCCTCCAGGCTCATGGCGCCGTTCAGGCGGGCCACCAGGAAGCCCCGCGACTCGAGGAACTCCGCCAGCATCTCCTGGGTGGCCACGAACTCGGTGAAGACCAGGGCCTTCAGGGAGGGATCGGCCTCCTCGCCCCGGAGTCGCTGCAGGTGCTCCAGCAGGGCCTCGGCCTTGGCGTCCGGGCACTCGGCCTCGGCCCTCCGGGCCAGGGCCACGAGTCGTTCCACCTCGGCCCGCTCCTGCTGGGCGGCCGCGGTGACCACGGGCAGCAGGCGATCCAGGATCGCCTCGGGTTCCTCGCCAGCGTCCAGGGCTTCCTCGTCCTCGGGGTCCAGCAGGTCCTGTTCCGCAGGGGCCATCTGGAGGGCTTCCAGTCGGCGCTCCAGGGCGCGGCGGATGGCCCGGGTGCTGCTGGTCGCGAGCCGTTGCATCAGCACCATCAGGAAACCCAGGGCCGTCCGCCGTTCCTGCACGGCGCGGTTGTAGCCCCAGCGGACGTACTCGGTCACGGCCTGGCCCAGGGCTTCCTGCAGGTCGTGCCGGGGGGTCCACTCCACCGACACCATCTGGGTGCGGCGGGGGGTGAACAGCGCGCGCCCCTCGCTGTCGATGGCCTGGCGCTTCTCGGTGCGGATCACGTAGGGAGCCACCCGCTCGCGGGTCACCGAGCCCACGTCCGGGAAGGCCTCGGCGTCCAGCAGGGTCAACAGGCGATGGAACCCGTCGGACTTGCCCTGGTGCGGCGTCGCCGTCAGCAGCAGCAGGTAGGGCGCGGCCTGGGCCAGGCCCAGCCCCAGGCGATGGCGGGCCACCTCGTCGGTGCTGCCGGCCAGGCGGTGGGCCTCGTCCAGGATCACCAGGTCCCAGGCGCCCAGCAGCAGGTTCTCGAAGCGCTCCTGGTTCCAGGCGGCCAGGCGCTGGGGGCTCCAGCCCCGGCGGCGTTCCAGGGGCTTGACCGAGTCCAGGGGGCAGACCACCTGCGCGTGGCGCAGGAAGGGGTTCCCGTCCCCCTGGCGGGCGGCCGCCCGGATCTGGTCGCCCAGCAGCAGGTGGAAGTCCTCCTGGAAGTGCAGGCGCATCTCCTGGACCCACTGGGTCACCAGGCCCTTGGGGGCCACCACCAGCGTCCGCTGCACCAGCCCCCGCAGCTTCAGTTCGCGCAGGACCAGCCCCGCCTCGACGGTCTTGCCCAGGCCCACCTCGTCGGCCAGCAGGTAGCGGACCCGGTCGCCGCCCAGGGCCCGGGCCAGGGCCTGGATCTGGTGGGGCAGGGGCAGGACGCTGCCCTCCAGGGGGGCCAGCAGCTTCTCGTCCGCCAGGGCCTCCTGGACCCGGGCGGCCAGCACCTGCCAGGACAGCAGATCCGGCGGGGCGGGGCCGACCTGTGAGGCCGGCACCAGGTCCTCCGGGGCCAGCCGCTCGACCCGGTCGCGGGCCGGAAACCACAACTGGACCCCCGCGGCACCCCACAGGTCCTCGCTGCGCACGACCTGGCCCGCCGCGCCCCGCGACCGGCTGTACCACCATTCCCCCGGGTTCGGAAGAGCCATGGTCGGGCTACCGGCCCAGTTGGGTCCGGGCGTTGCTCAGGTACATGTAGAGTTCGAAGTCCTCCTCGAAGACCGATTCGGGCAGGCGGTCCGCCACCTCGATGATGGCCTGGTAGTCGTGCCTCTCGTAGGCGTCCAGGAAGCCCGCCCGGATGGCCTCGCCGCGGTACTCCTTGAGCCGGCGCCCCTTCTGCTGGCGGTAGGACTGGAACTCGGCCACCAGCATCTTGCGCCGGCGCTGCTCCATCTGCTCGGCGCGGGTGGGGTCGGGGACGTACCACAGTTCGCGGGCCCGCTCCTTCAGGCGGGGGTTCTCGCGGTCCAGGTTCCGCAGGTCGGGTTCCTGGCGGGCCAGGGCCTGCTGGACCTGGGCGGGCACGGGACCGTTCCCGTCGTACTGCAGGAAGGTCTGGTCCAGGACGTCGCGCAACTCGACGCCCTTCTCGGTGCGGTCCCACTGGGTGGCCTTGAGGAACTCGGTGGTCAGGTCCTGCAGGCGCCGGGGCCGTTCGTGCAGTTGGGCCCGGACCCAGGCGATGGCGCTCTTCTCGTCCCGGATGAACAGCGGGATCTCCACGGGTTGGCTGACCTGGCTGCGGGCGCGCTCGTACTCGGGCAACTGCTCGGGCAGGAAGTGCATCCCATCGCGCTCGGGGAAGCGCTCTTCCAGGCCCTGGAAGAACTCGGCGGCGGCCATGGGGATGGGGGCGCGGTTCAGGAAGTACCAGGCCACCAACTGGTCCCACAGCCGCTGGGGAGTGCGCTCCAACTGGCCCTGCAGCTCGCCCTTCAGGAAGACGGCGGGGGAGAGCATGCCCAGGTACTCCCGCAGGAAGGTCCAGGGGCCCTTGTCGGTGCCCAGGGCCTGCTGGACCCGCTCGGTGGGCCGGTAGGCCGAGACCACCAGATCGGTCTTCATGGCGCTGCTGGTCACCTGGCGATAGGAACCCTGTTTTTTGTCCAGGGTGCGCACCTCGGCCACCACGAAGCCGGCCTGGCCCAGGGCCTCCTGGATGGCGTTCCAGACCAGGTTCGATGAGTTGTGGAAGACCACGGTCATCCAGCGCCCGGGCTTCAGCACCCGGTAGTACTCGGCGAAGCCCTGGCGCATCAACTCCTGGTAGGCGCGCAGGTCCTTGCCCTTGAACGTGTCCTCGACCGCCTCCGGCCCCGTCTGGGTCCGGACCCCGTGCCAGGATTCCACCAGCAGGTTCAGGTCCGCGTAGAAGATGTTCT